>JBBSEZ010000163.1:0-19521 GCA_038239195.1 Gemmatales bacterium
CCCCCCCCGCCCCCCGGCCCCCCCCCCGCCCCCCCCCCCCCCCCCCGGCGCGCCCCGCCCCCCCCGGCCCTATTTTTACTGATCTTTTGAACACTAACCGGCCTGGCGTCGATGGTAGCGCGCTGATAAAATTCCTATCGTCAACAGGGGTGTTCGGCGCATTCGCAAGCAGAGAGGCATCCTCATGGCGGAGACGATCACGCCGGTATCGTTGCGGCAGGAGACGGAAGAACGCTATCTGACGTATGCCATGTCGGTCATCATGTCGCGCGCCCTGCCGGACGTGCGCGACGGGCTGAAGCCGGTGCAGCGGCGCATCCTCTACACGATGTACCACGACCTGCGCCTCGACTTCGACGGCCGGCCGCGCAAGTGCGCCGCCATCGTCGGTGCCGTGCTCGGCAACTATCACCCGCACGGGGACGACGCCGCCTACGAGGCGCTGGTCCGGCTGGCGCAGCCGTGGGTGATGCGGGCGCCGCTCGTCCACGGGAAGGGCAACTTTGGCTCGGTGGACGGCGACCGGCCGGCCCATCAGCGCTATACGGAGGCCAAGCTCGCGCAGGTGTCCGACGGCCTGATGGGCGAGCTGGGGCAGCGCACGGTCGCCATGCGCCCCAACTACGAGAACACGCGCGAGGAGCCCGTCGTCCTCCCGGCCCAGTTCCCCAACTTGCTGGTCAACGGCAGCTCGGGCATCGCGGTCGGGCTGGCCACGAACATTCCGCCGCACAACCTCGGCGAGGTGGTGCGCGCGGCGGTGCTGCTGATCGACAACCCGGACGCGACGACGGCGCAGTTGATGGAGAAGATCAAGGGCCCCGACTTCCCGCTGGGAGGCAAGGTCATCACCGACCGCGCCACGCTGCGCAAGATCTACGAGGAAGGCACCGGCACCATCAAGGTGCAGGGCGAGTGGGAGGAGGAAAAGGGCAAACGGCCTCAGATCATCATCACGTCGATCCCCTACGGAGTGGACAAGGGCAAACTGGAGTCGGACATTGGCGAGATCATCAACGACCGCCGCCTGCCGCAGCTCGTGAACCTGGTCAACGAGTCGAACGACAAGGTCGGCCTGCGCATCGCGCTGGAGATGAAGCCCGACACCGACCCGAACCTGGTGATGGCCTACCTCTACAAGCACACGGCGCTCCAGGACACGTTCCCCGTCAACCTCACCTGCCTGGTGCCCGAGCTGAACGCCAACAAGGAAGAGGTGATCCGCCCGAAGCGGCTGAGCCTCAAGGAAGTTCTCCGACACTTCCTCGACTTCCGCTTCGGGGTGGTGAGGCGGCGCTTCGAGCACGAGCTGGAACAACTCCGCCGGCGCATTCACCTGCTGGAGGGCTTTCGGATCGTCTTCAACGGGCTGGACGAGGCGATCCGGCTGATCCGCGAGTCGAGCGGGAAGGCCGACGCCTCGGTGAAGTTGATCGCGACGTTCCAGTTGGACGAGGACCAGGCCGGGGCCATCCTCGACGCCCAGCTCTACAAGATCGCGCAGATGGAGATTCAAAAGATCCTCGACGAGCTCAAGGACAAGAAGGCCCGGGCGGCCGTGATCGAGGGGATCTTGGCGTCGAAGAAGAAGCTGTGGGGCGTGGTCAAGGACGAGTTGGTGGAGGTGGGAGAGAAGTACGGCAAGGACCGGCGGCGCACGCGCATGGGCTCGGCCGACGACGCCCCGGACTTCGACCCCGAGGCGTACATCGTTCGCGAGAACACCAACGTCGTCTTGACGAGAGACGGGTGGGTCAAGCGCGTGGGCCGGCTCAACTCGATCGAAACGACGCGCGTCCGCGAGGGCGACGCGGTGGTGGCCGTGGCGCCTGGCAGCACCGTCGATCACGCCGTCTTCTTCGCCGACGACGGCACAGCGTACACGATGCGGATGATCGACGTGACGGCGAGCTCGGGCTACGGCGACCCGATCACGAAGTTCTTCCGCCTGGCCGACCAGGTGCGCATCGTGGCGGCCACGACCACCGACGAGCGCTTCACGCCGGTGGACGTGCCGCCGGCCAACGGCGAGCCGGCGGGGCCCTACGTGCTGGTGGTGACGGCGCAGGGGCAGGTGTTGCGCGTGCCGCTGGCGCCGTTCCGCACGGCCTCGACGAAGGTGGGGAGGCGCTACGTGCGCCTTTCCGAGGGCGACCGGGTGGTTCACGCCTCGCTGGTGCAGGACGAGGGCGGCGTGTTCCTGGCCTCGACCTCGGGGCGCGTGATCCACTTCCCGCTGGAGGAGGTGAACATCCTTTCGGGAGCGGGAAAGGGCGTGATGGGGATCAAGCTCGAGGCGGGCGACTCCTGCATGGGCGCGGCCGTGCTGACGGCGCCGCGGCAATCGCTGGTGGTGGAGACGGACGACGGCAAGACGATGGAGTTCCGCACGGGGAAGTATCAGGCGGTGTCGCGCGGGGGGAAGGGGCACGAGGTGGTGAAGCGGAAGAAGTTCGTGCGGGTGGTCCCGGCGCCGATCGAGCTGGCGGACTGGGAGGCGATCGACGCGCAGGAGGAGAAGGGGAAGAAGGGGCGGGGGCTGTTCGAGTGAGGAGGGGGAGATGGCGCAGAAGAGCGTCTCGACGATTCGGCTCGAAGGCGTATTACCAGTTAGGCGGAGGAAACATGTCCACTGTCGCAGTCAGGGCCACGATCGATGACCTGTATCGCGCGTCCGGCAAGGCCGAACTGATCGGCGGGAGGATCGTCCAACTCATGTCTTCTGGAGACTTGCCGACAGAATTGGCCGGGAACATCTACTCCAGCCTTCGGGCCTACGCACAAGCGACCAAGCAGGGCGTGCCGAAGATGGACGGCACCGGGTACACCGTTCCCGAGTTGCCGTCCGGCCGCGAGTCGTTCACCCCCGATACGTCCTTCTACGTCGGCCAGCGCCCGCTCAAGCGGATGCGCTTTATCGAGGGCGCTCCGACGTTCGCGGTGGAGGTTCGCAGCGAGAACGATTACGGCCCCTCGGCCGAGGTCGCGATGGCCGCGAAGCGGGACGACTACTTCCAGGCCGGCACGCTCGTCGTCTGGGACGTCGATCCGCAAGCCGAGACCGTCGCCGTCTACCGGGGCGACCCTCGCCATCCCGTCGCCATTCTCCGGCGCGGCGACACCGCCGACGCCGAGCCAGCCGTTCCGGGCTGGCGCATCACCGTCGAGGAAGTCTTTGAGGAGATTTTTTGACAGCGGACTGGCACGAACCTACCTGAGCGAAAGAGTGAGTGCGAGTACTGCTGCCGCGAAGAAGCCGAAGACCGATGAAGGAAGAGAGTGTTGCGGCATGCCACCAATCCCGACCGCACCGATGGACGCCTCACCTGCAATCACTTGCGACGAGGCCCTGCGCATCGCCCGGCTCGACGCGGAGCGGGCCTATCGCGATCTATCTCCCTATCGCATTCTCATCGCGAAGGAGTCGGATGGGTGGCACGTCGATTATGACCTGCCCGACCTGCACGTGGCGGGCGGTGGTCCCAGCTACGTCATCAACGCGACGAGCGGGCAGATCGTCTCGAAGGCGTATTACCAGTAGGGGGAGGGAACATGGCTACCGTCACGGTCCGAGCGACGCTCGACGACCTGTATCGCGCGCCCGGCAAGGCCGAGCTGATCGGCGGGAGGATCGTCCAACTCATGGCAACAGGACGACGGCCGAATCGGGTCGCGGGCCGCATCTTCCGCAGCCTCGATGACTATGTCCTCGCGGTCGGGGTTGGCGAGGCGTACACCGACAACATGGGCTTCACCGTGCCCGAGCTCCCTTCCGGGCGCGAGTCTTTCTCCCCCGACGCTTCCTACTACGCCGGACCGTTCTTGGACGACGACATGCGCATCGTCGAAGGGCCTCCGACGTTCGCGGTGGAGGTGCGCAGCGATAGCGACCACGGCCCCGCCGCCGAGGACGAGATGGCGTTGAAGCGCGTCGATTACTTCCTCGCGGGCACCCTCGTCGTCTGGGACGTCGATCCGCGCGCAGGCACCGTCACCGCCTACCGCGGAGATGCCCGCAACCCGATCGCCACGTACCGGGGCGGCGATACCGCCGACGCCGAGCCTGCATTGCCTGGCTGGCGCATCCCGATCGACGTCATTTTCCCTTGATTCTGACCCATTCCGAACCTACCCGAGCGAAAGAGTGAGCGATGAGCACCGCCGCCGCGAAGAAGCCGAAGACCGATGAGGAAGGGATCGTCGTGCTCGAAGGGCTGGAGCCGGTCCGCCAGCGCCCCGCCATGTACATCGGGGACACCGACAAGCGCGGCCTGCACCACCTCGTCTGGGAGATCATCGACAACTCCGTGGACGAGTTCCTCAACGGCTACGCCGACGCCCTCACCGTCACCCTCCACAAGAAGGGCGACAGCGTCACCGTCAGCGACAACGGGCGGGGCATACCCGTCGGCCTCCACCCCAAGTACAAGAAGCCGACCCTCGAACTGATCCTCACCAAGCTGCACTCCGGCGGGAAGTTCGACGAGGGTGGCGGCTACACCTACTCCGGCGGCCTGCACGGCGTTGGCTCGTCGGTGGTCAACGCCCTGTCGCGCAAGCTGGTCGCCACCATCCGCCGCGAGGGGAACGAGTGGCAGCAGGCGTTCGTGCGCGGCAAGCCCGTCGCCGACATCGAGAAGGTGGGGCCGACGCGCGGGCACGGCACGACGATCTACTTCGAGCCCGACCCCGAGATCTTCCGCAACCCGCGCTTCGACGCCGACCTGATCCGGCGCCGGCTCAAGGACATGTCGTACGTCCACAGCGGGCTGAAGGTCCTCTTTCACAACGAGGTCACCGGCGAAAAGGAAGACCTGACCCACGAGGGCGGCATCCCGGCGTTCCTCGAGCAGGTGCTCAAGGAAGAGGGACGGGAGCCCACGGTGCATCTGAATCCGTTCCTGTGCGAGACCCGGGAGGGTGATCGCATGACCGTCGCCCTGGCGTGGACGGAATCGACGAAGGAGGACGTCTGCTCCTACGTCAACGGCATCCACACGGAGGGCGGGACGCACGAGAACGGCCTCAAGAGCGGGATCGTCAAGGCGATCCGCAACTTCATCAACACCCACGAGGACAAGGTCAAGGTCAAGGGCCTGGAGATCAACGCCGAGGACATCCGCGAGGGGATCGTCGTCGTGCTGTCGGTGTTCGTGCGACACCCGCAGTTCCAGGGGCAGACGAAGGACAAGCTCAACAACCCCGAGATGACGGCCCTCGTCGAGAACTGGGTGCGCACCAACCTCGAGTCCTGGCTCAACGCCAACATGACGGAGGCGGCCGACCCGATCGTGGGGCGCATCGTCCTGGCGGCGCGGGCCCGATTGGCGTCGCGCGAGGCGTCGGCGGAGGTGAAGCGCAAGTCGGTCACGTCGCGGCGGCTCAACCTGCCGGGCAAGCTGGCCGACTGCAAGTCCACCAGCCTCGACGAGTCGGAACTGTTCATCGTCGAGGGCGACAGCGCCGGCGGCTCGACCAAACAGGGGCGCAACAACAAGACGCAGGCCGTCCTTCCTCTGCGCGGCAAGATCCTCAACTCGGAGGGGATGGCCCTGAGCAAGGCGCTGGGCAACGCGGAGTTGAGCGATCTCGTGTCGGCGCTGGGCACGGGGGCCGGGGACAAGTTCGACCTGGGAGGGCTGCGCTACGGCAAGGTGATCCTGCTCATGGACGCCGACGCCGACGGGATGCACATCTCGACCTTGCTGCTGACGTTCTTCTTCCGCCACGTGAGGCCGTTGATCGAGGCGGGGCGCATCTACCTGGCGCAGCCGCCGCTCTATCGCATCGACGTGGGCAAGGAGACGCACTGGGCGCGCGACGACCGGCACAAGGAGCAGATCCTCGGCTCGCTGCGAGCCAACGCCAAGCCGGAGGTCTCGCGCTTCAAGGGGCTCGGCGAGATGGACCCCAAGGAGCTGGCGGAGACGACGCTGGAGCCGCGCAACCGCACGTTGCTCAAGGTCACGATCGACATGCTGCTGGAGACCGACAAGGTCTTCGTCGATCTGCTCGGCAAGGACCCGTCGCAGCGGCACCGCTTCGTGATGGAGAAATCGCACGAGGTGGCGATCGACGAAGTGGACATCTGACGCGCTCAGCCCGGCAGCGGGACGCGGACGACGTCGCCCTCGGCGCAGACGACGAGCAACTCGCGCGTGAGCGGGCTGGGGAAGCAGGCGACCGCATCGCCGAGGGCGGCGCGCGTGGTCGCCCACACCGTGAGGGCGCGCTCCCCGCAGCGCACCCAGTACACGCCATCGCGCGCGACGGCGGCGAGCTCGCCGGGACGGAGGAGCGCGGCGGCGCGATAGCGGGCATCGGGCAGCAGGAGGTGGCGCTCCGGCACGCTGCCCGGCGGGACGAAGATGCCGAACGTGGACCAGCGCAGCCGGCCCGAGGATTCGATGCCGGCGACCTCGAGCAGGGTCGGCTGCGGGCGCAGCCACGACACGACGGGGGACTCGAGCGAGCAGCCGGACGGCAGGCCGGGCGCCCAGCCGAGATTGGGGCCCAGCAACACGAGGCCGGGCAAGAGCAGGGCCCCGTGGAAGTCCTCGGCCGGGAAGGAGAGCGGGCCGATCTCCCCCGCCGGCAAGAACAGAGGCCCTCGCAGCATGGTCACGCTGCGCCCGTTCCACAGCCCCGCGACGTGCTCTCCCGTCCCGATGACGGTCACGGGCGTCAAGCGGCCCCCTCCGTGAAGTTCCACCGGGCGCGAGCGCCCCTCGCGGTAAGGGCCCGTGGGGCCTCGGTCGCACAGCGTCAGGTAGTTGGGCTTCGCGGCGCCGCCGCTCAGGATCAGCAGCACGCGCGCCGTCGCGTCGGTCGCCAGCGCGAGGACCGGCCCCAATGTCACCGACACGTCGGCAACCTTTCCGTCTGCCGGCTGGTAGCACACCACCTCTCTGCCCGCGAAGCCGAGGAACACGTCCCCTGTCGCCGGCGCACTGCACACCGCCGTCACGCTTCCGCGCAAGGTCGGCAGGCGCAGGCAGGTCGCCGCTCCCTCGCCCCGCGCGGGCCCGCGCACCGCCCCCTCCGCGTCGCGCACCAGCGACGGCGCCCACCGCCCCGACTGGCCCAGCAGCGCCGACACGCTCGCGCTCCCCCTGCGCCCGCCCTCGGCGCCTTGCCGCAACTTCGTCGCCAGTCCCAGGAGCGCCCGGTCGCGCAGCTCCTGGCGCAGCGCCGACAGATGCGGCCGGTCGGCGAGGCCCGCCAGTTCGTTGTAGAAGTGCCCCGCCTCGGGCTCGCGCCCCGGCTCGCCGAAGAACGTGGTCGCCTCCTCAACCAGGCGCAGCAGATCGGCGCCCCCGGGGCGCTGGGCCATCAGCGGAGCGAGGCGCATCAGGCAGGCCAGCGACGTTCCTCCGGGCCGCTCGGCCCAGCCGGCGGCGAAATGCTCCTCGGCGAGATCGGGCCGGCCCGCCCACTCGAGGAAGATCTCGCCCGCGCGCAGGTGGTTGCCCCTCGCCACGCACGCCGCGGCCGCGATGCGATATTCCGCCAGGGCCAGCTCCTCCTCGCCAGCCCGGCGCAGCAGGTCGCCGGCAAGGGCATGTTCGCCCAGCTCGCGGTAGAGCGCCAGCGCCCGGTCGATCTCGCCGGCCGCCTCGAACGAATGTGCGGCGGCGTGGCGGTCGCCGACCTTGTGCCAGTAGATGAGGGCGGCGTCGTGGTGCAGCCCGCCCTGCGCCAGCACGCCGGCGGCGAGCGCGTAGTCGTGTAGCAGCTTGCCGTAAATGAAGGCGGCGCGCCGGTAGTCGCCGCGCTGCGTCGCCGCCTCGGCGGCCTTGCGGTACTCCGCTTCGAGCTGGACGTACAACTCGTCGGGGCCCACCCACAGGCTGCCGGGCCCGCCCCCGCTCCCGCCCAGCAGGGAGTGGAGGTCGTAGGAGACGTTGCGCATCGGCAAATTGGCGTCGCCGGCAAGGATCGCGCCGCGCTCGTTCCCCTTCAGCGGCAGCGCCCGGCGCAGGGCGTCCTCCAGGCTCCCCTCGCGGAACTGGCGCAGCAGTTCGCGCAGGGCGGCCTCCTGCTTGCCCAGGATCGCTTCGCCGAGGCGCGGCGCCCAGGACACGGCGCGCCCGACCAGGCTGGCGCCCAGCCCGGCCAGGCCGGCCCAGCCCAGGGCCCCACCCAGCCACACCAGCCCGCGGCCGGCGCCGGCCAGTGCTTGCCCGGCGGCCCTGGCCGGCGCGCCGGACTCGGGAGGCCGCGGCGCTTCGGTGCCGACGTCGCCGGCGCCCGTTTCGAGGATGGCGTCGGGCGCGTCCTCGGGGCGCTCAAGCAGCACCTCGAAGAGACGCTCGGGCCGATCCGGCCGCGCCGGCAACGGGCGCCAGCCCCCACCCGGCAGGCGCGGGACGGCGATCAGGTCGGCGGGCCCCAGCGGCTGGCGCGGCGCAAAGGCGAGGGCCCGCCCGCCCGGCAGCAACACCAGCCCCCGGTCGCGCACCAGCGCGGCGCGCTCGTCGTCGAGCAGGGCGGGCACGAGCTCGGCATCGACGGGCACGAAGAGGTCGGGCGCCAGGGCGCGCAGGCGCAGGGCGCCGGGAAAGGGCCCGGCGGCGGGGCGCGCCAGTTTGACGAGGAACCCGCCTGCCACGGCGAACGCGAGCGGCAGCGCCGCGCCGCCCATGGCGTCACACAGGCGCAGCAGCTCGGCCACGTCCTGCGAGAGGAGCAGCAGCCCGTCGGCCTGCGCGACCTCGGCCGACCGTCGCAAACGGAATGGCACCTTCACGAGCCAGCCCCCCTTTGCCGGTGCGACGCCTGCTTCAACGCGTACACGATCCGCCCGGCGGCACCGGGCGTTTCGGGCCGGCCCAGGAGAGAGGGCGGCCCCAGGCAAGTCCCGTCCGGCATCCAGGCCGCGAAGGAGCTTCGGTAGGCGAAGAACGCACAAACGAGGTCACCATTGGCTTCAAAGAGGAACACCTGGCCGAAGCGATCGACGGCCAAGACGAACACCCCCTGCACCGCGGCGCGAAATCGCGCCGGGTCGTAGGCCAGGAAGGCGGGCAGGTTGCCCCGGCTCTCCGAGCGGTTGGGTATGTTGACCGGTGTCGGATACCACTCCGGGTGGCCCTCGCCGACGACGAGGGCACCCACCACGTTGTCGCGCCCGTACTCGTGGCCCTCGCGCATGCCCCCCCAGCTGAAGAGGTGAGTGCTGCGGTCGAGGTGGATCGCCAGCCAGTACCCGCCCATCTCGACGCGGACGTTGTTGTGGAAGCGCCCCAGGGGAGTGCGGACGAGGGGCAACCGGCCGTTGAGGGAGTCGCGTACCTCGACCTGACTGGGGCGCCGGCTGAACGCCATCCGCAAACCGTCGGAAGAGAGGGCGACGTTTCGGCTGCGGTCGCCGAGCGGGAATGAGACGACGGGCCTCCCCTCGGCGAACACCCAGAGGACGACGCGGTTGTCGGGCGTTTGGAAGACGGCGGCAATCGTTTGCCGTCGCGCCGAGGCAGCGGTGAGCACGTGGCCGGCGAGCAGCGGCTTGCCGTCGGCCAGCGGCACGAACGGGGCGCAAGGCGGGTCGACGTGACGAAGGGCGAGCTCGCCCCGGGCCTTGTCGAAGAAGAGCGTGGGCCAGAACGGGCGCTCCGAGCCGCTCGCCACCCAGTCGGGATCGAGGGGCACCTCGGCCCAATACTCGTCGGGCCCCAGGGTGGGATCGTCCTGGCGCGGGAACACGAGCGCCGTTGCCGGCAGGTCGCGGGCGCCCGTGGAGAGGCGAATTCCCTGGGCCTGGCCGATGCTCGCGGCCACGACGAGGGCGTGAAAGGGGCGGACGTAGCGGACGTGGTTGCGCGGCGACGGGCCCATCTCATCGAGGGGGTGGATGCGGGCCCTCCTTGTCTGGAAATCGTAGTGGGCCGCGACCACCCCGCCGTCCAGCCACCCGACGACGACGAAGCCCCCTTCCACCCCGAGGAGGTGAAGGACGCTCTGGAGGGCGCCCCCGCCGTGCCGGGCCCGCGGCACAACCTCGGTCTGCCCGTCGGCGATCCGCGTGACGTACAGCGCGCTATCGCCGGCCGCGCAGATCAGGTGTTCGCCCGCGTCGTCGAAGTCGAACCGAAGCCGGTCTTTGCCGCCCTCGATCCCGAACCGGAACGGGAAGCCCACCGGCTCGACGTCGCCCTGCCACGGCGCCCACGGCCCCACGCGCACGGCCGGGGCGCCCCGGTCGAGCTCGATACGAAACCGGCCGAGCGACACCGGCGCCCCGTGCCGCAGCTCGCTCAGCTCGACGGCCCCCTCTCCGTCCACGGCGAGGGCAAAGAGCCGCGTCTGTCGCCCGCACCGCCGCGCTGCGGCACCGACGTCGGGATCGAGGACGTTGCGCGGGTGCGTGAGCAACACGACGTCGCGCACCTCGTCTTCCTGCTCCAGCACGCGCTCGAGGGCCAAGGCCGGGCTCGCCGAGAGGTCGCTGGCTTCGACGAGCTCGGCGAGCTCGTCGGTGCCGATCTCCAGCGGATCGACCGGCGCCCCGCCGGCGCTGGTGCAGGCGAAGCGGAACGAGAGCTTCTTTCGCAAGGAGAACTGGCCGAGGGCGAAGACGGTCGCGGCGAGAACCAGACGTACGGGGCCCCAGGTGCGCACGCCCTGATCGAGCAGGACCACCAGCTCCTCGCGAGCCCGGGCGTGGGGCTCCTCGCGGCGGTAGTAGAGCAGTTCGTTCTCGGCGTAGCGGCGCACGAGCTCGAGGTCGTCGAGGGCGAACTGACTGAGCAACATCTGCTCGGGCTGGCCGCGCGCGGCGACGTCGGCGTAGCCGCCCACCGGCAGCTCGTGGGAAGCGAGCCGGCGCGGCGGGAGGGAAAAGGCGCTGACGAACTGGGCGACGTAGGGGACCGCCCCGCGGAGGCGCTCGCGCCGGCTGAGGTCGGCCAGCGCGCCTTGCAGCGAGCGCGGCCGCTCGAAGAGGAGGGCCCGCGCCACTTGCTCGGCCTCCTCGCCCGCGGGCCCCTGCCCGTGCCAGAGCCAGTGGACCAGCGCCTCGTCGCTGAACTTCTCCAGGGCGCGGGCGATGCGGGCCTCGAACTCGTCCGGGGAGAGCGGCGGTTGCTGCGGTTGGCGCGCCTCCTGGGCCGGCGCGGTGGTACACGAGTGGACCACGAGCCAGTGCGACAGCTCCTCGGGCGTGGGGACGTTGGGCGCGGCCGGGACGGCGTCGCACAGCAGGGCGCACAGCACGCCAGCCGTGCGCGGGGGGCTGCCCGCCTCGCGGTAGGCGCGGTGGAGGCGCCCGAAGTGGGCCCGCGTTGGCTCTCTTCGAGGATCGCGCAGCAGCGCGAGCAGGTGCAGGACGTACCCGAAGTGGACGAGCGGCCGTTTGAGCGCGAAGCCTTCGAGGAAGCCGATCACCTCGACGGCGAACGCGAACGTGGAGCCATCGCCCTTCTCGATGGCGTCGGATAGCTCCGACCAGCGCAGCCCGCCGAGCCGGGCGCAGTAGTCGGAGGGGGCCCGCAGGTAGTCCGCCGCGCGGCTCATGGCGCCACCTCTCGCAGGGCCAGGCGCACGCCGGCCCGGCTGACGGGGCCGAAGGCGCCGGCGGGGACCACCTCGGCGCCCTCGTAGCTCAGCAAGGCCACCTCGCCCTCGGCGAGCCCCAGCGCGGCGGCCAGGGCGCCTTCGGGCAATGCCGGCTCCGGGCGCCAGCCCAGCGGCAGAAGGACGGCATTCCCCCACAGGCGCTCGGCACCGGGCAGCGGGGGCAGGCGCGTGCCGCGGAGGAGCACGCACTCGCCGCACAACGCCGCCTCCAGGGCGCCGAACTGGTACGTCGTGGCCCCGTCCGCCCAGCGGCCCAGTTCGGCCCGGGAGCACTGGAGGGCCGTCGCGGGTTGTGGGCGGTCGTCGCGCACCAGCCGGAGGGGGAGGGCGGGCCAACACCGCTCGCCGACCTCCTCCGGGGACAGGGGGCTCGGGAAAAGGACATTGGCGAGCGGCATTGTCTTCTCAAGGTCGGGCACGTCGAAGGTTGGCAGATGCTGGCCGAAGGCGTGCCACAACCCCTCGCGCCTCACGAAGAGGCGTGCTCCTCCGAGGGCCAGGACGCAACGCGCGACGTCGGCCTCTCCGGCAGGCCAGAAGGCCCAGGTCTGCTCTCCTTGCGACGCGATGCGCACGTCGGGGCGCGCCCGCAGGGCAGCCAGGTGGGCGAGGGCCCCCGGCGGGAACGAGGCGGCGCAAACGTCGTCCAGAGGCGTGGGCATGGCTCACCCCAGTTGCTCGAGAACGGCGCCGGCGCGCCGGGCCAGGTGCTGGCGGGCGGCCTCGTCCTGCACCCAGGCGGCGCGGTCGGCGAGGTCGGCGACGCGCTCGCGCAGCCGGGCCAGGGCACGCAGCGACAGCTTGCTCTCCATCTCCCGGGCCACCTCGTCGAGTTGCCGGGCGAGGTCTTCGCCATCGGCCCGGTCGGCCCGCACGGCCAGGGGGTGCGACCGGCCCTCGTCGGGGCGCTGCTCCAGCACGCCCTGCACCAGCCCGCGCAACGGCCCGATTTGCTCGGCCCGGTCCCAGACGTAGCGCAGCACCCACAGGTCGGACGGCTGCGCGGCGGCCCGCCCGCACAGCAGCGCCGACGCCGCCACCAGCTTGAGCGCCTTGACGGCCCGACGGTCCGAGAAGGCGATGCCGAGGTCGCGCACCTTGAACGCCGCCTCGCCGTAGAGCTCGCGCACGGGGGCGAGATCGACGTCGTAGACGCGCTTCGAGAGGGCGCGCAACTCCTCGGCGGAGACGGCGGCGGGCGGGATGGCGGAGCGCTCCAGCTCCCAGCCGGCGAGGAGGAGGCGCGGCATGGCGAGGCGGGGGAGGTTCTCGACGTGGCAGCGCAGCAGGAAGCGGTCGAAGAGGGCGCGCAGGGCGTCGTCGTCGGGCAGGTGGTTGGAAGCGGAGAAGAGAGAGAGCAGAGGGAGAGAATAGGTCTGGGCGCCGCGCCGGTAGGTGCGCTCGTTGAGGACGGTGAGGAGGTTGTTGAGAATGGCGCTGTTGGCGTTGAAGATCTCGTCGAGGAAGACGAGCTCGGCCTCGGGGAGCATGCCGGTGGTGACGGTGGCGACGACGCCCTCGCGCAGGCGGGCGATGTCGATGGGGCCGAACACCTCGTTGGGCTCGGAGAAGCGCGTGAGGACGTACTCGAAATAATGGCCGCGCACCGCCACCGCGAACTGGCGGATGAGGGCCGACTTGGCGGTGCCGGGCGGGCCGTAGAGGAAGAGGTGTTCGCCGGCCACGAGGGCCAGCGCGATGAGGTCGATCACCTCGTCGCGCTCGACGAAGCGCTCCTTGAGCGGCTCGACGACGCCCTGTTGCAGGCGAGAGACGAGGTCGGCGGTCACGAGGCCCCTCCTTCCGGCGCCAGGGCCGGGAGCGAGGCCGGCACGCGCAGCCCCCGTTCCGCGAAGACGAGCTCGACGTGCTCGAGCGCCGCGCCGGCCGGCACCCAGCTCGGCCGGGCGCGCTGGGCCAGGCGCTCGGCGTAGAGCAGCAGCAAGCCGGGGTGCCCTCCCAGTTCCACCGACCCCGCCGGGCCCTCGGGGAGGTCGGCCAGCACGCCGGTCAACGGCCAGCGGCGCAGCACCAGGTCGAGCCGGCGCGTCAGGCCGTCGTCGCGGCTCGCGGCGGCGGCGCGGCGATGTACCTGGACGAGAAAGCGACCGGCGAGGTCGAAGGAGAGGTGCTGGGCGGGCGTGGTCGGCAGGTCGCCGGGGAGCAGATGGCGCTCGACCTCGACGTCGGGCTCGTGGCGCTGGAGCAAAAACCAGCACGCCCACCACACGAGCTCGGCGGCACGTAAGGCGGCGGCCTCGTCGAAGGGGACGAGCGGGCCGGCCACGTCGAGGGCGTGGTCGGCGCAGGCGCGGGCGAGCAGGTCGGCGGCCTCCCTGCGCTCGCCGGGCGCGACCTGGGGCCGCTGGCGCAGGACGACGGCGCCGTCGGAGAGCAGGCGTTGAAGAAACTCGACGAAGGCGGGCATGGGCCTCCTCGGCGAAGGAACGGCACGAAGGTTGTCTTGATTGTAGCAAGCGAGGGAAGATGGGGGGCGGCGCGGCGAAGCGCGGTTGACAGGTTGGCGGAGCAAGGCGTATGGGGAGCGCTTCTCTTATTTCGACGCGAGGGGGGGGAGGCGGGACATGCGAACCGGGACCGCGATGCGCCTGCTTGCGCTGGTCGTCCTCTTGTTGGCCGGCTGCCAGCAGCAGCAGAGGATCGCCGACGCGGAGCGGGAGGGCCTGTACGGCTCGCCGCGGAACATCTCGTGGGAGCCGGTGGGCTGGGAGAGCGACGGTCGGGGGGCGGGCCGGTCGAAGTGATCGGGAGTGCCCGGTTGAGCCTCAAAACGCGAGAGAGAAGTTTCGCTGCGGGCCGTGGTAGACAAGCAGGCAGTGGTCGAGCAGGTCGCGGCCGATCAAAGCCTGAATTCCCTCATTCGGCAGGAAGACGGACTCGATGACCAGCAGGCCCGGGAAGTGCATCTCGATCTCCTCGTGGGGCAGAGCGAGGCTGATGTGGAAGCGGTTGCAGCGGTGGGGAGTTGTGCCTGTGGATGGGGTATAGACGTCGATCTGGTCGATCGGCGGAATGCCCAGCCGCGCAAGCACGTTCGGATCGATGGCCGTGACGCCCGAGCCCGTGTCGAGCACCGCGCGAACGGAAATGCGTGGCGGCACGGGGAACTTGTTTCGCTCCAGCACTTGCCGGCGCGGCAAGCTCACCCCGACGAGTAAGTTGACGGTGGCGCCGTCTGCCGTCAGGTCTTCGGCGACGATGGGCATGGGACGATGTTCCGGCTGAAGTAAAGCGGCTTTTCGACGGCAACGATTTGCTTGACGAGGAAGATTTCCAGGCCAAAGCGGTCGTAGCCCGTTTGCATGGCCTGGGCCTGCGTTTCGTGGACACTGTCGAGCTTGTCACCGTGAACGAGGGCCCATTTGCCTTCCTGACCGCTGCCAAGCAGGCCGGGCAGTTCCCGGCGATACGTCTCCATTTCGCGTTCCAAGGCCATGACAGCACCCCTACTCAAGAAGGACCAGGAGAGACTGGGTGAACCATCGCGTAATCCTTCCTTCGGCTTGATGCTAAACTGAGTTGAGAGCAAAGCAAGCTGCGTGCCGAACCGAGCCGGCGGAGGGGCCGAAAAGTCGGTGCAGCGCATCGGGGGCCAGATGCCTTTTCCCGAGGCGCAGGCCTTATCTTTGAACCTCCTAACGAGTTACGCTCGCCTAGAGCAGAAAAGTGGTGGGGATGAGCGAGAAGGGTCGGTGAGACTCACCACCAATGACCATCCTTGCCGTAGTCCTCCCAGTTTACGTTGGTCTTCGACCGGGGGGGGTTTCGGTGGTTTGTTCGTAGATCGTGGGGGCGCCGTCAGTTCGCTGGGTGAGGTGGCGACGACGTTCTTGGCTTCGGCGTGGGCGCCGTGGACTTTTCGGACGTGTTTGGCAAGGCGGTCAGATCGTACACGGACACTGCAATGAGGGCAGAGGGCAAGCAAGGTTGGTCTCCAGCTATAGGAGCAAGGCAGTAAACGAGACCGAACAACATGCCACATCACAACACCACCAAGTCTAACGGCTGCCCGAGGCGACGGGAAGCCCCGGCAGGCCTTTAGCTGACGGAATTGCTGATGCTGCTACCTCCAACCCCTGTGAAGACGCGTATGGCGAGACTGCCTTCGGCGGAGGCTTCGGAACTCCCTCATTCTCCCATCCGAAAAGGGCGATCCTTCTGGTAAACTGCTCCGGGGCCGCCTCGTCTGGCCCGGGCGCTGTCCTCGAGGGCGCCGCAACTTCCCCTCCGCGAAGAACGCCGAACGAGCGACACGACCGCAGCGGATCAACGCCGCGCTGTTACCGTGCAGGGCCCGCCGACGAAATCCGCGCCGGGCAAGGAGGTCGCTCGCCGTCGCCCAACGTCGCCCAAAGGGCAGCGGCCCGCCGTCAACCCACGGTGCGGACGGTGGCCGCGGCGCCGTCAACCCACGGTGCGGACGGCGCCCGCCTCGAGACCGCGAGAGGGGCCCGCCTGAAGCACAGGCACGCGCGCCCTGAGCGGAAGGCGTTGTGTGTGTCGGAGCGCAATGCAATCCATCGTGGGGCCCTCCGAGCCGGAGCGAAAGACGGCCCCTCCCGTCTCCCCGAGCCCAGGGAGAGGGGAGCAAGAAGGAGCGCCGCCCCGACTGTGCCAGCGCTCGACACGTCCCCCAGAGCGGATAGGATGGCAAGGTCGTGCTGTCCTCGAACGGAGCCCCTGAATGAACGCCCCCCCTGCGCCCCCGTTGAGCCGCCCCGACCTCGAACAGGCGCTCGCCCGCGAGGGCCCTTCCGTGCTGCTCGTCGCGCCGCGCATCCTGCGCCGCGTCATCAAGCAGCACCGGCAGATCGGCGGGCTCGGGCTCCAGGTCCCTCATGGCAGGAGTTACGTCCTCCCCCGCGACGCCCTGCTCGGCATCGCCAGCCGCGCCGAGCTCGGCCCCGAACGGCCCCTCACCGACGTCGTCATCCTGCTGCCGCGCCCCGACGCCTCTTACCTCGCCAACCGCCCCGCCGAGGCCGTTCTGCTCGAATACTGGCGCCTGCTCTTCCACGCCCACGTTCACGTTTGCCTCGAGCAGGCCCGCGCCCTCGGCAAGCTCACCGAAGCGGTCGCCCGCGAGCGCGTGGGCCGGATTGGTACGGTCGAATTCGAGGAGGCCGAGAACGTCCTCCGCCAGGACAACTTCCTCCTCCCCCCCGCGGAGCTCCTCGACGTCTACGAAGAATTCGCCTCTCGCTATCTCGAATTGCGCTATTTCGACCACGCCCGGTTGCACGATCATTTCCCCAGCGTGGAAGACTTCGCCGCCATCGACCGCGTTCTCGCCGACGACCTCGACAGCGAGGCCCTGCTCGCCCGCACCCGCGTCCCCGGGGCCGCGCTGCTGGCGCCCCCCGCCGGGCCCTGCGAGGAGGAAGAGGCCGGCCCCGACGAAGCGCCGGCCCCGGTCGCGGCCCAGCCGGACGCGGCAATCCACGCGCGGCTCACGGCCCAGGCGACGGAGGCGGGCCAGCGCGGCAACCAGGTGCGCGCGGCCATCCTGCGGCAGCAGGCGCTGGCCTTCGCCCCCCCCGGGCAGGAAACCGCCACCCGCGCGGAGGCCCGGGAGGAGTTGGCCCGGCTGGCGGAACGGCTCCAGCGCGCCTTGCACTTCCCCCCGAGCGAGACGGAGGACTGGGCACGCGCCCTCCAGGCGCTGCTCGACAAGGCGGCGCGCGGCGGATGGAGCGTCGATGCCCGGCTGCTCTACGACCTTCAGAAGGTGTGCATCGATCGGGAGCGCGACCTCTACGCGGTCGATCTGATCGAGTTCTTCGTGACCTGGTTCCAGCGCCCCATCCAGCGCCCGCTCCCGCTCCAGCAGCAGGTGCTGGTCGTCAAGCACCTCCGCAGCGCCGCCCAGCGCCTCCCGGCGGCCCGCATGGAGGCCGGGGCGCGGGAGCAACTCCGAGGGTTGCTACGCTCCGCCGTCTCTCGCGCCGAGGCGGAGTTGCGCGACCGGCTGCGGCCGCTGATCGGCGAGGCCCTCGACCGAGTCGGCCTGGTGCCGGGCAACTTCGCCGAAGCGCAGGCCCGCGGCAAGCTCATCGAGGAGTTGCTGGACGTCGTCGTCGAGCGCGGCTTCCTCACCATTGGCGACCTGCGCGATGCGCTGGCGCGCAACCGCCTCAAGCTCCCCGACCTCTCGGGGCCAGGCGAGTTCTTTGTCGGCGACCCCCTGATCCGCGGCAACCGCCGCATGGCGGAGGGGCTCGACGGCGTCTACCGGCGCGGCGAGATCTACATGCGCTGGCTCCAGCGCCTCAGCTCGCTGTTCTTCGGCAACCGCGTCGGCCGGGCGCTCACCCTCTACCTGCTTCTGCCCCTGGGCCTGGCCTTCTTCACGCTCAAGGGCATCGACGGCCTCTTCGAGGAAGAGGCGAAATACCTCGGCGCCCTCAACCGCATCGCCGGGTTGGTCAACGTCGAGCCCACGTCCACCTCATCGGATGACGTCGAGGCCCTGCTCGGCGGGCAGGCCAGCGCCCCGCCCCCCGAGCCCGACGAAGACGACTTCGAGAAATGGCTCCAGGACATGGCCGCCGAGCCCGCCAAGAAGGAGGAGCCCGAGCCCGCCAAGAAGGAGGAGCCCAAGCCTGCGGCGAGCAACCACCCGCCCACGCTGGTCCACGTGTTCAACTGGTATTCCTTCGCCGCCGTGAGCGTGGCTGCCCTCCTGCTCCTGCACGTCCCACCCCTTCGCCGGGCCGTGCTGCGCGGGCTGCACTACGTCTGGCTCGGCCTGCGCGGTTTGTTCTACGACCTGCCCCGCGCGGTAATCGAGTGGCCCCCGCTGCGGCGCTTCTTGCAGAGCCGGCCCTACCTGATCGTCTACCAGTACGCGCTCAAGCCTGCTTTCCTGGCGGCGGGGGCCGCCGTGGGGCTGTTCCTGCTCGGCGCCGGCAGCTTTTGGTGGCTGAGCGCGGGGGGCGCAACCTTCGTCGTGTCGTGCCTGCTCATCAACTCCCGGCTGGGCATCCTGATCGAGGAGTGGTGGGCCGACAGCCTGGTGCGCACCTGGCACCTGCTGAGCCGCGACCTGTTCCCCGGCATCCTGCGCTTTTTCGTCTGGCTGTCGCACTTCGTGCTCGAGCAGGTCGAGCGCCTGCTCTATACGGTCGATGAGTGGCTGCGCTTCCGAGGAGGGGAAGGTCGGCTGTCGTTCGCGAACAAGCTGGTGCTCGGCTTCCTGTGGTTCTGGGTGACGTACGTGGTGCGCTTCGCGCTCAACTTGCTGATCGAGCCCCAGGTCAACCCGGTGAAACACTTCCCGGTGGTGACGGTATCGCACAAGTTGATGCTGCTCCTGGTCAAGCCGATCGCCGTGCGGGTGCAGCCGACGTTCGGCTGGCCCTTGCTGACGACGGAGGGAGTGGTGGCGGGGTTTCTGGGGCTGGTCCCGGGGATCTTCGGCTTCCTGGCCTGGGAGCTCAAGGAGAACTGGAAGCTCTATCGGGCCAACCAGTCGGCGACGCTCGATCCGGTGACGGTCGGCAGCCACGGCGAGTGGGTCATCCACCTGCTCCGCCCCGGCTTCCACTCGGGGACGATCCCCAAGCTGTACGGCAAGCTGCGCCGGCAATCGGGCAAGGCGGCGCGCAAGGCGGAGGAGGCGCTCCACCACGTCGAGGAGAGGGTGCGTCACTTCGTCGAGCGCAACCTGACAGGCCCGCTATCGGCGAGCGCGAGCTGGGGCCTGCCGGGCTCGCTGGCGGTCGGCGGCCTTCATCTGGGGACGCATCGCATTCGCGTCGAGCTCTCCTGTCCGGCGCTACCCGGCGAGGCGGTCTGGCTCGACTTCGAGAACCGCGGCGGTTGGCTGGTGGCCGGGGCCCCCCGCGCCGGCTGGCTCGCGAACCTGGGCCCCGCGCAGTCCGCCGCGGTCGCCGACGCCCTGGCGGGCTTCTACAAGCTCGC
>JBBSEZ010000164.1:0-19519 GCA_038239195.1 Gemmatales bacterium
ACCGTCCCCGTGGGGCTGCCGAGCATCCCGCCGGAGACCATCGCCGTGAAGGTGACCGCCTGCCCCGGCGCCGAGTAGTTCTGGCTGGAGGAGGCCCACGTCATCGTCACCGCCTGCTGCACCGTCTGCGTCAGCGGCGTGGACGTGCTGGCGGCGCAGGTGTCGTCCCCGCTATAGACGGCCGTGATCTGGTGGCTGCCCAAGGCCAGGCCCGAGGTGGTGAAGCTGGCGGTGCTCCCCATCATCCCGGGCGCCAGGGTGACCGTGCCCAGCAGGGTGTCGCCGTCGTAGAAGCTGAGCGTCCCGGTCGGGGCCACCATCCCGCCGAAGACGGTCGCCGTGAACGTGACCGCCTGCCCCGGCGCCGTGTTGCCCTCGTTGGAGGACAGCCAAGTCGAGCTGGCGATGAGGACCTGCTTGCTAACGGTGATGTCCTGGGGGTTTGGCTGGACCGTCCAGCCGAACGGGTTGGGGAAGGTGCCTCCTCGCGTCCCGCCGGCCGTCAAGATGGCCTTGTTGAAGGGCGCGGCCGGGTTGTAGCCGCCCGCCAAATCGACTTCGAGCGTACCGTTCACAGTCGCGTCGCCGCCGACGGCGAGTAAGCCCCAGGAGGCGTCCGCAGAGGCGTGAACGGCCAAAGTCCCGCCGACCTGAACGTAATCGCCCGTGACGGTCAGGGCCCGTTGCGCCTGGTTGGCGCCAACGTCCACCCAGCCGTTGATGACGCCCACGGCGCCGGCGATGGTGCCGCCGCCCACCAGCGTCCCCGCGCCCAGCACGTAGACCTGGCCGGCGTCGATTGGGAGGGTGCCTCCATCGAGGACGGTGTTGCCGCCAGCGATCTGCGAGAGGCCCTGCGTGAACCGCATGCCCTGGCCGTTGAGGAAGAGGCCCCCTGACGTCTGGAAGCGGATGTCGAACGCTGTGCCGAACCCCAGGCCCGTCTTCGTGACATTCCCCAGGCCTCCAAGGTTCTTAAAGAACGAACTGTTCTTCCCTGCGGCCGTATCCGTCATTTCGGCGTTGTTTCGGATCTCGAAGCCGCCGTAGTTCTCGAATGTGGCCGTGGTGAGGGCGATCTTCCCGGTCCCGTCCCAAGCCGCTTGCGCCGTCGAAATCAAGGTAGTGTCCTCCAGGGACTTGTCGGCAGCGCCATCGATGAGCATGACCCCCGAGACGTTGAGCGCCTTCACGCCATCTACCGCCCCGCCGGACCACCAGAAATTGTTCGTCGAGTAGACGGTCCCACCCCCGGGCACGATGTCTCCGGTGATCGACCCCCCGGGTGTGAGCGCCAGCGGCGCGGCGAACATCACCGTCGTGTTATTGGGCACACTGAGGATGGCACTCACCTGAACGAGGCCGGCGCCGGTGAACGAGGGGCTGCTCCCCACAAGGAGCGTACCGGCCCCGAGTGCCAGGGTGGCGCCGAAATCGACCGTGGCGATGCCGCTGTCGGTGCTTATGTTGCCCCGCAGGCTCAACGTGCCCGTCTTCACCCGGAGTTGGCCACCCGCGAGGTTGTCCAGGTTGATGCCCAGGCTCGTCACGCCGGCGGTTTGGTCCTTCACCACAGTCCCGCCGTTGGTGAAGGTGCCCAGGAGGGTGGTCGTCATCGCCGAATCGCACAGGACGTTGAACGTGCCGTAGTTGTTGAACGTGGCGGAGTCGAGTACGACCGTCCCGCCCGTCCAGTACGCCGTGCCGTGACTCTGAAGGACGGTACTGCTAAAGCTCACGTTGGCCGCGAAGGTGATGGAGGAGTTGCTATCCGCGATGATCGAGTCGATGTTGGTGGCGCTGGGGCCGCTGAAGACGATGCCCCCCGGGTTGGCGGCCGTGCCTTTGATGGTCACCGTGCCACTGCCCTGGATAGCACCGCCGACCACCTGGTATCCATGCGAGGTGAGCGTCTGGTTGGCAGCGACCGACAGGGTGCCTCCCTGCTGGAGGACGGTATCGACAACCGACAGGGGGTTGGCGACTGTCACGGTGCCCTGGTAGCCGGCGAGGATCTGGATCTGCCCAATCGTGCTCGTGAAGTTAGAGTCGATCTCAGCCGACTTGCTCCCGTTCGCCCGACCAGGCACGACTCCCGCGAAGATGGCGACATCCGTCGAATCGATCGGCTTGACGTTGCCGACCCAGTTCGCTCGTTGGTCGCCTTGTTGTCCATGCCATCGCCGGACCACGTGCAGATCAGGTTGGCGGGGAGGATGCGTTCGCTGAGGGCCTCCAACGAGGGCCGCACGAACCTGGGACGAGGGGAAGACCTGGCGCGGCGACGGAGGAACGCGACGACCTTGATAAGCATGAACGGCTCCGGGGGGTTGGGCCTCGCGCTCGGCAATCAGGGGCCTTCCTCGCGACCCCGATCGACCGGCTCCGAAGCCCTGCGACAGCATTTGAGAACGACGTTGCGTTGAGGAAGTTGCGAGTCGAACACCGTCCCAGCGTTGGGGGCATCGGTGGCTTGCCTGCTCGCCCAGGACGGACGGGGGCACTTTTCCCCATTCGCCCGAAGTTGTTTTTCTAACTTGACGCAAGATGTTGATGGGCAGACAGCGGCCGAGCCCAGAACGGATACCGGAGACTGTTGGCAGAGAAGGAGTCGCTCCTGACGGGGGGCGGGTTCTGCACGCTCGCCGTTAGCGAGACCTGCACGGGAACCCCCGGCTCGACGGTGTCCCCTGGCACCAGCGGCCCGCGGCTTGCGTTCACGATCAGCGTTCCGACAGGGTCCGCTCTCGCCAGTTCGCTACACGCGAAGAGGACCACAAAGGAGACCAGGAGTCTCCCTGTTCCCCGCAGACCAAACGCATCCATGATGCCCCCTCCTGAGCCCGATGACGCCGGAACCAGCCAACTCGACTGCGATGGCCGATGCCGCATGAGCCCGGCTCCGCGCCTCCGCAGAGTATCTTATCCCCCGCCCCCCCCTATCGGTGTCAAGCGCCAAATGAAGCTTTTCCGCTTTTTCATCTTTCCTTCTCCCTGAAGGATTTTGCGTCGATCCGGGCCAGGCATCGCGCCGGCGATGCCAAAGGAATTGGCGGGCCCTCATGGTATCTTGTTCTTTCGCCGCTGCTCGGTCATTTGCCCCCTCGCGCGGTAGCTTTTACCTCCGGCCCCAGCGCCAGCATGGCCCTTCCCTCGACTCAGGCCGTTGGGGTAGAAGGCGAGGCCGATCTGCTTGAGGTGGTTGGCGCAGGAGAGGCGGCCAGCCGCTTCGCGGACCTTCTGCACGGCGGGGAGCAGCAGGCCGATGAGGGCGGCGATGGCGATGCCAACGAGCAATTCGCTCAGCGCGAACGCAGGGCGAGGCAGCGTTGCTCGAGCTCGCACGGAAAAGTCTCTCGACAGAGGGGGACGTCTCTTGTGACGTCGTGGCATTTCTTGTTGAATGGCCGGAGGGGGAACAGGCATCCTTCAGCAAAGCCCTCGCCTTCGTTGCCCCCTGCTGCCTCTCCACCGTTCATGAGGCATTGCGATGGAGCAATCGGCCGGCACGTTACGCTTGCATCACGGCACGGACCTGACGAGTGCGAACGATCTGTTACTCAACGGGGTCGATCAGGGGAAGGCAGCCACGTTCAACGGAACAGGCGAGTTCTGGGCAAGCACGGACGCAAGCGTGGCGGACTGGTTCGCCTTGGCCCATCCGAGCAGCCCGCCCGCTGCGCGATTCGAGTTCGACCTCCCCGTGCAGGTGTTGCGGCTACTGCTCGGCACCTTCCCTCCGGCCGTTACCCAGCAGGGGCCGAACGATTACGAGTTTCTCCCGACGAGCTTCCCGCTGTTAAACCTTCACCTGACCAACCGGCAAGTCGTGCCGGTTCCTTGACCGAGGGTGACACGATGATCCAGCCCCCTCTCTACGTGTCCTGGATCGTCCAGTGCGAATCGCCCGACGAGGCGCGCCGCCTTCAGCGCTGGTTGCTTCCGCGAATCGACCTCGACCACGTCCACGAGAACGTCGTTCGGACTTTCCCGGCCGGCGTTGAATCGAGCCGGGTGGACTGTCACCGCCTTGGCGACTACTTCGCGTCGATCCAGACGTTCTCGGCCCCGTCTTCCCCTGCCGTCTTCCACCTCCTCTTCCAGCGCCGCCCGGGCGCCGGCCGATTCTGGAAAGACCTCATGGTTCGCACCTTGCAGTCGCTGCACGACGAGTCGCCCGCAGCCACCATCACGGTGGACTACAAGGGAGACTGCCCCCTTCCACCCGCCGAGGTCGTTGGTTAGCGCCGCTTCTCGCTGACCGCATGCTCCCGCGCCCCGTCCGTCGTCCCCGGCGGGTACAGCGCGATCGTGAACGTGTGGTCCCCATCCGTCGATCCCGCCGTCCCGTTCTGCGTCGGGCCGTGCGCCACGCCCGCCGGCGCCGGGACGGCCTCCCTCTTGGCGCGCAGGTCGAGGAGCCACTGGATCACGAAGAAGAAGACCGGCGTGAGGAAGATGCCGAACAGCGTCACCCCCAGCATCCCCGCGAACACCGCCGTGCCCAGCGTCCGCCGCATCTCCGCCCCGGCGCCCTCCGCCATCACCAGGGGCACCACGCCCAGGATGAACGCGAACGACGTCATCATGATCGGCCGCAACCGCAACTGGCACGCCTCCAGCGTCGCCTGCCGGGCGTTTGCCCCCGCCTCGCGCCGCGCCTTGGCAAACTCGACAATGAGGATCGCGTTCTTGCACGCCAGGCCCACCAGCACCACGAAGCCGACCTGCGTGAAAATGTTGACGTCGTGCTTCGCCAGCAACACCCCCGCCACGGCGCAGAGCAAGCACATCGGCACGACGAGGATGACCGCCAGCGGCAGCGACCAGCTTTCGTACTGCGCCGCCAGCACCAGGAACACCAGCACCACGGCGAGCAGGAACGCGAGCATGGCCGTGTTCCCGGCCTGCAACTGCAACAGCGTAAGCTCCGTCCACTCCGAGCGCATCGAGTGACCCAGCCCCTTGTTCGCCACCTCCTCCATCAGGTGGATCGCTTCGCCCGAGCTGACGCCGGGCGCCACGTTGCCGTTGATCGCCGCGGCCGGATACATGTTGTAGCGCATCACCATCACCGGCCCGCTGCGCAACTTCACCGACGCGAACGAGGCGAGCGGCACCATGTTCCCCCGGTCGTTGCGCACTCCCAGCTTCAACAGAAGGTCCTCGCGCTGCCGGAAGCCGGAGTCCGCCTGCACGTTCACCTGCCAGGTGCGCCCGAAGCGGTTGAAGTCGTTGACGTACAGCGACCCGAAGAAGACCTGCAAGGCGTTGAAGACCTCCGCCATCGACACGCCCTTCATCTTGGCGTCCTGGCGGTTGATCTCCAAATACAGCCACGGCGTGTCGGCCCGGAAGCCCGTGAACAGGCCCGTCAGGCCCTCCGTCTTGTTGCCTTCCTCGACGATCTGCAACGTCGTCGCTTGCAGCGCCATCAATCCGCTGTCGCCGCTGTCCTTGATCATGATCTTGAAGCCGCCCGCCGTCCCCAGCCCGTCCACCGGCGGGGCGCTGAAGACCGTGATGAGGCCGTCCTTGACCTCCGCTTGAAACGCTTCGCGCAGCCGTTCCGCGATCGCCTCTCCCGAGAGCTCGTGGCCCTCGCGGTCGTGGAAGTCCTTGAGCATCACGTACATCCCGCCGAAGTTCGGCGCGTTGGCGTTGAGCAAAAGCGACTGCCCGGCGATGCCCACCGTGCTCCGCACGCCCGCGTCGCCTCGGGCGATTGCCTCGATGCGGCGCAGCGCGCTTTCGGTGCGCGCCAGCGACGCCGAATCGGGCAGTTGCACGTTGACCAGCAAATAGCCCTTGTCCTGTTGCGGGATGAAGCCCGTCGGCGCCTTCTTGAAGCTCCAGTAGGTCAGGTACAGCAGCCCGCCGTAGATCAGCAGCACGATCAGGCTGCCGCGCAGCATCAGCCCCACCGTGCGCACGTAGCCCGTCGTCGTCGCCGTGAAGCCCGTGTTGAACGCTCCGAAGAACCAGGTCAGCACGACGTTGAGCGGGCGATACAACGCCCCGAGGACCAGGGCCCCGGCGAACGCTGCGCCCACGCCCGCCACCCACGGGAGATAGCCTTCCGGGAGCGCCTCGCTCGGTAGCCGTTCCCCCAACCACTGCTGCACCCAATCGCTCAAGAACTCGTAGCCCACCCAGGCGCCGATCAGCACGTACCCCGGGCGCGGGAGGGCCTCGTGCCCGGCCTGGTTGCGCGGCTTCAACAGCAAGGCCGACAGGGCGGGGCTGAGCGTCAGCGAGTTGAACGCCGAGATCAGCGTGGACACGGCGATGGTCAGGGCGAACTGGCGGAAGAACTGGCCGACGATCCCCGTGATGAACGTGCAGGGCACGAACACGGCGCTGAGCACCAGGCCCACCGCGATCACCGGCCCGGACACGTCGTTCATGGCCTGGATGGTCGCCTCGCGCGGGGGCATGCCGTGCTCGATGTGGTGCTCGACGGCCTCCACCACCACGATCGCGTCATCGACGACGATGCCGATGGCCAGTACCAGCCCGAACAGGGTCAGGTTGTTGAGGCTGAAGCCGACGGCCGCCATCACGGCGAAGGTGCCGACCACGGCCACCGGGACGGCGATCAGCGGAATGATGGCCGAGCGCCAGTTTTGCAGGAAGACGAGCACGACGACCGCCACCAGGATGACCGCGTCGCGCAACGCCTTGAACACTTCCCAGATCGACTCCTTGATGAACGGCGTGGTGTCGTAGACGATGTCGTAATCGACGCCGTGGGGAAAACGCCCCTTCAGCTCGATCATCTTCTTGCGGATCGCCTGGGCCGTGTCCAGCGCGTTGGAGCCGGGGAGCTGGTAGATCGACAGCGCCACGGACGGCTGGCCGTTGAGCGTACACGTCTGATCGTAGCCGACGGCCCCGAGCTCGAGACGGGCGACGTCGCGCAGGCGGATCGGCCGGCCGTCCGCGGTCGATTTGAGGATCATCTCGCCGAACTGCTCGGTGTCCACGAGCCGGCCGAGCGTGGCCATCGTGTACTGGAACACCTGCCCGTCGGGCACGGGCGGTTGGCCGATCTGGCCCGCCGCGACCTGCACGTTCTGTTGCTCCACCGCCTTGACCACGTCGGCGGCGCTGAGCCCTCGGGCGGCCATCTTGTACGGGTCGAGCCAGACGCGCATGCTGTAATCGCGCCGCCCGAGAAAGGTGATGTCGCCGACGCCCGGCAAGCGCGAGAGCTCGTCGCGAATCTGGATGGTGGCGTAGTTGCTGAGGTAGAGGGCGTCGTAGTTGCCGCCCGGCGAGAACAGGTTGACGATCATCAGAATGCTGGGCGACTTCTTCTTGACGGTCACGCCCAGGCGCTTGACGATGTCGGGCACCGTCGGCTGGGCCAGGGCCACGCGGTTCTGCACCAGCACCTGGGCCAGGTTCAAGTTGGTGCCGGGCCGAAACGTCACCGTCAACGTGTAGGTGCCGTCGTTGGTGCATTGCGAAGACATGTAGAGCATGTCCTCGACGCCGTTGACCTGCTGCTCGATCGGCGACGCCACCGTGTCCGCGACGGTCTGCGCGTTGGCCCCCGGGTAGATCGCCGAGACTTCCACCGTGGGCGGGGTGATCTCGGGATACTGCGCGATGGGCAGCGTGCCGACGGCGATGAAGCCGGCGAGGGTGATGACGATCGACAGCACCGCCGCGAAGATTGGCCGGTCGATGAAGAACTTGGAAAACACGACGTCTCCTCACGGTTGCCCGTTGGCGGGCCCTTCTCGACGGGGCGGGGGGGCCAACGGAGGCGCCGGCGGGCCGGGTGGTTGAGGCCCCAGGCCGGCGATCACGGGCCGCGCGCGGCGGCGCAGTTCGCGGAACAGCAGCATCAGGACCAACGACAGGCCCAGGGTCAGGGCGACCATCAGGTAGCGCGCCACCAACCCGAGAAGGCGAGCCCGCCGCGTCTGGAACAGGGAGGACTCGCTCATGCCTTCGATGACGAAGAAGAACACCGGCGTCAGGAAGATGCCGAACAGCGTCACCCCCAGCATCCCGCTGAACACCGCGGTGCCCAGGGCCTGGCGCATCTCGGCCCCGGCGCCCTTGGCAATCACCAGGGGCAGCACGCCGAAGATGAAGGCAAACGAGGTCATCATGATCGGCCGCAGCCGCAATTCGCAGGCCTGCAGCGTCGCCTCCCGGGTCGAGGCGCCCTCCTCGCGCTTGGCCTTGGCGAACTCGACAATCAAGATCGCGTTCTTGCACGCCAGCCCGATCAGCACCACGAAGCCGACCTGCGTGAAGATGTTGATGTCCTGTTTCGCCAGCGCCACCCCGATCACCGAGCTGAGCACGCACATGGGGACGACGAGGATGACGGCCAGGGGCAGCGACCAGCTCTCGTACTGCGCGGCCAGCACCAGGAAGACGAACACCGACGAGAGGGCGAAGACGAGCATGCCGGTGTTGCCGGAGAGCAATTCGAGGTAGGCGATCTCGGTCCACTCGAACGACATCGACGCGGGCAACTCGCGGCCGGCCAACGCATGCAGCGCGTCGATGGTCTCGCCCGTGCTGACCCCGGGCGACGAGCTGCCGTTGATGCCCGCGGCGAGATACATGTTATAGCGCGTCAGCACGAGCGGGGCGTTGGACTCGCGCACGGTACACACGGACCCGAGCGGGACCATGGCCCCCTTGTTGTTGCGCACCATCAGCTTGCGGACGTCCTCCGCCTTGCGGCGGAATCGCGCGTCGGCCTGGACGACCACCTGCCAGGTGCGCCCGAAGCGGTTGAAGTCGTTGACGTACAGCGACCCGAGGTAGATCTGCAAGGTGCTGTTCACGTCGGCGATGTCCACGCCCTGGGTGAGGCAGGCGGAGCGGTTGATGTCGGCGTAGAGCTGGGGGGCGTTGGCGCGGAAGACGGTGAACATCCCGCCGAGCTCGGGGAGCTCCTTGCTCTTCTCGATGAAGTTTTCGGTTTGCTTCTGGAGCGCCACGGGGCCGATGTCGCCGCGATCCTCCATCATGATCTTGAACCCGCCGGCCCGGCCAAGGCCCGACACGGCCGGGGGGCCGAAGATGGCGATGGTCGCCTCGGGGATCTCCGCGTCGAAGCGCTGGCGGAGGCGGGCGAGGATGGCGTCGCTCGTGCGGTCCGGGGTGCGCCGCTTGGCGGAGTCGTCGAGGATGATGAACATCGAGCCGAAGTTGGAGCCGTAGGCGCTGAGCAAGAACGAGTTGCCCGCGACGGCGTTGGTGTAGGCGACGCCCCCGACGGGCTCGACGCCGTCGAGGCCGAGGGCGATTCTCTCCATCTTCTTCATGACCGCCTGGGTGCGCTCCGCGGAGGAGGCGTCGGGCAACTGGACGCTCGCCAGCAAATAGCCCTTGTCCTGCGCGGGGATGAACCCGGTCGGCAGCCCGGCGGCGAGGGACCACGAGCCGATCTTCGCGTCTTCGCGCGCCCAGTGGACGAGCCCGGGCATCGAGCGCCGGAAGAGGGCGTTGTCGAGCGGGAGCCCCTTGACGCCGACGTAGGTCAGGCCGAGCAAGGCGCCATAACCGGCCAGCACGACCCCCGCCACTCCCAGCGAGCGCCTCACGAGCCCGACGTAGGCGCGCGTGGAGGCGCGGAAGCCGAGGTTGAACAGTCGGAAGAACCAGCCCAGCAGCAGGTCGATCGACCACGTCAGCGGGTCGCGCCGCTGGCCCTTCTTCGGCCGGAGCAGCAGCGCCGCCAGAGCGGGGCTGAGCGTCAGCGAATTGAACGCGGAGATGATGGTGGAGATGGCGATGGTCAGGGCGAACTGCCGGAAGAACTGGCCGACGATGCCCGCCATGAAGGCGCAGGGGATGAATACGGCGCTGAGAACCAGGCCCACCGCGATCACCGGCCCGGACACTTCGTCCATCGCCTTCATCGTGGCGTCTCGCGGTGCCAGGCCGTGCTCGATGTGGTGCTCGACGGCCTCTACGACGACGATGGCATCATCGACGACGATGCCGATCGCCAGCACCAACCCGAACAGCGTGAGGTTGTTGAGGCTGAAGCCGACGGCCGCCATCACGGCGAACGTGCCGATGATGGCCACGGGCACCGCGATCAGCGGAATGAGGGCGCTGCGCCAGTTTTGCAGGAAGACCAGCACGACGATGGCCACGAGGATGATGGCGTCGCGCAGCGCGACGAACACTTCGTGGATCGACTCGCGGATGAAGGGGGTGGTGTCGTAGCTGACGCCGTACTGGACGCCCTCGGGGAAGTCCTGGGCGAGCTCCTTCATCCGGTCCTTGACCCGGTCGGCGGTGTCGAGGGCGTTGGCGTCGGGGAGCTGGAAGATGGCCAGGCCGACGGACGGGCTGCCGTTGAAGCGGTTGCTGATGTCCTGGCTCTTGGGGCCGAGCTCGACGCGGGCCACGTCCTTGACGCGGATCACCTGCCCCGTCGGCAGGGCCTTGATGACGACGTTTTCAAACTGTTCGGGCTCGCTGAGGCGCCCCAGGGTGGTCAGGGTGAGTTGCGTCGGTTCGGTGCCGCGCACGGGCGGCTGGGCCAGGTGGCCCAGGGCGACCTGGACGTTCTGTTCGCGCAGGGCGTTGGTGACGTCGCTGGCCGTCAGGTTGCGCATGGCCATGCGCTCGGGATCGACCCAGACGCGCATGCTGTAGTCGCGCTGGCCGAAGAGGAACACCTCGCTGATGCCGGGCAGGCGGGCCAGTTCCTCGCGGATGTGGAGCAGGGCGTAGTTGCTGAGGTAGAGCTGGTCGTAGCGCCCGCTGGGGGAGGTGAGGGCGGCGACGAGGAGGATGTCGGGCGAGCGCTTCTTGGTGTTGACCCCGGTCTGCTTGACGACGTCGGGGAGCTGGGGCAGGGCGAGGTTGAGGCGGTTCTGCACCAGCACCTGCGCCACGTTGAGATCGACGCCGAGCTTGAACGTCACGGTCAACGTGTACGAGCCGTCGTTGGTGCAGGCCGACGACATGTAGAGCATGTCCTCGACGCCGTTGACCTGCTGCTCGATCGGCGCGGCAACCGACTCGGCCACGACCTGGGCGCTGGCGCCGGGGTAGTTGCAATCGACCTGGACGGTGGCCGGGGTGATCTGCGGATACTGCGCCAGCGCCAGCGAGTTGAGGGAGATGGCGCCGGTGAGCGTGATGACGATCGACAGGACCGCGGCGAAGATGGGCCGGTCGATGAAGAACTTGGAGAACACGCGGCCCCTCCTTCGAGGACAAGGTGACAAGGTGAGGGGGTGACAAGGTGAGGGGGTGACAAGGTGAGGGGTGGCTCCCGTGTAACCTCTCCTCAAACCGTTCGATGCCTCAGCAGGCATTCCTCGACTCACCGCAGCTGGTTCACCTTGTCACCCCCTCACCTTGTCACCTTGTCGCCCGCCGTCACCTTGTCATCCCCCGAGGTCTTGGGCACGACCTTGAGGCCCGTACGCACTCGTTGGAGCCCGGTGACGATGACGCGGTCCGTGGGCGAGAGCGAGCCCTTGGGGTCGAATGGCTTCACCGCGCGCAGCTGGCCGTGGAGAGAGCCAACCAACACCTTGAGGTAAACGACCTCGTCCTTGTCGTTGAGGACGTAGAGAAACTTCTGCCCCTGGTCGGTGCCGAGGGCCTGTTCCGGCACGAGCAAAGCGGGACGGGGCGCGCCGACCGGCAAGCGCAGGCGCACGAACATGCCCGGGGCCAGGAACCACTGCTTGTTCCCCGCGATCTTACTTTCCCCGATCTTGTTCTTCACGACGACGCGGACGCGCAAGGTGCCGGTGCTGGGGTCGAGCTTGTTGTCCACGAAGTCGATCTGGCCCTTGAGCGAATAGCCCTCCTCATCGGCGAGCCCCAGGTCGAGCGGGGTCTTGGTGTCGCGCGTCGAGGTGATCTCTTTTTTCTGGAGCAGCCGTCGCAACTTCAGCAGCGTGCGCTCGTCCACGTCGAAAAAGGCGTAGATCGGGTCGAGGGCGACGATGGAGGTCAGGATCGTTTCGTCGGCCTTGATCAGATTGCCCTCATCGACAAAGCGGCGGCTGATGCGGCCGGCGAAGGGGGCCTTGATCTGCGTGTAGCTGAGGTTGACCTTGGCGACCTCGAGGCTGGCCTTGGTCGAGCCGACGGCCGCCTCCGCCTCGGCGCGGTCGCCGGCGATCTTGTCGGCCTCCTCGCGGCCGATGACCCGGCGCGTGACCAGGACCGACGCGCGCTGGTAGTCGAGCGTGAGCCGGCGGAAGTGGGCCTCGGCCTGAACGAGGTTGGCCTCCGTCTTTTGCAACTCGGCCTTGTAGGTGCGCGGATCGATCTCGCCCACCAGCTCCCCTTTCTCGACGTCGGAGCCTTCTTTGAAAGGCGCCTTGTCCAGGTAGCCGGTCACCCGCGAGCGCAGGTCCACCGAGGCGAAAGGCTCCATCCGGCCGATGAACTCCTCGTAGTCGGTGACCGTCTGAATCGTCGGGTGCGCGACGATGACCTCGGGGTCCTTCTTCCCGCCCCCCTTCGATTGCGCCTTGCCGCAGCCGGTGCCCAACGCCAACCACAGCGCCGCACTCGCGAGCAGCACGCCCCGCACGCACGCCTCTCGTCCCGCGTTTCGAGAAATCCGCGTTCGCGCTGTCATCTCCCCCTCCATCCTCGCCCGGTTGGCCCTTGCGTCGAACAACCGGCTCGCTTCCCTCGGAATGGCGTGCAATCCTCATGCCTCTTCCTATTACCGGACTGACCAGTCAGTCTTATTATTCAAGCGCGCGGAGGGGGCTGTCGTCAAGAGGGCCCTTGGAGTGTTTGGAAAAAAGCGCGGGGAGGGAGGAGGTTGCGGATTGGACGGACGGCGGGTGTCGGGCCGTCCCACCTGCGCGAGGCCGCTCACAGGTGCCGGCGCAGGAAACGCGCCAGCCGCACCATCGCCAGCGCGTTCCAGGGGAAGTCGGCGACCGTGTAGTGCCCGCAGCGATACCACGCGCTCTCGTGGCGCACGCCCTGCTCCCGGTAGCTCCGCAGGAGCCGCTCCGTCAGGTACGGCAGGAACACCCGGTCCGCGCGCCCCGCGATCGCGAGCACCGGCACGCGCCGGTCGCGGAGGCGCCGCACGTAGGCGATGGGGCTGAGCACCGACCACGCCGCGTTGACCTGCTCCAGCGTCAGCGAGCCCTCGAAGGCCTGGCGGACGTGGCGCGTGGCCCGCCCCGTCCAGACGACCTCCCCGAAGTCGCTTGCCGTCAACAACTGCGCCAGCGCCTTCACCCTCGGCTCGTGGGCGGCGACGAGGGACGCCAGGGACGAGCCGATGCTCGAGCCGACGACCCCGATCCGGCGGTAGCCACGCTCCCGCAGCCAGCCGACGACGGCCCGCGCGTCGGCCACGGCCTGCCGGCAAGAGCGGATCGTCCGGCCAAGGTTCGCGCTGACCAGGCCGCTGCCCACCAGGTCGCCGGGTGGGCGCCGCTCGTCGTGGTAGGGCAGGCTCACGTAGACGGCGGTCAGCCCCAGCCGTCGTAGCCAGTTCCCCATGCCCTCGTAATTCGCAGCCATCGAGTTCCAGTGGGGCAGGACGATCACCGCCCGCCCCTTGGAGCGGCCCTCGAACAACCGGCAACTCACCACGTCATTCTCCGGGACGCCCGACGGATCGGGGCTCGGGAACGTCAGGCGGTTTCCGTCCACGTGCGGCCTTGCGGGGGCGGGCGGCGCGAAAAAGGCGTCGCTGTCGGCGACGCGAGCCTTGACGAAGGCGAGCAGGTCGTTGATGGAGCTTCCCGCGGTTTGGATGCCCAGATGGTCCAGCCCCAGCGACGTCGGCTCGATGAGCTTGAGGTGGTCGGATTCGACGGCGAGGGCCTCCTCGCGGCGCGCGATGGCTTGCCGGGACCACGACAGAGGCAACAGGAACTTGCGCAGGGACCACCTCGGGCTCGTTGGCCGAGCTTCCTCGCGTTGAAAGGGCGGCCTCTTCCCTCTGGAAGGAAGCGCTGTGTGGGGCCCTCGTCAAGCGCTCTGCGATGCCCCCATCGAGAGAAACGTGCCCGCCCGGTTCGCCGGCAAAGGGTAGATGGGCTGGGCCAGTTCCACCCGGAGAGCGCGGAACCGAAGCCGGACCTCCCAGCCGTTGCTGAAAAGCATCGAGTGGACGTAGACGGGGCGGTCGCCGTCCTGCTCCAGGTCGAGCTCGTCGTACTGGTAGAGCATCGTCTCTCCCCGATACGGAGGGGGGACGGCGTTCTCGTCGAGGAAGGGCTCGCCAGTCAAGGCATAGGTCAGGGTGACCACGTCCTGCGGCGGCACGTCCTTCTGGAGGACGATCGTGAATCGGTCGCCGGCCCGGCTGATGCTCTGGACGGCTGCGTCGTGCAGGAGGACGCCCTCGAATTGCCGTAACACGGGCTCGATGGCCGGCCCGAGCTGTTGGAGTCGGCCCTCGTACGCCACCTCGGCCGCCTCCCACTCGGCGTCGGCGGCGTCCATTTGCGCGGCCGTCGGGGCTTGCAGACGAGCGAACAGTTGGGGGGTGAAGTAGTTCATGGCCTCCTCCTCGCCTTCCTGATGGCCGTCTCGTAAAACGTATGACCTCGTGGGGGCGGCGTGGCCTGCTGGAAGTGGGCAACGCCAGAGGCCCCGCCGTGCGCTGGTGAGGCGGGCCGCGGAGGTAGGGACCGACGGCCGCTTCGATAGCCTGGGCAAGGGAGCGATTGTCCGCGAGGTCGTCGCCGCGAACGACCACGTCGAGCCCGGCCCGGCGCCGGCCGACCGCCACGGCCTCGTCGATCTCGGCGCCCCAGAGCACCGCGCCGGACGGATCGGTAGCGCGGTCCGCCTCGTGAATGGTCGGTGGCGGGGCCTGGGGCGGCGCAGGTGGCGGGCTCGGCTCCATCGTCTCAATCTACCGGGCGCTCGCCCGGCCCCGAAAGTCCTCCGCGCTTCTCGGCCGGCTTGCGCTGCCCGCGACTCCATCGCGGGCTACATTCATTCGCGCTTGCCGATGCAGTACAACCACTCCTGGCGCTTGCCTTTCGCGTTCGTCGCGATGCGCAGGTAGATGCAGTCGCCGCAGATGGCGGGCGTGGCAAAGGCCTCGTTGCCGAGCTGGTTCTCGGCCACCAGTTCAAAGGCCCTCGGCGTGGCCTTGAACACGAACGTTCGGCCAGACTCGTTGGTGGCGAAGAGGTACTCGCCGACCAGCACCGGCGACGCGCTGAACGAGCCACGCAGCCGGCTCGTCCAGACTTCCTTCCCCGTGTCGCACTTCCAGCACTTGGCGACGCCGGCGTCGAGGACGCCGTAAAGGTGGCCCTCGCGCACCACCATGGATGGGACGTAGACGCGGGCGTTGTTCTCCCAGACGACCTTGCCCGAGCCGTCGGCGCGCACCGCCGACACGTGGTTCTTCGGGTAGCCGCCGCTGGTGAACACGAGCTGGCCGTCGGTGACGATGGACGTCACGCACTCGGTCGTCGAGCCCGCGATCTCCCAGAGCTTCTTTCCGGTCGAGGGGCTGAAGCTCGCGACCAGATCGCAACCCGTCAACAGCAACTGCTCGCGACCGGCCACGTTCAGGATGATGGGCGAAGCGTAGTTCGGGGCCTTGGGCCGTTCCTGTTTCCAGACCACCTTCCCCGTCCCGCGCTCGAGGGCGACGAGGGCGCCCGTGCCCTTGTTGTCCGCCGAGACGATCACCAGCGACTGATACAGCGCCGGAGAAGAACCGAAACCTTGATGCAGGACGTAGTCGCTGATCTTCGTCTGCCAGAGCTGCCGGCCCTCGCGGCTCAGGGCGGTGGTGTAGATGGCCCCCTTGTGGAGGAAGTTGATGAAGACGCGCTTGCCGTCGCAGGCCACCGTGGAAGAGGCGAGGGAGCTTCGACCGTTTCCCCCCTTCGCGAAGCCGCCGCGATGGGCCTCGGTCTGCCAGAGGCGTTTGCCCGTCTTGCGATGGTAGCACAGCACGGATTGCGTCTGGGCCGCGTGGTCGGCCGTCGCCAGGAACACCTGGTCTCCCACGACCGTCGGGGAGCCGTGGCCCCGGCCCGGGACAGGGGCCTTCCACAGCACGTTTTCGGGCTCGCTCCACTTCAGGGGCGGCTTCTGTTTGGGCGGGGCGACCCCGTTGCGGGTCGGGCCCCGCCACCAGGGCCAGTCGGTGGGAGCGAAGGCAATTGGCTCCGCCTTCGGCTCTTTCCGAGGTTCTTCCCCGCGAACGAAGAAGAGCGCGGGAAGGACCAGCCAGGGGAGGACGAACACGAGCCGGGGTCGCATGGGGATGACCTTTCGAGGGCACATCTTGGCGAGCGGGGGGCGTAAGCCCCCTGTTGGGGCGCCTTTAACAGGGGGCGCTTCAACAGGGGGCTTACGCCCCCGCTCGCCGGGATCGAGCCTCTCGATCCTATCCGACGCCGCGGGCGCAGTGAACGGGGAAACCGATTTCCTGCGCACTCGCCCTTGCTCCCTGCGAACGCCGCCCCATATGATCCACTGAACAGGGTGCGGAGGATCTCCCCTCTTCCTGGCTTGCGGCGCGAGCGTTTCTACTCTTTTTTGGAGGCCCCGATGGGCAAGAAGTTGTACGTGGGCAACCTGGCCTACGGCGTGACCGACGGCGATTTGCAGCAGTTGTTCCACCAGCACGGGACCGTCGAGTCGGCCCAGGTCATCATGGACCGGGACACCGGGCGGTCCAAGGGCTTCGGCTTCGTCGAGATGGGCAGCGATCAGGAGGCCCAGGCCGCCATCGCCGCCCTCCACGACAAGGAGGTGGATGGCCGGCGGCTGACGGTGAACGAGGCGCGCCCCAAGGAGGACCGGGGCGGCGGCGGCGGCGGCGGTCGCGGTGGCTACGGCGGTGGCGGCGGTGGCCGCGGTGGCTACGGCGGTGGTGGTGGCGGCGGTGGCAGTGGGGGCGGCGGCGGCGGTGGCCGGCGCTACTAACCGGAAGTCGGCGCGGGAGAGGCCGGGCCTTGCTGTCCCGGCCCTCCCGCCGCCTGTCACAGCGGGGGCCACGCGTTGTCCAGCCCCTCGCGCTCGATCTGCCGGACCTGGCTTTCGCTCAGGCCGAACCGCTCGCCCATCGCGGCCCTCGATTGGGCCACCGACATTTCACCGTCCTGGGCCTCCACCAGGGCCAGGAAGATCTCCTTGCGGCGTTCTTCGGAAAGTCCGTCCTGCGGCACGTTCTGCTCCTTTCATCCTGCTCGTTCGACCTGAGTTTGGTGTCACCCCCCGCGCTTCCGGACAGCAGGATGGTTCACGCTCTGCTGATTGTGGCCGTTCGGAGCGCCGAGGTCAACGTCCTCTGCGACCAACTTCTTCGTCCGCCCGGTGCCTGGTCAGGCGAATGGCCGCCTGCTACGATAAGAGTGGAGAGCCGGTAGCTCAGTAGGTAGAGCAACGGACTTGAGGGCGTGGTTCAACTGGCAGAGCACCACGTCGCACGTGGGGTTGCAGGTTCGATCCCTGTCGTCCTCGCTTAATCCGTAGGTCCTGGGTTCGAGCCCCAGCCGGCTCAATCGAAAAGACCACCTCGACGGGTGGTCTTTCTCTTTCCGGGCGCCCAAGTCGCCCTCAAGCCGGCCGAGGAGGCACGGTTCACGGCCCGACCGAGGAAAGACCGATGAGCTCCCGGCTGACTTGCCACAGGCGCTTCGCGGCGACCTCGTCGCGGGACGCGGATGAGGAGGGGGCTTGCTTCTCGCGCACGAAGTAGCGCCCGCTGACGCCCGCGACTTCCGGGGACGTGGCGAGGTAGACGATTGTCTGTGCCCCCTGCTCCGGGCTGAGGGCGAACAGGCCGGCCGCCGTGCGCAGCAGGCCCCCCAGCCAGCCGTTGTTGGCGGCGAAGCCCGTGCTCACCCAGCCGGGGTGCAGCGCGTTCGCCGTCACGCCCGTCCCCTCCAGCCGCCGGGCCAGTTCGTACGCGAACAGCAGATTGGCCAGCTTCGACTGCTTGTAGGCCCGCCAGCCGTCGTAGCGCCTCCGCCCCATGAGATCGTCGAAAGGCAGCACCGCTCCCGAGTGGGCCCGCGACGCGACGTTGACGATCCGGGACGGAGCGCTGGCCTGGAGCAAATCGAGCAAGAGCTCGGTGAGCAGGAAGTAGGCCAGGTGGTTGACGGCGAAGGTCATCTCCAGCCCCTCGGCCGTCTCCTGGCGCTTCAGCCACAGCCCGCCCGCGTTGTTCACCAGCACGTCCAGCCGGTCGTGCCCCTTGCGAAACGCGTCGGCCAGTTGCCGCACCTGCCGCTGCGACGACAGGTCGGCGACCAGCGCCTCGACGTTCGCGTTCCCGGTTCGCGCCTGCACCTGCTCCCGAACGCGGGAACACTTCTCGAGGTTTCGGCCCACCAGAACGACCCGAGCGCCCCGTCGGGCGAGGGCCTCGGCGGCGACCGCCCCAATGCCCGAGGTGGCGCCCGTGATGAGACAGACCTTGCCGGCCATCGTGGGTTGCGAAGCGTCCATGAGAACGATCCCGGTGCGGGCGACTCGGGGCAGGACGGATTGAAACGCCGTCCTGGTGCGGAGGGCCGGTTTGGCCCGCCCTGCCCGGTGGCCTGTGGCTAGCCAGAAGCGAGCGCGAGGCGCTCCCGTGCGGCTTCGGTCCCTGAAGCCCGGAGGAACGATCCTATCCCACCGCGATTGCGGGGGGAAGGGCCAGGCGCCGCGAACTCATTAAAACCCCATGAGCCCCGTTCTGGTGGCCATCAACGCCGTCATCGGCCCCGCCAAGGAAAAGGAGAAGAAGGCCGTCGCCGCGCGCCGCGAGCGCGCGGGCGGCCTCGGCGGGATGTTCAACACCGCCCCCGACCTGGAGACGTTCGCGACGAAGCGCGTGGCCTCGATCGAGGGCCAGCTCGCCGCCGAGCGCAAAGGCACCGTGCTGGCGGGGCGGTTCGGCCCGCCCGGTGGCGGCTTCGGGCCTCCTCGTGGGTTCGGCCCCGGCCAGGGACTGGCCAAGCCAATCCTCCAGGCGGCGGACAAGGACAAGGACGGCAAGCTGTCGAAGGAAGAGATGACGGCGGCGGTGAAGGCGCTGTTCAAGGCGCTGGACAAGGACGGCAAGGGCGAGGCGGACCAGAAGGCGATGGCGGCGGGCCTGGGCAAGCTCCTGCCCACGCCGGCCTTCGGCGGGCCAGGCTTCCCCGGAGGACGTCCTCCGGCCGGCTTCCCGACGCTGAGTGGAATGCTGGCGAAGGCCGTGGTGGACAGGGCGGGAAAGGGCGGCAAGGTGAGCGAGGCCGGCCTGCTGGCTGCCGCGGGCAAACTGTTCGCGGAGGCGGACAAGAACAAGGACGGCAAACTCGACGAGAGAGAACTGGCCGAGGGGCTCAACAAGCTCTTCCTTCCGCCGCAGTTCGGGCGCCCGGGCGGGGGGCCTTTCGGCCCCCCGGGTGGGCCGGCGCCTGCCCCGAAGCGCGTCGAGAAGGACCGGAAAGAGGGCGGGAACTGAGAGGCTGGGAACGCATCGAGGCGAGGGGGGGGGGTAAACCCACAGTTTCGGGCCCCCCACAAGGGGCGTAACCCCCCCCCGCGCCCCACCTTTCCCCACCCCCCC
>JBBSEZ010000165.1:0-19493 GCA_038239195.1 Gemmatales bacterium
ACCAGGTACGGCGAATCCAGCAGTGCCTGCGCCCCCGCATCGCCGATGCGGTTGTTTTGCAGGGAGAGCTTCGTCAGCCGGCCCAGGTGGGGGGAGCCCGCCAGGGCTCGCGCCCCGGCGTCGCCGATCGCGTTTTCGTGCAGGTCGAGCTCGGCGAGGTTGCCCAGCGGCGCCGCGGCCAGCGCCCGCGCCCCGGCGTCGCCGAGGGCGTTGCCCCACAGCGACAGTTCGACCATTTTTGCCATTTGCGGCCAGGCCGCCAGCACCGCGGCCCCCTTGTCGCCGAGGTGGGCCTTGTTCGCGTAGAGCGTGCGCAAGCGCGGCATCTGTGCCGCCGCCAGCGCCCGCGCCCCGGCCACGCCGAGGCGGTTCTCCCACAAGAACAGCGTGTGCAGCCCCGCCACGACGGGCGAGCCCGCCAGGGCCTTCACCCCTCGGGCGTCGATCGAGTTGCCGCCCAGGTTCAGGTACTCCAGGCGCGTCAGGTGGGGCGATTTCGCCAGGGCGAGGGCGGCGGGCGTTCCGAGCTCGTTTTGCCACAGTTCGAGCGAGGTGAGCCGGGCGAGGTGGGGCGACGCCGCCAGGGCCCGCGCGCCCGCGTCGCCGACCTCGGCGTAATGCAGGTCGAGCGCCCGCAGATTGGCCGCACCCGGCGACCCCGCCAGCGCCGCCGCGCCGGCCGGCCCCAGCGGGCCGTCGGCCACGGTCAGCTTACCCAGGTCCGGCAGCAGCGGGGAGGCCGCCAGGCGCTCGCCCACCCCCTCCTCGGCGTCGGTCAGCGCCAGGTGCTCCACCCAGGCGAACGCCTCCGTCGCCGCAACTTTCGTGGCGGCCTCGTGGGCCAGCGCCTTGCATGCCGGCCCCTCGAACGCCAGCAAACCCCGCACGGGTTGGCACCCGCCGCCCAGCAGTTCGAACGGCCCGACCCACTCCGCCTCGAAGGCCGCCGTCAGGTCCGCGATGCGGTCACGCTTATCCGGCGCCACCGCGCTCGCCCCCACCTGGAGTCGGATCACCTCGGCCCGCGCCAGATCGGCGGGCCCGCCGTGCTCCTCCAGCCAGTCGGCCAGCACCAGGCGCGGCACATCGTCCTCGGGATTGTCCTTGGCGTGGCGCAGCAACGCCAGCACCTCGGGGCGCACCGGGGGGAGCGAGGGTCGCTTTTTCGCCACGTACCGGCCCTCCAGCCGCCGCCCACTCTCCCGGGCGATCGAGCCCGGGACGAGGCCTCGAGCATTGTATCGCCCCAGGCCCAGACGCCGCACAGAAGACAGAAGAGATTGAACAGAAGGGAACGAAGGCAACGACGAACGACAAGAAGGCAAAGCAGGCAGAAAGGAGCAGAATGGGGATGGCCCCAGAGATGAGGCCCCTTGCGGGATGGCCCGCCCACCCTCTTCTTCTCTTCCTTTGTTGCCTGCGTTCCCTTCTGTTCAGTCTCTTCTGTCCTCGTGGAAGCAAACTCCAGCCTGCTCGTAGGCCTTGATCAGGTTGGCGTAGTCGATGGCAACGGCCACGTTTTTCGTCCTGGCGCAGAAAGACGTGAACCTGCGCTCTCCAGCCATGAATTCGAGCGAGGCCTCCCGGAGCTTTCCCAGCGTCTTGAACATGAAGAAGCCCAGCGCACTGGAGCTTCCGCCGAAGAAGACCGACACGGCCTTCTTCATGGTGTCCACGTCCTGCTGTTCTCGGAAGGTCTGGACGGCCGTGTACAGCCCGAACCCGGCCACGAAAGCGAGCAGGACAACAACGGCCAACAGGAGCAGAACCTGCGGCACCATCAGCCAACGCCACACACGGCGGTCGCGGGCGAGGTCCGCCAGAAAGTCCTTCTTCTGTTCGCCGAGGGTCATTTCTCCTCCCCCGCGCCACGCATCACGACGTCTTTGTCGGAGGGCAGCGGCGGGAAAGTCGGCTCCAGCATCAGGCGCTGGGCCTCCATGAGGGTGCCGAGCTTCTTCCGAATCCGCTCGAGGTCGGCCGGGCTCGCGGCAGAGGCCGTGGAGCACAGGTCGATGTCCAGCAGCGTTCGGTGCAATTGGTCCCGGGAAACGAGGTATTTCGCCAGTCGCTCGGGGGAACGGAACCCGATGAGATAGGAAACGACGACGGAACTGATCCCAGCCAGGATCGCGATGACTGCCGGGACCGTCCCCCCGTAGTCCTTGGCAACGAAGGCCAGCAAGGCGATGCCCGCCAGGCTCAGCAGCAAGAAGGATTGAAGCAGGGAGGTGCGCAGCCGCTCGAAGCGCAGAATGCCGTCGGCCGCGTCCATCCGCTTCCGCACCAGCTCGCGCAACTTGGTAGTTTCCGCCACGACCTCAGACGATTGCTCGGGCATCCCTTTCGTCCTTCTGCATGGGTGAGCAGGAACGGGCCAAGAAGTGACTCACCGGGCGCCCCCTCTTTCTACCATTCTACCAAGAGAAACCTCGGACGTGCGACAAGAACCTTCCCGGGTTGAGGGCGTCTGCCCCTTGCGGGGCGTCGCGCGCTGTCTTATGCTGGGAATTGGCTGAAAATGCCCGACCCCGTCGTCGTACTTCGCTCCCACCCGCGGCCCGGCTGGGCCGTCCCTTCACCGAATGGAGCTTCTCGTCATGGCCAAGGCACGTGGTGACTTCTCCGAGGTCCTCCTTCGCAAGCAGGTCCTCGGCGCCGACCAGCTCGAAGAGGCCAAGGGCATCGCCACCCAGACCGGCGCCAAGCTCGCCGACACCCTCGTCAAGCTCGGCTATGCCACCACCGATCAGGTCATCTCGGCCGTGGCCGAGTTCCACGGCCTTCAGTTCATCGACCTCACCGAGGTCACCATCCCCCCCGCCGTCATCGAGCTCGTCCCCGAGTCGGTGGCCCGCGAAAACGTCGTCCTTCCCCTCAGCCAGGAGGGCGGCGCGCTCAAGATCATCATGAGCGACCCCAGCGACTTCGACACGGTGCAAAAGCTCCAGTTCATCCTCAACAAGGACATCCAGCCCGTCCTCGCCTCCAAGGAGCAGATCGTCGAGGCGATCAACCGCCACTACGGCCAGTCCGAGACCGAGTCGGTCGATTCCATGCTCGCCGAGTTCACCGACACCGCCATCGACTTCACCGAGACCGAGGCCACCAGCGGCGCCAGCGGCGGCAGCGACGAGAACGACGCGCCGGTCGTCAAGCTGGTCAACCTCATCATCCAGGAAGCTGTCAGCCTCCGCGCCAGCGACATCCACGTCGAGCCGTTCACCGACCGCATCCGCATCCGCTACCGCATCGATGGCGTCCTGGTCGAGCGCGACAGCCCCCCCCGGCGCTTGCTCGCCCCCATGCTCTCCCGCCTCAAGATCATGGGCTCGATCGACATCGCCGAGAAGCGCCGCCCCCAGGACGGCCGCATCAAGATGAACCTCAACGGCAAGCACTACGACATGCGCGTCTCCATGCTGCCGACCACGCACGGCCAATCGTGCGTCATGCGCATCCTCGACCGCGGCAACATTCAGGTGTCGATCAAGGACCTGGGCTTCATGGAAGACGACTACGCGCGCTTCCAGCAGATCATCAAGCGGCCCAACGGCATCTTCCTGGTGACGGGGCCCACCGGCTCCGGCAAGACGACCACCCTCTATGCCGGGCTCAACGAGCTCAACCGGCCCGACCGCAAGATCATCACGGCCGAGGACCCCGTCGAGTACTACCTCCCCGGCATCAACCAGGTCGAGGTCAAGCACAGCATCGGGCTCGACTTCCAGCGCATCATCCGCGCCATGCTCCGCCAGGCCCCCAACATCATCCTCGTCGGCGAGATCCGCGACCACGAGACCGCCGAGATCGCCATCCAGGCGTCGCTCACCGGTCACCTCGTGTTCAGTACCCTGCACACCAACGACGCCCCCAGCGCCATCACTAGACTGGTGGACATTGGTGTTCAGCCGTTCCTGGTCGCCTCGTCGGTCATCGCCATCATGGCCCAGCGGTTGGTGCGCCTCGTCTGCCCCAAGTGCAAGGCCCCCGAACAACCGTCGAGCTCCGAACTGAAGGCATCGGGCCTGAGCCCCGAGCAGTTGAAGACCGCAACGTTCATGCGCGGGTCCGGCTGCAATCACTGCAACCACACCGGGTATCGCGGCCGCAAAGGCATCTTCGAGATGTTGAAGATGACGGCGGCGATTCGCGAGATGACGTTCAAGCGCGAGCCGACGCAGACGATCCGGCGCCAGTCGCGCCTCATGGGCATGCGCACTCTGCTCGAGGACGGACTGATCAAGGCGATGAAGGGCATCACGACCCTCGAAGAGGTGCTGAGCTCGTGCCATCACGAATCGGAGGTGTGAGCCCCGAAAAGTTGTCGCGAAGCGTGGAACCGAGGCGCTCCAGGCCCGAATGTGACAGGACATCTGGTTTTCGATGCGCCGCGAGTGAGCGGTTGGCACCACGCGGATACGGTCAACGGAGGGGCACGGTCTCGGCGGTGGCGACAAGGGGGGCAAAAGAGGGGGCCAAACCTCTTGTTCGTCCGATCGGACGACATCTTCTAAGAAAACCGAACAAGCGAATTGATCCTGCGCCGAGAACTGAGATAATGCAAGTGAAGGACACGTTGCCCCGTTTCTGCGCTCGTCACCCGAGCATTGTCGGCCATCCCCCTCCCGTGGGGAGCTCCGAGCAACCGTTCGTTGCGTCCCCTCTTTGCGCAATGATGCGGTTGGCTGGTGGACCGACGTTGCGCCGAGAACTGGTCGTCTCCTTCCTTAGCCCGGAGGTTTTGTGGCCACTCCCATTGCGATCGATAAACTGCTGGCCACGGTGATTCAGCTCAAGGCGAGCGACCTGCACATCACCGTTGGCCAACCGCCCGTCATCCGGCACCAGGGGCGCATGCGCCGCCTGGATACCAAATCGCTCGAACAGGATGACACGACGTCGCTGATGAAGAGCATCACGCCGGACCGCTGTCAGCAAGAGCTCCAGGAAAAGGGTGGGTCCGACTTCGCCATTGAGTACGTCGATGGCTATCGCTTCCGGGTCGCCATCTTCAAGCAGCGCGGCAACATTGGCCTGGTGCTGCGGCGCATTCCCAGCGGGTTCTTGACGTTCGAGCAGATCGGCATGCCCGAGCCGATCAAGCGGCTCATCACCCGGCCGCGCGGCCTGTTGCTCGTCACCGGCCCGACGGGCTCGGGCAAGACGACGAGCCTGGCGAGCATGATCAACTTCATCAACGAGAACTACGACCGGCACATCATCACGATCGAAGACCCGATCGAGTATTACCACAAGCACAAGAAGTGTACGGTCAACCAGCGCGAGATCGGCGTGGACGTGCCCGGGTTCTCCGAGGCCCTCCGCCGGGCCCTGCGGATGGACCCCGACATCATCCTCGTCGGCGAAATGCGCGATCTCGAAACGATCCACGCCGCCATCGAGGCGGCCGAGACCGGCCACATCGTCTTCGGCACCCTGCACACGTCGGGGGCGGCGAGCACGATCAACCGCATCGTGGACGTGTTCCCCAAGGAGCAGCAGGACCAGATTCGCACCCAGCTCTCGACGGCGCTGATCGGCGTGCTGTCGCAGACGCTGCTGCCCAAGAAGCCCGAAGGGCTGGTGTCGGCCTACGAGATGATGGTGGTGACGCCGGCCATCCAGAACCTCATCCGCGAAAACAAGACGTACCGCATCGACTCCAGCATCCAGACCGGCCGCAAGCACGGCATGTTCCTGCTGGACGACAGCCTGTTCAAGCTGTGGCGGGACGGCCTGTGTGAGAAGGAAGAGTGTCTGCTGCGGGCCCAGAAGGCCGCCGAGCTGGCCGCCAAGATGCTCCAGCACGAGCGCGGCATCGACGAGGAGGAGAATTACGACGAGGACGAGGACGAAGACGAGGACGAGGACGAGGACGAGAAGCCTCGCGGGAAGCGTCGGGACGACGACGACGAGCGCGGCCCTCGTCGCGGCGTTCGCAAGCCGTGAGGACAGACGCCAGCCAACGTCCGCCAATCTGGGGCCCCTAGCAGAGCAGAGCGCGAAACATGGCAACCAACGATCCGACACCTCCGAAAAAGCCCCCGACGGGCCAGCCCGCCCCCCCTGGGAACAAGGTGCCTAACGGCGTCCCGCCGCGCCCTGTCCCCGCCGCCCCCGGGACAGGGGCGGGAGGGGCCGCGCCCAAGAGCGGGGCCATCACGCCGGCTCGGCCCGGCATCCCGGTGAAGGCCCCGGCCAAGCCCGTGGCAGGGGCCGCGGGGGCGCCTGCCAAGCCCGCCGTACTGGCCCAGGGCATCAAGCCCGGCGCACCGGCCCAGGGCGTCAAGCCGGCCGTTCCTCCCGCGGGGGGGGCAGCGGGGGCCAAGCCGCCGGCCAAGCCGGTGAAGAAGCCGGGCGCGCGCCCCAAGGAGAGCGGCGGGAGGCGCAAGCTCGGGCAGGTGATGGTGGACCTCGGCTTCATCGACGAGGACCAGCTCTGGGAGGTCCTCGAGGAAGGCAAGAGCACGGGCGTGCCGATCGGGCAGGCCGCGCTGGGCCGCGGGCTCATCAACGCCGACCAGCTCCTCCAGGCGCTCGGCGAGCAGCACAGCCTCAAGGTGGTCAACCTCGCCGAGTTGAAGCCCCAACCCGAAGCGCTGGCGCTGGTGCCCGAGACGATGGCGGGGGTCTACAAGATCCTTCCGCTCACCGTGAAGGACAAGGTCTTGACGATCGTGGTGGGCGACCCCGGCAACCTCGGGGCCCTCGACGACCTCCGCAACCTGCTCGGCATGAACGAAGTGATCGCCCAGCTCGCCACCCCGGAGGCGATCGCCGAAGTCCTCGCCAAGGCCTACGCCGGCAAGGAAGAGTCGATCATCGACCTGATCCAGGAGATCGAGAGCGACCCGACCCTCGGCCAGCGCCGCGCCGAGACCAGCATCGACCTCGACGCGATGATCGAGCAGGCGGACGCCGCCCCGGTGCGCAAGCTCATCAACATGGTGTTCCTGCTGGCCATCCGCGACAAGGCCAGCGACATTCACTTCGAGCCGTTCGAGGACGAGTACAAGATGCGCTATCGCTGCGATGGCGTGCTGTACGAGATGGTGCCCCCCCCGCGCCACCTCGCCAACGCCATCGCCAGCCGCATCAAGGTCATGTCCAACCTCGACATCGCCGAGCGCCGGCTCCCCCAGGACGGGCGCATCGAGCTCAACGTCGGCGGCAACAAGGTGGACATGCGCGTGAGCATCCTGCCCACGCTGTTCGGCGAGAGCGTGGTCATCCGCGTGCTCGACCGCACGGTGGTGTCGCTCGACCTGAACAAGATCGGCATGAGCCCGGAGATGCTCGCGGAGTTCCGCCTGGTGATCGCCAAGCCCAACGGCATCGTCCTGGTGACGGGGCCGACGGGCGCCGGCAAGACGACGACGCTGTACGCGGCGCTGAACGAGCTCAACGTCGTCAGCGACAAGTTGATCACGACGGAGGACCCCGTCGAGTACGACATGGACGGCATCGTGCAGGTGCCGATCAACCACGACATCGGCATGACGTTCGCCTTGGCCCTGCGGTCGATCTTGCGGCAGGACCCCGACAAGATCCTGGTAGGCGAGATCCGCGACCTCGAAACGGCCCAGATCGCGGTGCAGTCCGCCCTGACGGGTCACATCGTGTTCAGCACCCTGCACACCAACGACGCGCCGAGCACCATCACGCGCATGCGCGACATGGGGCTGGAGCCGTTTTTGATCACGGCGACGGTGGAGGCGATCCTGGCCCAGCGGCTGGTGCGCAAGATCTGCGAGGACTGCCGCACGGAGTTCGACCCGTCGGCCGAGATGCTGATGGAACTGAACCTGACCCCGGCCGACGTGAAGGGCAAGAAGTTCTTCTACGGCAAGGGCTGCGACCGCTGCAACAACACGGGGCACCGCGGGCGCATGGGCCTTTACGAGTTGCTGATCGTCAACGACGACATCCGCGACCTGATCTCGCAGGGCGTCTCGGTGGACGTCATGCGCAAGGCGTGCCTGCGCATGGGCATGACGACGCTGCGCGAGTCGGGCATGACCGCGCTGCACAAGGGGCTGACGACCATCGACGAGGTGGTGCGCGAGACGGTGCTGGAAGACGAGGGATAACGCCTGTAGGGAACGCCCTCCGTGGCTTTCCGGTGTCGCGGAACGCCACGGAGGGCGTTCCCTACAAGACGGAGACCGGACCACAATCGAGGCGGAGTGAAGCGATGCCGACCTTCAAGTACGAGGCGATGGACACCAGCGGCGGAGAGGTGAAAGACTCCGTCGATGCGGTGAACGAGGAAGAGGCCCAGCAAAAGATCCGGCAGATGGGCTACTTCGTGACGAAGATCACGGAGATGATCGGCACCGGCAAGGGCAAGAAGAAGGGCAAGGGCGGGGCCGGCAAGCGCAAGAAGGGCCAGGTCTTCACCATCGGCGGGGTGTCCAGCAAGCTGCTGTGTACCTTTACCCGCCAGCTCTCGACCCTGCAAGACGCCGGCCTGCCGGTGTTGCGGAGCCTCCGCATCCTCGAACACCAGATGAAGCCGGGCGTGCTCAAGAACGCGCTGATCGACGTGGTCGAGGACGTGGAGTCGGGCAGCACTCTGTCGGAGGCGTTCGGCAAGCACCCCAAGTGCTTCGATCGGCTCTACGTCAACATGGTGAAGGCCGGCGAGGCCGGCGGCGCGCTCGAAGTGATCCTCAAGCGCCTCGCCGACTTCAAGGAGAAGTCCCAGGCCCTGAAGCGCAAGATCACGGGTGCGATGGTGTACCCCGTCGTGGTCATCCTGGTGGCCGTCTCGATCTTGTGCTTCATCATGCTGTTCATCATCCCGAAGTTCGAGAAGATCTTCAAGGACTTCAACATGGAATTGCCGGCCGTGACGAAGGCGCTCATGGCCACGTCCAACTGGTTCGCCGACTACTGGTACATGCTGCCGCTGTTCCCGTTGGTGTTCTGGCTGATGCTCAAGCTGATCCGCATGCACAAGACGGGGAACTACGCGCTGGACCGGCTCTACCTGTGGATACCGATCATCGGCCCGCTGATCGAGAAGGTCATCGTGGCGCGCACGATGCGGACGCTGGGCACGCTGGTCAGTTCGGGCGTACCGATCCTGGAGGCGTTGGCCATCGTGCGGGAGACGGCGAACAACGCGGTCTTCGAGCGGATGTACCAGCGCGTCTACGAGTCGATCCGCGAGGGCGACACGCTGGCGCAGCCGCTCAAGGAGAGCCGGCTGGTCGATGACATGGTGATCAACATGGTGGACGTCGGCGAGGAGACGGGCGACCTGGACACGATGCTCTACAAGATCGCCGACGTCTACGACGAGGAAGTGGACGTGCTGGTCGAGAGCCTCATCAGCCTGCTCGAGCCGATCATGATCGTCGTGCTCGGCCTCATCATCGGGTTCATCGTGATCGCCCTGTTCCTGCCGCTGATCAAGCTGCTGGAAGGGCTGAGCAAGTAAGGTGCGACGGGCAGGACTTCGTTTCCGGTTGGACGGCTCAGGAGGGCCGTCCTACGCGGGCGCTTTTTCCCGCCGGTCGCATCACGAGGCCCCTTTTGGAGTGCGGCGCATTTATCGCCGCTTTCTTTTGCGGCGAGAGGGGCTTGCGGGGGCGAGGCCTCTGGGGCGGGGAAAACGAAGAAAAGAAAGCGGCGATGAATCCGCCGCACTCCAAAAGGGCTCGAGGAGAACAACCATGACACGACTGCAAACGAGCGCCCGCCGACGAGGCTTCACGCTGATCGAGTTGCTGGTGGTGATCGCCATCATCGCGGTCCTGATCAGCCTGACGACGGCGGCGGTGATGCGGTTCCTCATCAAGGGGCCCGAGATCACCTGCCGCTCGGACATCGACGGGCTGTCGGCGTCGCGGGGCGCGTTCCTGGCGGAGTTCGGCGTCAACCACGTGCCCAGCCAGATCAAGCTGTGCGAGACCGCCAACGGGTACAACATGGCCAACCGGCTCGACGCGGACAGTGTGAATTTCTTGAATCAGATCTTCGGCAAGCGCTTCAACGCGAACGCGGGCGGGTTTGACTGGAACGGTAACGGTAACGCCACCGACGCCGCCGTCACGCTGAGCGGGGATCAGTGCCTGGTGTTCTTCCTCGGCGGCATCCCCTCGAACTCGGGCACGACGAAGGGCTGTCGCGGCTTTTCGACCAGCCCAACCAGCCCAACCAACCCTACCGACTTCACGGGAGGGGGGGCGCCACGCGGGCCGTTCTTCGAGTTCAAGTCGAACCGACTGGTGGTCGGCACGGGTGGGTTCTTCAACTATACCGATGCGTTCGGCAAGAAGCCGTACGCCTACTTCAGCGCCGGGAAGGTGGACAACGGCTACAACCGCTACGGCACGTCCGACTGCGCGACCCTTGGCGTGTCGCCCTATTTTCAATCGACCTCCGCGAGCGGGACGATCTTCTACAACCCGCGAGGCTTCCAGATCATTTCCGCAGGGGCGGACGGGAATTTCGGGCCGGGCGGGTTGGTGGACCCGGCCGTCGGCGCGACGGACGCCCCGAGCAAGGACAACTTCACCAACTTTTCGCGGCTGAGGCTGGGGGCCCCGATTCAATGAGTCGTGGGACAGGCTTTCCAGCCTGTCCAACCTGGGGATGAGCTTCACGCCTTGGGGAAGGCCGGACAGGCTGGAAAGCCTGCCCCACGGCCCGCCATTGACTCGCGAACGAGCCCAAGAAGGGAAACGGGACATGCGACACACCTCCGACGTCCACCAGGCCGCCCGGCCCCGGCGAGCAGGCTTCACCCTGATCGAGCTCCTCGTCGTCATCAGCATCATCGCGGTGCTGATGGCACTCTCGGCGGCGGCGTACCTCCGCGTTTCGGGGACGGCGCAAAAATCGACGACGAAAACCACCATGCAGCGGCTCGATAGCCGCCTCCGCCAGCAGACGGCCTTTTTCTCCGACCGGGGCCGCGAGAGCGCGGTGCCGCCGACGGTCCTTCAGAACCTCGCCGGGAACGATCGGGAACGCGCTCGCGCGATCTGGATGAAGCTGCAATTCAGGCAGACGTTCCCCACCACGTTCGCCGAGGCGCTGAGCCCCTCGCCGGGCTACATCGCTCCCCGCGACGGCTACGTGAAGCACCTGGCACAGTACGGCATCACCAGCGGGACGGCCGGGGCCCCGTTGCCGCACGAGTCGGCGGCGTGCCTGTACATGATCCTGCGCTATGGCCCGGAGACGACGGGCGAGGACGACACGTCGATGGCGGGGGCGACCAAGGTGGTCGGCGGCATCCCGGTGCTGGTCGATGCTTGGGGCAACCCCCTGCTGTTCTGCCGCTGGCCGACGGGGGACCCGACGACGGGGGTCAGCCCGATCAACCCGCAGGGCTGGCAATCCGGCTTCAAGGACCCGCTCGACCCGCGCGGCACGCTGTCTTCGAAGGCGTGGATCAATGCCTACGGCACGAACTTCGCGAATGCGGTGGGCTACGTGCCGAACAACACCCCCCAGGGCCAATCCTTGAACCTGACGCCCGTGATTGTGTCGGCCGGGCCCGACAAGGTGTTCGGGGTCAATTTGCTCACGCTGCAAATCGCCCCGGGCAACCAGGCCAACGACAACATCTACAGCACCGACCTGCGCTGAGCGCGTCTCGCGGGAGAAGCCACCATGCCGAAGTTGCCAGGAGATCGGGCCCGCCGACGAGCGTTCACGCTGATCGAGTTGATCGTCGTCATCAGCATCCTGGCCGTCCTGATGACGCTGACGGTGGTCTTCGTGATACCGGCGTTTCAGGACAACAAGAACGTCATCCGCGGCGTCGATCGCGTCAGCACCACGCTGCTGATCTCCAAGCAGCGCGCGCTGCGCGACGCCGCGCCGCGCGGGGTGCGCTTCCTGGTGGACCCGAACAACGCGGCGGCGCTGTGGGTCAACCGGCTCCAGTACATCGAGCAGCCCGAGCCGTTCACGGGCGGGCAGGTGACCGTCGCGCCCGGCAGCACCACGGTGACAATGTTCAACGTCGATCTCCTGGGCGGGGCGACCGTTGGCAGCGTCGATCAGTACAACGTCCAGCCGGGCGATTACTTTCGCTACGAGTCGGGAGGGGTCGGTTCCAACTTCCAGATTGCCGCCGTCGATCCCGCGAGCAACACCTTGACGCTTAACAACCCGGTGAACGTCCCCATTCCTCCCATGACGAGCTCGTACAAGATCGTTCGTCAGCCCCGGCCCATCGCGGGCGAGGCGGAGGTCAACCTGCCCCAAAACGTGGTGGTGGACCTCAACCAGGTGAACGCCTCCGGGCCCAACAACCAGGTCCCGACGCGAAGCGTGCCGGGCGGCACGGTCACGTACTACGAGATCTTGTTCGACCCCGCTGGAGGGGTGACGAACCGGCCCAGCAGCACGCCCATCGCGCTGATCGTGCGCGACAGCACGGCCGACAACGCGCTCGACGCGAACACGACGCGCGTCATGGGCATCAACCCGCGCACGGGGTTCATCTCCGCCCACCCGGTTGGGCCGGCCGGCAACCCCCTGCAGTTCGCGCTGGACGGCAAGTCCTCCGGGCTGTGAGACAACAGGAGAGGTCCTCCATGAACCGTCCCGGCATTACCCTGGTCGAGGTGCTGGTTGCCATCTTCATCATGGGGATCGGCCTGCTGGCGATCCTCGTGCTGTTCCCCCTGGGCGCCCTGAACATGGCCCGGTCGCTCAAGGACGACCGCTGCGGCACCATCGCCAGCAACGCGGACTCGCTGGCCGCGGCCACCGACCTGCGCATCGACGCGAACGTCGCGGCCGCGCTCGTCGCCACCCCAGCGGGCTACGCCGCGCCGGACCCCAGCGGGCCCGGTTACCCGGTGCTCGTCGATGCCTACGGCGTCTTCGGCGGGCTCACGGCCAACGCCGGCACCAACACGCCCGTCGTTCGGGTCAGCCCCAAGTACATCACGAACATCGCCCCCGCGCAACAGCAAAGCCTCGCCATCGACCGATTCTTCAGCTTGCTGGACGATTTGAGCTTCGACCCGAATGGGGCCCCGTTCGACCCGAATGGGCCCCCGCCGCTCACCGTCGGCGCGTTGCAGCGCCAGGGCTGGTACACCTGGTCCTACGTTCTGCGCCGGCCGCAAACGTCGAATTCCGGCAGCACGAACCTGACGGTGATCGTCTACAAACAACGGCCCGTGCAGACGCCCGTGGTCGAGCAGGCCTACTCTCTGGCGCAGCCGGGCAACCTGGGCGACACGGCCTTCGCGCTGACCTGGGCCGCCCCGCAGCCGGCCGCCGAGCTCCGGCGCGGCTCGTGGCTGATGGACACCACTTACGAGCTCAAGCCGGGGGGGGGCTACGCCCACGCCCAGTTCTACCGCGTCATGTCGGCGACGCCGTCGGGGACCAATGCGATGCAGGTGGAAGTGCTGCCGCCCCTGCGCGACGCCAACGTCCAGCAAATGGTCTTCCTGGACTTCGCCGCCGAGATCTTCGACCGTGGCACGGGGAGGTAATCATGATCTGTCGGCGTAGGCAAGCTCCCGCGAGCAAGGGCCGTCTCCGAGGCGAGGGCCGTCGGGCCTTCACCCTGGTGGAATTGATGGTCTCGATGGCCCTGATCGTGTTCATCATGACGATCCTGTCGGCCGCCTTCGGCGCCGCCAGCAAGGCGTTCCGCGACCTCAAGGCCGTCGGCGACATGGCGGAGAAGTTGCGCGGGGTGCTGACGCTGATGCGGCGCGACCTGGCGGCGCCGCACTTCGACGGCAATCGCAAGTTGAGCGATTCCACCTTCTGGGGCAATGGCCCTGCGCTCGGCCCGCCGTCGCAGGGGTTCTTCCGCATCTGGCAGGACCAGCTCCCGAGCCCGGTGGGCAACGAAAACCCGACCTTCAGCACCAGCCGGTCGATGCTGCACTTCACCGCGACCCTGCCCGGCGCCCTGCCGAGCGACTTCTTCGCGACGCAGGTGCCGATGCCCGGCGGCGCCCCCCTGTTCACCAGCCCGGCCGCCAACCAGGAGAACCGCTATCAACCCGTCGGGGGGCCCACGTTCCGGTCTCCCTCCGCCGAGGTGGCTTACTGGCTCGTGCCGTCTCTCGACGCGAGCGGCAACGCGGCCCAGGCGGGGCTCGACACCGGGGCCCCGCAACCGCTCTTCACCCTCTGCCGCCGCCAGCGCCTCCTCTGGCCCCCCGAGGTGCCCATCACGGTCAGCGCCCCGGTCGGCCCGGGATACGAAGAGGTCAGCGCCCCGGCCTACCCCGCCCCGGGGCCGGCCACCGTCAACCGGCTGCAAGAAGTCACGATCCCGCCGTTTCGCCTGGCCATGGGCGTGAACGCCACCCCAGGCCCGCCGGCCACGGACTCCACCTACGCCGGACTGCCGGCGCCTCTCTTCGCCGGCACGGTATACCCGTCGCCGTTCGCGCCGGCGGGCAGCCCCACGGGCCGGGTAGACGACGTCCTCCTGACCGAGGTGCTCTCGTTCGACGTCCGCATCCTGCTGCAAGGGGACACCGTCTTCCGGGACCTCGCCGACGCGAACGTCCAGGCGTTCTCGAACAAAAACAAGGCCTTTCCCTCGATCACCGGCCCCTGGGTCTTCGACACCTGGTCCGCGCAGAACGTCGGCGGCTACGCCTACAACGCCCCCGGCCTCCTGACGCCGCAACCCTGGCAAGTCCCGGACAGTTTCGCGAGCATCCCGCTGTTCAAGAACGGGGCCCAACTCATCCAGGTCCGCGCGATCCAGATCACGCTGCGGGTGTGGGACTCCAAGACCCAGCTCGTGCGCCAGTCGAGCATGGTTCAGGACTTGTGACGCGCGGCAGGCAGGCCGCCTGCCTTCTCATGGCGACAAGCGTCCGTCTTGTCGGGCCTTCGCCTGAACGTGACGGCCACTCTCGGCGACGACAAGACGGATGTTTGTCGCCACGATTCGGACAGGCAAGCCGCCTGCCCCACGAAAGAAAGCCCCTGGGCGGCCTCTCCCGGCCAGGGCTGCGAGGAAACTTCGTCTTTCGACGCGCCCTCGGCGCGTCTGCCAAACGAACCGTCGCCCGGTGAAAGGCACCTTCCATGTTGTTGCAATCGGCTGTGCGAACCGGCGGGCGCCGGCGCGGCGTCATCTTGATGGTTGTCCTCGCGCTGTTGACGCTCTTTGCCATCCTTGGCATCGCCTTCGTCTACTACTCGGACGGGTCGGCCACTTCGTCCCGCATCTTCCGCGAGCAGGGCGCCAAGTTCAAGGGGGGCGGGGCGGGGGCGGAGGTCGATCAGACCGTCAGCGACGCCACCGTCGCCTGGCCCATGTTCCTGGGGCAGCTCGTCTACGACGTCAACGACGACGACTTCGGCATCTATTCGTCGATGCGCGGCAGCAGCCTGGGCCGCACGATGTACGACTGGAAGGACGACCCCTACGTCGCCGGCGGCCCGCTTGCCCTAAACGACAAGCCGTACAACGGGACCGGGCGGCTCAGCGAGGCGCTGCTCGGAGGGTTGGACGGTCAGCAAGGGGTCAACTACATGTACTTCCCCGCGGACGGCTACCTGCGCGACCCCGGGCGGACGGGCACTCGCGCGTACGGCGCCGCGCGCAACCCGATCACGGGGGGCCTCAACGTCTCGTACACCTACCCCGACCAGAACAACATGTTCCTGGCCGTGCTCGACCCCAACACGGGGCAGGTCACGGTCCCTTCGTACAACCGGCCGTGGCTGTTCAACCCCGGGAAGAACTTCAACGACCAGACGAACGCCAACTGGAAGAACGCCGCCGGCCGCCACATGACCATGCGCCCGCGGCCGATCGACATGGACCCAACCTTCCCCTACCCGACGGACGCCATCGGAGACGTCAAGAACCTGGAATGGGCGCCGGGCGGCAACGACAGCATCTGGATCGACTTCAACGCCCCCGTCCAGACCATGGCGGACGGCAGCAAATACAAGCTCCTCGCCGCGCCCCTCATCCTGGCGATGGACGGCCGGATCAACGTCAACGTGGCGGGCAACCTCCTCGCCACCGTGCCCGGGCCGCAAGGGCACGCCAGCAACCAGGGCTGGGGCCCGTGGGAGGTCAGCCAGTCCCAGGTGCTCAACGCCAACGCGAACGAGTGGACGCAGGCGTTCCTGGGCAATGGCACGATCAACGGCCGTTATGGTCCCACGAAGGTGCCGATCGGCGGCCTGCCGTTCGCGGGCGGCACCCTCCCTCGCGCCTACTACCCGATGGACTACAACGCCATCCAGGACGCGGGGAGCCCCACTCCGGGGGCGCTCTCGAAGCAGTGGCAACCCCCCGGCACCGCCCCGGCCGTTCCTTACCAGGTCTTCCCCTATTACGACTCCGGTTCCTACGGCAACGCCGCCCCGGTGGAGACGAAGGACCACCCGTCCATCTTCAACCCGCTGGTGCCCCAGGGCACGAACCGGACGTTCGGGGCGGACAGCCTGGCGGCGCTCTTGCGGCGCTACAACGTCGGCGGCGACCTCGTGAGCTCCGACCTGACGACCTTGTTGCCGCTGAACCTGCTGGGCACCGGCATCACGGACCTGGGCGCCCGGGGGCGCCGTGCCTTGATCACGACGCACAGCTTCGACCTCGACCGGCCGGCCAGCACGCCCTACGTGTGGGACCCGAACGATCCGACCGCGGGCAACCGCTACCGCTATAACGGCGCCATCAATCCGCCGAGGCCCCAGGGCGGGGCGCTCAACTTCCCGCTCCTGGCCCTGCGAGGCGGCGCCGTCCCGGCGGGGAGCGAGTTCGACCCGAACACCTGGCAATCGGTCTTCGCCGCCCTCGGCCGCGTGGACCTCGGCCGCAAGTTGACCAACTACCCGGCCCCCGACCCGGCCACCTGGCAGTTCAAGCCCGCCGACGCGGCGCTCGTCCAGGCCGCGGTGGCCGACCGGCAGGCCCTGGCTCGGGACATTTTCACCCGACTGTGGAGCGTGACCGGCGCCGTCGGCCCCAACCTGCTCAGCCCGATCGTGGCGGCAGGGAAATACGACCCGAGCACGCCGGAGTACCAGGCGATGCGCTGGCTGGCTCAGTTGGCCGTCAACATCGTCGATTTCATCGACGCCGACGACTACAGCACGCCGTTCAACTGGTACGGCAGCGAGTGGCTCTTCGGCACGGAAGTGCCCCGGCTGGTCATCAACGAGTATTACGCCCAGTGGGACAACGACGCGACCGACATCGGCGCCATGGCCCCCTACCTCGCCAAGGTGAACAACCGCGTCAACGTCTGGATCGAACTGCACAACCCGTTCCCCGTGGACAACGCCGACCCGCAGAAGGGGACGGCCCGGCTACAGAACAGCGCCTATCCGGTCTACCAGGTGCTGCTCTGCCAGAAGCCCAACGTCAACCTGCGCGACCCCGCCAACCTGCTCGGCACGCCGGACGCGGGCAACCCCGCGACCCTCGGCGCCGGCACCTTTAGTTGGGGGCCCGCCGACAACGCCACGCCGAACCTGAGCCCGTGGATCGTTCAGCCAGGCTTCGGCGCGTTCTCCGGCACGGCAGGCCAGAACCAGGGCTACTACGTCCTCGGCCCCAACACGCCCTACGCCGCCCCCTTGACCGGCACCAACCCGTCCTTCACGACGACCTCGACCAGCCCCTTGATGTCCTTCACGCTGCCGCTGGCCACCGACCCGACTGCGACGGCCCCGTCGATCCTGCTCCAGCGGCTAGCCAACCCTTACCTCCCGCCCCAGAGCAACTCCGCCCTGGCGAACTACAACCCCTACGTGACCGTCGATTACGTGAATCAGGTCGCTGTCAACGACGGCCGGCTGTTCTCCACGGTGGGCGCCTTGACCCCGCCGACGGTCACCTCGCGCGTCGCCCAGGGGCGACGTCACCCGTTCGCGGCCGAGCAGGGCCAGTGGAAGCCGCAAAACCCGCTGCCGCTCTCGGCCACCCAGCCGCAGAACACCTTCTACCGCCTGAACTCGCGCGAGAGCACGGCGGTCAGCGGCGCGACGGCCGGCCAGACGATCCAGTTCCCGTTCGACACCCTTTACCAGCCGGACCGTCAGCCGATGAGCCTGATGGACCTGCTGCACGTCTCCGGCTTCAAGCCTCACGAGTTGACGCAGCAGTTCATCGACTCCACCGGGACGAGCTTCGGGCACCGGGCGCGCTGGACGGAGCCGGCCACCCGGCTGGCCCGCGCGTTCGAGTACCTGACGATCAGCAACCGCATGAACGGCATGGTCGCCGGCGGGCGCATCCCGGGGAAGTTGAACCTCAACGAGGTGCGCCACCAGTTGGTGTTCCGGGCCCTGTGCGACCCCCAGGCCGCCAACCAGTTTACCCAGCCACAGGTCGATGCGATCTTCACCGCCGTCGGCAATGCTCGTGGCGAGGGGGCCGCAGGCTTCCCCGGCACGACCGGACCGACGCCCTTCCAGGGGCTGGCCACGGGCTCTGCGGCCGGGAGCGATCCTCTCTCCGCCACCCCCCGCGGCTTGAACAACACGCTGCTCCAGTCGGGCAACTTGGCCTCGACCGCGTGGGACGGGACGCAACTCCGGCTGCTCGAGCCCAGCGTCGCGCTGCCCCGGCAGCCGTTGCAGCGCTTCGAGCTGCTGAGCAAGGCCTACGGCAACCTGACGACGCGCAGCAACGTGTTCGGCGTGTGGGTCACGTTTGGCTTCTTCAAGGTGATCGACGACACCACCAAGCCCGTCAAGCTCGGGGCGGAAGTCGTGTGGCCATCGTCCAACACCACGATCCGGCGCAAGTTCTTCGCCATCGTGGACCGCACCCAGTTGCAGGCCTGGCCGACCGTCGATAGCAACAACCAGCCGATGGTGCGCGCGGCGGCCCCCGTCGCGATTGGGCCTGCTCCCGTGGCCCTCATCAACGGGGCGGGCACGGCCATCACGTCGGTGCTCAACCCCAACACCAACCGCACCTGGACGTTGCAGCCGAACGCCGTGCTCACCTACGAGCCGGGCACGATCAACGAGGAGACGGTGGTCGTGCAGGCGGGCAACACCGCCACGTTCACCAAGGCCCACCCCCTCGTCCCCGGCCAGCCGATCGTCGTCATCAGCCGCGCCAACCCCGGGCCGTGGCCGCTGTATGACCCCAACAAGGACGCCAGCGTCGTGCCCTACCTGGCGTCGATGAACTGACCCGCCCCACCATCCCGACGAGGGCGCCCCCTGACCACCAGGGAGCGCCCTCGCTTTTTTTTCCTTCTCCCGCGCTTCTCATTTCAAATTCATCATTGTTTAATCGTTACCGTGCTAACATTCCCCTCAGATGAAGCGTTAGAAGGAGTGAAGACGCTCGACTTTGGAGAGGCGAAACTTTTCGATCCGTCTGGCGTTATATCTACCTAGGCAAGTACGATAGCCTAGTACATGACCGGCGGAATCGGACTACCATCTGCGGGCAGGATTGAGTACATTGCCCAGCCTGTGCAAGTTCTCGATCACCCCAGGGGAGCACTCCGATGCCAGGGAAGGCTGCCAAAGTTACCATCACCGAACGACAG
>JBBSEZ010000166.1:0-19479 GCA_038239195.1 Gemmatales bacterium
CACCGGCCAGCGCACCTACCGCCGCCGCACGCGCCCCCAGGCCGCCCCCCGCCCGCGGCCCCGCCGCCGACAGGCCCCCCGCCTCGCTTCGGCCACCAAGTCAATACCGGATTAAGTTTATCTAATAGTGTCGTGCGCCCCCTGTTGGGGGGCCAAAGATCCGGGAGCGCTGCTCGCCAAGCCGCAAGCGGCGGGCCCGGGAGGTTTGCCGCTTGAGGCTTGGCGAGCCCTGCCTGGAATCGTTGCCCTACCCACCTCTTGGGCGAGGACTACCCCCGGCCCAGGAGGGCGTCGAGTGCAAAGCACCCGCGAACGTGAGGCCCCGGCGCGCGAAGGTGAGCCAGAAGGTCCGTGTCGGTACAGCCGGCGTCTTCGAGGGCATCGGCGAGGACCGCAAGGCGATTCGCGTCCAGGGCCCCTTCCGGCAAACAACGCGCCTCGTAGGCATCCTCGGCCAGCCGCTGCACGATGCCGCCGTCCCGGGTCAGCCAGTGTAAGTCGATGGCGGGGGGTGGGCGGAAGGGGTTGCCGAAGAGGTCTCGGCCTGCCTCTCCGCCACCTCGACCGCCCGGCGGATTCGCCCGTCCTCGAGCAGGCGCCAGATGCGGCGGCATACCGTCACCGCGAAAAGTCGGAGCTTCCGCTCGCTGGCCTTTCCCTGGAGCGCCTCCCGCATCGGCTTCGGTTCTGTCGCTTCGAGCCACGCGCTCTCGTTCATGGCGTGCTTTCCCTCTCTGCCCGTCCGCAGGTTCGCGGACGAGCTGCCGAGCGAGGGAGGGGGAGCAAGCAGGGCGGGACGCGCAGAAGGCGCCCCGCCCTGACGAAGCGGTTTGTGGCCGCGGAGGGAAGGCTCAGGCACTGCCCCGCCGGCTCTGGCAGAGCCGCTCGAAGAGGCCCTCGAACTGATGGCCGCTCAGCCTTTCCACCTTCTCGGCCAGGCCGGGCCACCCCCGCTGGAGCATCTCCGCGAGGACGTCCCGGAAGGGGCGGGCGAAGCGGACGTGGAACGGGGCGGCGATACACGCCTCTCCCAGCACTTGCATCTCCTCGGCCGTGAAGTCGGCCTTGGTCGTGGGAGGGGCCTGCCGCTCGCAGAAGTGGAAGAAGAGGAGGGCCAACTTGCTCTTCCCCAGACGGGCGACCCTGTCGGCCAGGGCGGGGGCCACGCCTCGCAGCGACTCCGCCACCAGGCGTCGGAAGGCCAGGTGGCTGCGGCCATCGAGGGCGTTCTCGCGGCAGGGCCCGGCAAGCAGGCGATACTCGTCGTGCGTGAAGCGGAGGTAGCTCATGCAGTGCTTCCTTCTCACGGCCTTGGGGTAAGTTGGTGCGGCATCGCACACAAGGGAAGGGGAAAGTCTAACCGGCGAGGGGCCAGACCGCAACCCATTTTCCTGAGATTGCCCTCGGCCCGCGAAGGACGATGGCCCCTCCGGGCTCGCTCTCCAGGGGGGCCGGGCGTTGGCCAGGCCGATCCTCCATCGATCCCACTTGTCCCGGCGACTGGGCAGGCACAAAAGTCACCTGGTCGCATGCTCGCGCAAGGAGGGGCAGAGCAGTTGCCAGGCAAAGCGCGTCGAGGGGGCTCGGAGAAACCAGGCTCGGCTCCTTGCCGAAGCACCCCCCGTCGGGCTAGAATGCTTCCTGATCGCAAACAGGTGGCGTGCTGGTCGTGACGGCCGGTGTCACCCACGGTCCGACGCGGGGCCGAAGATCGACGCGGGGCACGAATCGCCTCGCGACCTCGAGCCGATCTGACGGGGTAGTGCGTCGGCACCCGCCCTGGTCGGACTGCGGCAGGACTCCTCCATGACCCACCTCAGCTTCTCGCCGCGAGAGCACCAGGCCCTCTGCCACGTTTGCCGTCCGTTAAACCTCAAACGCTGTCGCCCGGCCGCCCTCAAGCGCCTGCTCGTCGCGTCGCTATCGGCCAGCTTCCCGGAACTGGCCGGCCGAATCGCGCGCATGAGGAGGGCCCAGTTCCTCATCCTCTCCGACCACTTCCGGCGTGGAGAGGGGCACGGCCTGACCGGCGAGCGTGCCAACCATCGCCCTGGCTGACCTGCTCGCCGTGCGGCGCGAATGGCGGCCCACGCACGCGCCCAACGCAGGAGTTTGACAATGACGAGGGCCCCCTCTTCGCCGACCAAAGTCCTCGTCGTGGACGACGAGCCGGCCGTGCTCGCCGTGCTGGGCGTGGCCCTGCGGCAGTACGGTTTTGCCGTCCACCTGGCGAACGGGTGCGCGGAGGCCGTTGCGTTCTACGAGCATCGCGGGGAGAGCATCGTCGTGGTGCTGCTGGACGTGCGGATGCCGGGCAAGGACGGCCCGCAGACGTTGGCAGCTCTGCGGGAACGCGACCCGGCGGTTCGCTGCTGTTTCATGTCCGGCGACACCGGCAAGTACTCTGTCGCCGACCTGCTGGCCCTGGGCGCTACCCACGTCTTCGAGAAGCCGTTCCGCAGCCTCGTCCACCTGGCCCAGACGCTCCGGCAAGCGGCAGAGCTGGGGGCGGCGCGGGAGTCGGAGGGGAACAGATCGGGGGCCTTCCAGTGATTTGGGCTTGGTTCATGCGCGGGTAACTACAGAAGGCGTTTTCGCGTCCTGGGGGGGTGGCGAAAGAGGCTGGAGCTCCTCAGGTCGGAGTCATCTGATGACCTCAACCGCAAGGAGCCCCCGGCACGTGCATCGCCCCATCGCCCTCGGCCTCGACCGCCACGCAGCCCTGCCAAGACCAGAGCGCCGGCCCCAGGCGCTTCCGCCACGCCGGTTGAGCCCCGCGCTCGCGGCCGCTTTCCCCCTCGCCCTGGGGGAGCGCTGGTGGCCCTCAGCTGCGGCCGCGATCAGGGACAGGACGACGTCGCGCGGCCCTGGCCTGAGTTGCCCGGCCGCGCGTGAGGGCCCGGCGACATCCTTGGGCCCGCGCTCTTTGAGCGCTGGGACGACGACCTGGCCCGGCGCGGGCCGGACCTCGATCTGCCGGCGTGGACGTCAGGTCTTCGAGATTCGGGCCAGACTGATTCACCCCGTTTGTCGGCCGGCCAGCCTCCGCGAAATGGGGCCGGGAAAAGCGTACGGGCGAGCCGGAGGCTTCCCTCCCGGCTCGCCCGTACTGTTTCAGTCGTCGATCTCAGCGCTGGGGCGGCGCCGTGAAATCGAGGGTCGCCGTTTTGTTGGCGCTAACCTGGACGTCGTAGGACCGCTCGACCGAATGGCCATTTTCCATCCAGCGAGCCTTGACAGTGTAGGCGTAGTTCTTGCCCGGAACGAGCTCCGGCGAGGTGAATTCGCGCTCGGCGCCCTTCAGCGCGGTGGCCTGGTCGGCAAACCACAACTGGGCATCCGCCGGGACGCGAACGTGGATGTGGGCTTTGTTGTCGGTTGCGAGTGCTGTCGGCGCGAAGGAGAAGCTCTGGCGCGTGTTCGGCAGCGTCGCGGCCGAACCGATCACGACAGGCGCCGTGGGGTCAACGTAGAGCGGAACATAACCGGGGGCATAGGACGGGTAGCTGTAGGAGGGGTAGCTGGAGCCGGAGTAGCCACTGTAACCGTAGCCCCCCAGGCCGTAGCCGCCGTAACCGCCGTACCCGAGACCGAACCCGCCGAGACCGTAGCCGCCGTACCCGAGACCGTAGCCACCATAGCCGCCGCGGTAGCCGCCGTAACCCCCGCCGTAACCGCCGCGGTAACCGCCGTACCCCCCACCGTAACCGCCGTGACCCCCACCGTAACCGCCGTGACCCCCACCGTAACCGCCGTGACCACCGCCGCCACCGTGACCGCCGCCGCCGTGGCCGCCGCCGCCGTGGCCGCCGCCGCCACCGCGACCGGCCATCGCCGGGGAAGCGATCCAGAAGAGGCCGGCCAGGGCGATCGAAGTCGCGATCGTGAGCTTGAGCCGTGACATGGGATCCTCCGATGAAATTGGAGGAGCGAGGATGCTCGGAAGCGACCGCCAGGACGGGCCGCACTCCGTTGTGGGGCTTGACTCAGCACCACTTCCAAGAACCGATCTCTCCTTACCACTGTTCATCCATCATTATACGCAGCGCGCCGGCCGGGCAAACAGAATGTTCGCCCACCCAGGTAAATTGCGGGTGCGGCGGCTTCGTTTGGCGAAGTCGCTCTCCGGGGCTTGCGGTGCCTGCCAGATGGCTGGGCGAGGGAGAGACTGGCCGCGATTGGGGGCTTGCCGGGGGCCCGACGTGGATGTGTGAAGCGGCGGAAGCGAAACTGGCCCGGCGAAGAGCAGGAAAGAATGCTCCTCGCCGGGCCAGGCGATCGATGTGCCGAGTGCGCAACGTTTCTTTTCGGCCAGTTCCTCGCCCGAACTTTGAATCGAGTCGCAAGGGCCTTCGCGCCCCATTTCGGGCGCCCGTTACCCGGGCGACAGTTTGCCCTTTCCTTTGCGCTCGGGAGGGAGCCTGGGCGGGCCCGGCATCACCGGCACGGCCACGGGCTGCGCAACCGCCTTGTCCAGAGAGCAGACGGGCGGTTGGCCCATCGCCCAGTAGAGGCGAAACTGCTCCCGGTTGTACTCGATCGCGTCGCGCAGATAGCCCAGGCGCGCATCGTGCAGGGCCCGCTCCGCCAGGAGCGGCTGGATCGGGTCGTACTTCTTCGACGGCCCCGAGACCCCGAACGAGGCTGCCTTCAAGCGCCGCCACATCTCCTGGGCGTCTTCCACCCCTAGCTGGGCGCGCTGAAGGCCCCGCACGCGCATCAGGACCAGTTTCGCCGCGCCCGTCACCTCCGCCGCCACCCGCGCCTGCACCTCCGACTGCCGCAGGTTCGCCTGGTTGTACACCGAGCGCGCCTCCCGGGCCCGGAACAGGTTCCCCAGTCCCCCGTTCTGGAGCTCCCAGGTTGCCTGCGCGATCACGTCCTCGCGGCCACCCGCCGTTCGCGGCTGGGGGTTGCCTCCGATGTAACTGCCCCCGTAATAGACTACCTGGAGCGTCGGCAACAGCGGGCGCCAGCGCTCCTGCCGCCACCGCGCCAGCGCCACCCCGATCAACGCCCTGCTCTCCGCCAGCTCCGGCCGGTTCATCAGCCCGAGGGCCACGAGCTCGTCGAGCGAACAGCCCTCCGGGACCAGAGCGATCGGCAGGACGGCCTGATCGGCCGGGAGCAGATCGACCGTCGGCTCCAGCAGGAGCAACTGCGCCAGTCGGGCCGAGGCCAGCGCGGCCTGCCCCTGGAAATCGTAGCGCTCCCGCTGCCGCGCCTCGCGCTCGGCCCGGGCCTGGTTGGCGTCCGCCGGCTGGCCCAGCCCCACGCGCTCTGCGCTTTCGGAGGCGGTCACCAGGTCCCCGACGTGCCGGAGCGCCTCGGCGTTGATCGCCAGCGCCCCGTACGCCCGCAACAGGTCCAGGTAGGCCAGCGCCACGTCGAGCTGAACGTCGTGGCTGACCGCCCGAGCTCGCGCCGCCACCGCTGCCGCCGCCCCCCGCGCCGCCCGCGGCGCGAACACCGCGTCGGTGAGGGACAGGTCCAGGTTCAGCCCGGCCGGCAGGAAGAACTGGTTGCGGTCGGTAAAGAACAGTTGGCCCCGCGAGTTCGAGATCAGCCCGTCGTGGTGGAAGAACGTCGGCAAGAAAGTCACCGCGTGCGGGTTGCCGCCCACCCAGAGGTTCGGCACCCATCCCACCGACGCCAACCGCTGCGCCTGGTAAGCCTGCCGCACCCGCTCTTGCGCCAGCGCGATGGTCGGGTTTGCCGCGCCGACCCTGCGCAAGGCATACGGCAGGTCGATCGGCAGCAGGTTGCTGCCCTCCGCTGCAACGGCAGCGTGAACGGACTCCCCCGCGGGGCCGGTCGGCGCGAAGCACGCCGCGGAGGACGCGGGGGGCAAAGAGCTCCCGAGCGGGGCGCCCAGAGGAGGCAGCAGGGAGGGGGATGGCAACGCTACGGGCCCGTCAATCCCGGGCTGCGGGGCGTCGGGCGCCAGGCCCCGGACGACCCAGAACGGCCGCGGCGTGGCCCCTCCGTCGCGCGCTGCCCCGATCGTGCCCGGTTCGCTCCGCAGCGCCGGGCTCGTGCCAAGCACCAACAACCAGCCGACACTGCACAGGGCCGCACACAGCCTCCGCGCCCGCGCCCGTCCCTTTGCGCTCATCGCCGCCTCCTTGCGTGTCCCACTCTCCGTCGCGACCGGCCCCCGCCTTGCTCTCAGAGATCGTTGCGGACGTCGAGCTCCAGCTCGCCCGGTTCACTCCCGCCTCACTTTGGCAGCTTGGTGGCCACGACTTTCTGACCGTCGTTCAGAGAGACTTTCGTCTCCCCTTGCGCGTTCTTGACCACGACGAGCTCCTCGTTCCCGCTCAATTCGCGCTTGACCGTCTGCCCCCCAACCTCCCGGAGAAGCACCACCTTGGCCCGTTCCTTGTCCTCCGCTTGAATCTCGATCGGCACGAGCCGAACAACGTTCTTGTCCACCAGGCACACGTAAGGCTTGCCGCCCCGGCTCAGGATGCACCGCTGCGGCACCAGGTAGCCCTCCGAAAACTTCCGCAGCACCAGCTTCATCTCCCCGTACGTCCCGGGCAGCAACTGCGTCCCCTCGCTGATGGTGCGCTCCCCCCACACGATCCTGGGGAAGCCCGGCAGCTTCCCGTCCTTGAGTTTCGCGCCTTTGTTCTGCTTCGCCCGAGCGAGGAACTGCCGATACTCCGCCTCCGACCGATTGTAGAAATCGACCTCCACACGCATCGTCCGGTCGTGCGCGGGGGTCTGCAGCGACGGGGACCGCCTCGTCACCTGCCCTTTCAGCCTCAGCCCGGGCAGCTCGATGATGGCGTCCGTCCCCTCCCTCACGTACCGCGCGAACGTGTCCGGCACGTTCATGTACACGGTCACGATGTCGGTCCGCTCCAGCGTCATCAACGGCTCCGTCTGCCCGGTCGCCCCACTCTGCACAAACGTCCCCGGATCGACGTTCCGCCGCAGAATGCTGCCATCAAAGGGCGCCAGGATGGTCGCGTAGTCCAGGTAGGCCTTGGCCTGGTCCCGATCCTGCTCCGCCACGACCTCCATCGCCTTCTTGAGTTTAACATCGTCTTCCGCAGCATCTTTCTTTGCTTCAGCTTCCGATTTGTCCGCCTGGGCTTTCTTTACCTCCGCCCGGGCCGCCTTCGAGCTCGCCACGGCCGCCTTCAGGTACCTCTGGTGCTCGGCCACCAGGCTCAACGTGGCCGCCTTGTCGTCCGCCAACCCTTCAAACCGCGTCAGTTGGAGTTGCCGGAACTCCCGCGTCGCCTCCGCCGCCTCCACCTCCGCCTTCTTCACCTCTACCCGACTTTCCGCGATCGCGATCGCCTGCGCGGCCACCCTCATGTTGGCCTCGGCCAACTTCACTTCGCTCTTTCGCTGAAGGATGACCGACTGCTTCTTTTCCACGTCCTGCCGCAGGTCCGGGACGTCGATCTCCACCAGCTTCTCTCCCGCCTTGACCTCGCTGCCCAGGCTCTTGACCAGGTAGCTGATCGGCCCCGGCACGCGCGAGCGGAGGTCCACGGTGTAATAGGGCACCACGTAAGCCGGCTGCCTCACCTCCATGGTGAAGTCCGTCGCCTTGGGTGGGCTCATCGTCTGGACCGGGACCTGCTCCGAGCCGGCCTTCTTGCGGGCCTGAATCCGGGCCGCGACGTGTGGGCGCAGCTTGACGAACGCCAGGGTGGCCCCTCCCCCGAGAATGCCCACCGCCAGGCCGACTGTCCACCACTTCATGCGCGCCGTCATCTTCTCAACCTCCACGTCCTCTCGGGTGACAAGGTGACAGGGTGATAGGGTGAGGGCCCCTTCCTCCCCACTCTTGCCTGCTCAACCTGCCACCCTGTCACCTCGTCACCCCGTCACCTTGTCACCTTGTCGTCCAAGCCCGTTTTTCGTCCGGTTGGCCGGTTCCGGGCCCGGGAAGTGGGGTAGAATACGAATAGGCCACTCCAGCCTCCGTTCCCCCCCTCAACCCCGCAGTCGGGAGGTCGATCATGTTCCCGCCGCACGTCATCCTCCACCCCACCGACCTCGCCGAGAGCTCCCGGCACGCCTTCCAGACTGCCGTCGATCTCGCCCGCCACCACCACGCTCGCCTCGTCCTGCTCCTCGTCGCCCACCCCCCCCGCCTCGGCGAGCTCAGCTACGCCGAGGCAGCCACCGAGCTTCAGCCGGAGGGCCTCTTCCGTCGCCTTGGGCTGGAGATGCGCCAGGCCCTCCCGGCGCCCCCCGACGTCCCGCTCGAGTACCTCGTCCGCCAGGGGTCGCCTGCGCCGGAAGTCGCCGCCGTCGCCCGCGAGCTCGGGGCCGACCTCATCGTCATTGCGACTCATGGCCGCACTGGGCTGAACCGCCTCCTCCTCGGCAGTACCGCGGAACAAATCCTCCGCCAGGCCCCGTGTGCCGTCCTCATCACCAAGGCCCCGCCGGCAGACAAGGTGAGGGGGTGACAAGGTGAGGGGGGTGAGAGGCAACCGGGCAGGCCTTTCCTCCGTCTCTTGTCTGTGAACTTTGTCACCCCTGTCACCTTTTCACCCTTTCATCTTGTCACCGAGCAAAGGTGGGGTAGGGGAACCAAGGCCCGCAGTTTCGTCGCCGTGCCCAGTTCCCGGGTCGCCGGGGGCGCGGGCGACCGCTTCCGGCTTGTCTACGAGCTCCTCTTCCAGGTCCACCTCCGGCGGCAGCGGGTCTTTCATCAGCAAGGTGTACATGATCGGCACCACGATCAGCGTGAGCGCGGTCGAGGTGAGCAGCCCGCCGACCACGGCCCGCGCCAGGGGGATGTTGGCCTCGCTCCCGCGACCCAGCCCGATCGCCATGGGGATCAGGTCGAGGAACGTGGCCAGGAACGTCATCAAGATGGGCCGGAAGCGGATCGCCGCCGCACTCGTGATCGCCTTCGTCACCGACGCGCCCAGCCGGCGCTGCTTGTTGGCGAACTCCACTAGCAGCACCCCGTTGTTTACCGCGATGCCCACCAGAAAAATCACTCCCATCTGCGACTGGACGTTCAGGGTCGTCTGCGTGACGAACAACATCCCCAGGACCCCGATCAGCCCCAGCGGGACCGTGAACATGATGATGAACGGCCCCACCCACGACCGGAACAGTGCCACCTGGAGCAGGTAGACCAACACCGCGGCCGCGGCCAGCCCCGTCATCAAGTGGTGAGTCGATTCGTTCATGTGCTTGTACTCGCCGCTCATCTTCCAGCGCAGTCCGGGGCGTTCCGGCAGTTCCCCCAGCCGTTTCTCGATGTCGCTCGCCACGGCCCCGACGTCCCGTGCTTCCGTGTTCACCATCACGTTGAACGTCCGGGCAAGGCTGACGTGGTTGACCTCGACGGCGTCCTCCTTGGGGACGATCGTCGCGAGGCTCCCGAGCTTGACCGCGTTCTTCTGGTTCGCCCCCGTGGCGAAAACGTCGAGCACGTCTTCCAGCCTCCGGTTCGGGTCTTCCGCGTACTGCACGCCCACGAAATACTGGTTGCCGCTCTTCTGGTCGATCCAGAAGTTCCGGCTGATCGACACGCTCGAGTTCATCGCCGCCACCACTTGCAGGATCACGTCCTGCGCCGACAGGCCCGCGGCGGCCGCCTTCTCGCGGTCCACGTTGATCACCACGTAGGGAGCGTTGAGCCGCTGCGCCACCCGCACGTCGGCCGCCCCGCGCACGCCAGCCACGAGGTTGCGAATCTCCTCCGCGTAGGCGAACACCTCTTTGGGGTCTTTCCCGCCACGCACCTGGATGTCGATCGGCGACGACGCCCCCATGTTCAACGCCGTCGAGACCATCCCGCCGGTGTCGAAGCCGAAGTCCAGTTTCGCGAAGCGTTCGTCGTCCGCGAAGGCGTGCCGCAACTTGACCGCATACTCCTGCGCGCTCGCCGACCGCTTCGCCTTGAGTTGCACGCGCACCACCGTGTCCTGCTGCCCGGCGTTCGGCGTGTACGCCGCCGACCAGTCCGGGTCCAGCCCGATCTCGGAGACGATCATTTCGAGCTCGTCGGCTGGGATTTGCTCTCGAATGTAGTTCTCCACGTCGATGATCCGCCGCTCCGTGGCGTCCAGGCGCAGGTCGGAGGGCGCACGCACGTTGATCGTGATCTGTCCGGCGTCCACCTGGGGGAAAAACTCCCGCCCCATCCCAAAGAGAAGAGTCAAGGAAGCCAGGAACAGCAGCAGCACACCGACCAGGACCGTCGCCCGGTGGCGGAGCGCAAGGGCAAGCAACCCCTCATAAGCCCCGTTCACCAGGTCCAGGCCGTGCTCGAAGCGCCGGTGCAGCCGCCCGAAAATGGTCCGGGGCCCGCCGTGGCCTCCCGCCCCGTGCGGACCGTGCCCGGGCTCCTCCGGCAGGAACTTGGCGCACATCATCGGCACGAACGTCCGCGACAGCAGGAACGACGTGAGCATCGCGAACGTGACGGCCAGGGCCAGGGGCTTGAAGAGAAACCCGCCCATGCCGGGCATCAGGGCGATCGGCACCAGCACGATGCACGTGGTGCAGGTCGCTACCAGCACCGGAATCATCACTTCCGCAGACCCGTCCAGGGCCGCTCGGATGCGCGATTTGCCCAGGGAATAGTTGCGGTGGATGTTTTCCAGTGCGACGATCGCGTCATCGACCAGGGGGCCGATCGCCAGGGCCAGCCCTCCCAGCGTCATCGCATTGACCGTGTTCCCCGTCATGGACAGCCCGATGATCGCGCCCAGGATCGACAGCGGGATCGAGACGCAGGCAATGACCGTCATGCGCCAGTTGCCCAGGAAAATCAGGATCATCACCCCCACGAGACACGCCCCAATGACGCCCTCGTGGACCAGATCGTCGATCGCCCCCTGCACGAACTTCGACTGGTCCATCACGAAATGGAGCTCGGTCCCCTCGGGAAGGTTCTGCTTCATGTACGCGATGTGGGCCTTCACCCCCTTGGCCACGTCCAGGCTGCTCGCCCCCTGCTGCCGGTAGATCGGCACGTACACCTCGCGCCGCCCGTCGATGCGAACCCGCGAGGTCTGGATGCTGTAGGAGTCTTCGGCCCGTCCCACGTCGCGGAGGTAGACGTTGTCGCCTGGCTTGTTGCGGATCGGCAGGGCGTTGAGCTCCTCGACCTTGTTCACCAGAACGTTCGTGTCCAGCAGGACCTGGTTGTCCCCGAAGTACGCCGTCCCCGGCGTCACCATCAGGTTGCCCGACTGGAGCGCGTGGACCACGTCCAGGGGAGACACGCGCCGCGCCTCCAGGTCCTTCGGCCTCAGGTAGACGAGAATGGTGCGGTCTTTCCCCCCCACCACGACCGGCGCGACGCACCCGGGCACGAGGCCCAGCATGTTCCGCACGTCGATGCGCGCCAGGTCCTTGATCCGCGCCTCGTCCAGCGTCGGGTTGCTCACGGTCAACAGCCCTAGCGGCATGGTGGCCGTCGGGTCGAACGGCAGCACCACCGGCGGGAGCGTATTCGGCGGGAGCGTCGGCAGCGTCCCCAGCGCCAGCGAGTTGGTCATCGTCAGCGCCGCGTTGGGGTCGATGTCGTCGCGGAAGTAGACCTTCACCACGCTGACGCCGGGCACGGAGCGCGACTCCACCACGGCAGCGCCCGGCGCTTGATTCACCCAGCGCTCGATTCGGTTCGTGATCGTCTTTTCCACCGAGGACGCGGGCATCCCCTGGTAATAGGTGAGCACCTGGACCGCCGGGGTCTTGAACACGGGCAAGATGTCGATCGGGATGCCCGTCAGCGCCTTGTAGCCGAGGAACACGATCACGAAGACGAGCGAGGCCACCATGTAGGGGTTTTTGAGCGAAGCCTTGATCAGCCACATGAAACGTTGTCCCTCCGGCAGAAAAGGCCCCAGGGCCCGCTATCCGGTGCCCCCTTCAACGCCAGCCGCCTGGCCTGGGGCAGCGGACCAGGAACTCGAGAAAGCTGGCCGCCACCGTGCGTTCTCCGAGGACTGGCGCGCAGACCACGATCAGACATTCGCCTGCGGGCCCTCGCCCATCCGGGCGTGGGTGGCCCAGCCACCCACACGCATCTCGGTGTCGAAGAAGCAACCAAGGCCCTCGGGCCCTCGCCGAACTGTAGGAACGAGGACGGGCGTTCCCCCGTTCGAAGATGGGTCATGAGGACGACGTCAAATCTTAATCTATCCCGAGAGATGCCATAAAGCACGAATTCTCCGGCCATCCCCGCGGGAAACATGCGCAGGAAGGCCCGGTAACTCGGAGGCGCCGAGCGCCTGCTCCGCCGCCGCCACCTCCAGGTCCGAGAGGACGTCCAGCGGCGGCTGAGCGCAGCGCGCGTTCTTTCGCACCAGCCGCTCGACCTCCCGGATGATGATGCTTTCCCCTTACCTTGCAAAGCGCTCCATCGAGACGGATACGGCGGTGGGCCGTGCCCGCCGCCGGAAACCGCCCCCCACCCACCGGACCGCATCGCGGGCCCCTCAGGGTGTGGGATGATGGTTTCAGCTTAAGCAACTTGGGTGCCAAGGCCGAGGCGGTGCGGCTTGGGTGGCGCAACGTCAGCGTGGAAAAACACTTGTGGAAGCCTGCATCCACTCGACAGAGGCAGGACGGCAGAGGGCGCGCACCGCCGACGGCGCGCGGTTCACCTCGACGGCGATTTTTTCGCCGCGCCTGCCCGGTCGGATTGGATCGCCACCGGCGGCGGGACAGATAGGAGAGTGAGGAGGGAGCTCAAGTGTCAAGACGGGCAGTCGGGCTAAAGGCCCCTCGGTGGCGGCCCCGCTCTGCGAGCGAGTCGTCGCGTCGGTTGCCCATTGGGCCCTACGGGGCAGGGGAGACGAAGCAGGGGAACCAGTGGAAACGATCGCAGCCGCGCCGGGTAGGGCTGTGGCCCCTCCCGGCGCGGCTGCAATGGAGAGCCCGAAGTGTTGATCGGGCCTCCGCTTATCAGATTAGCTGGTTTGAGGCCCACCGCGCTCAAAGCGCCATGCGGCCGATCAGCAGGATCGCCCACACCATGACAATGGACGAAATGCCAGCGAAGAAAACGAGCAGGTCCTGGATGCCCGGGGCCGACCGCGACTGGACTTCCACGATGACCTCCGGGTGGCGCTGCGCCGAGTTCTCCCGTGCAGCAAAGCCCCCATCCGTGGGGCGGTTTTCGCGGGTTTCCTTCCTCGACCATGCAGTGGACATGGTGCCTCCTGTTCCGGATTGACTTTTCTGGTTGCTCGGCCCGCTCTGCTCGTGATGCCTCAGCACAAGCGTCGCGTGGGGAGGTTCGTCCCCTGGGTCGGGCTGCCCGTTCACGTCTAATAAGGAGTACCGGCCGTCCGAGTGAAATCTAGCACCGGTTTTGGGTTTTTCTTCGGGCAGGCCAGAGCACGCCCTCAAAGCGGGAAGATGCACAAGAGATAGGGGATGCGCCGGGAGGCCCGATTCCGGTTCCTCTTCGCGCCGCACCGCTTTCGTGCTTTGATGCCAACAGCGAGCCCACGCGCCTGTTGGCGGGGTTGAATCCTTTGCCAGGCCAACGCCCACGTGATCGATCCCTTGAACCGGGCTGGGAGGTAGCGCATGGGGGCCACGGCCGATTCCGGCACGCGGATCTCCCTCCTGGGGAGGCTGCGGCGCGACCCGAGCAACCAGAAGGTCTGGGCCGAATTTGTCGATCATTACGGCCACAAGGTGCTGGGTTGGTGCCGGCGGTGGGGCCTTCAAGAGGCCGACGCTCAGGACGTCACCCAGAACGTCTTGCTCAAGTTGGCCAGCGCCATGGCGAACTTCGCCTACGATCCGTCGCGCAGTTTCCGCGCCTGGCTCAAGACCCTCACCAACCACGCCCTGAGCGATTTCGCCGCCGGGCGAGCCCGGACGGCGCTGGGCAGCGGCGACAGCGACGTGGCCGACAAGCTCCACAGCGTCGAGGCCCGCGCCGACCTTCTCCAGCAACTCGATCAGGAGTTCGACCGGGAGCTCCTGGAGGAGGCGATGGCCCGCGTCCGCCTGCGCGTCGCCCCCCACACCTGGGAGGCGTTTCGGCTGACCGCCTTCGAAGGCCTCTCGGGGGCGAAGGCCGCCCAACAGGTGCCGCTGCCGGTCGCGCAGATTTTCGTGGCCAAGCGGCGCGTGCAGAAATTGTTGCAAGAGGAGGTCGCTCGGCTCGAACGTCCCGGCCCTGCTGGAGAAGTGCCATGAGCGCCTGTCCGCCCGCCGCGCAGCTCGAGCAACTCCTCGAGCAGCAACTCGACCAACCCGAACGCGATCGGGTCTCCGCTCACGTCGGCGCTTGCGAGAGTTGCCAGGACGCCCTGGAGCGCCTCACCGAGGCCCCCCTTCCTCAAAGGATGCAGGAGGAAGGAGGAAGGACGAGCCCAGAAAGACCTCTGATTCCTCCTTTCTCCTTCCTCCTTCCTCCTTCCGAGGAGAGCTCTTTCCTCGCGCGCCTGAAAATGGCCCCTGCGCCCCGGACCGGGGCCCTTCTTCCGGTGGGGCCGATCGAACCGCCGACCGTGGCCGGCTACGAGCTGCTCGGCGAGATCGGCCGCGGCGGCATGGGCGTCGTCTACCGGGCACGACAGGTCGGGCTGGATCGGCTGGTGGCGCTGAAGATGGTCCTCGCCGGGGCCCACGCCGGCCCGAAGGACCTGGCGCGCTTCCGCCAGGAGGCGGAGGCGGTGGCCCGGCTGCATCACCCGAACATCGTGCAAATCTACGACGTCGGCGACTCCGGCGGGCGCCCCTTCTTCGCCCTCGAACTGGTCGAAGGCGGGGGGCTCGTCCAGCGCCTCCAGGGCGCCCCGCAGCCGCCCGCGCAGGCAGCGCAGTTCCTCGAAGTGCTCGCTCGCGCCGTGCATTTCGCCCATCGGGCGGGGATCGTCCACCGCGACCTCAAGCCCGCGAACGTTCTGCTGGCGACCGCCGGGCCGGCCCTCGCGAGCGCTCCCCTTCCCCTCTCGGAGTGCGTCCCGAAGATCGCCGACTTTGGGCTCGCCAAGCGCCTCGACAGCCAGGCCCACGCCACGCTGACCGGCGAGGTGGTGGGGACGCCCAGTTACATGGCCCCGGAACAGGCGGCCGGACACGCGAGCTCGGCCGGGCCGGCCGCCGACATCTACGCGCTGGGGGCGATCCTCTACGAGTGCCTCACCGGCAAGCCACCCTTCAAGGGGCCGACCGTTGTGGACACGGTGCTCAAGGTGCTCTACGAGGAACCGGTGCGGCTGACGCGGCACCAGCCCACTTGCCCGCGCGACCTGGAGACGATCTGCCTGAAGTGTCTGGAGAAGCAGCCCGGCAAGCGCTATCTCACGGCCGAGGCCCTGGCCGAAGACCTGCGCCGCTTCCGCCGCGGCGCCCCCGTCCTCGCCCGCCCGGTCGGGCCCCAGGAGCGCGCCTGGAAGTGGGCGCGGCGTCGGCCGCTGATCGCCAGCTTGCTGGGAGTGGTCGCGCTCGTCGCCCTGCTCGGCTTCAGCGGGGTGACCTGGCAGTGGCGGGCCGCCACGCGCGAGCGCGACCACAAACACGACCAGGCCCGGCAGGCCGAGCAGGCTCGCCAGGAGGCCCGCGCCGCCCTCTACCACAGCCGCATCGCCCAGAGCCAGCTTCACTGGCGCGTCAACGACGTCTCCGCGGCGCTCCGCAGCCTGGCGGACTGCGCGCCGGGGCCCGGACACACCGACCGGCGCGGCTGGGAGTGGCACTACCTGAGCGGGCTGTACGCCTCCGAGCTGCTCACCCTGCGGCACCCGCACCGCTCCAACAGCGGCAGCCTGACGGTCCACCCCGGCGGCCGGCGGCTGGCCTCGGTTTTGAGCGGGCGCGGCGAGGTCTTCGTTTGGGACGCCGACACGGGAGCTCACGCCTTTTCGCTCCCGAACGCGGCAACGGCGCACCGTATCGCTTTCAGCGGCGACGGGGCCCGCCTGGCGGTGGGCCACGTGGACGGCGCCGTGGCCGTCTGGGACGTGGCCGCTCGTCGCTCGCTTCAACTCAGGGTCGCCGGCCACCCTGCGAGCTCGGTCGTCGGCCTGGCGTTCAGCCCCGACGGGGCTCGCCTGGCGATCGCGAGGAGGGAGAGCGGGGCGACAATCTGGGACCTGGCGACAGGGAAGGCGCAGCACGTGCTTCGCGAGCCCGCCTCGAACCAGAAGGGCGACCAGCTCCCCGGCGCGGAGAGCGTCGCCTTCCAGTCCACCGGCAGGCGCCTGGCCACGGGAGGCGCGGACGGCAAGGTGCGCATCTGGGACGCCCGGACGGGAAAGATCGTCTACGTCCTCGAAGGACACAAGAGCGCCGTCTACAGCGTTGCCTACAGCCCCGACGGCAAGCACCTGGCGTCGGCGGGCAGCAACGGCAACCTGCGGCTGTGGCACCTCGGCACCCGCCCGCCGCGCGCCGTGCAGAGCCTGACGGGCAACGCCGGCGCCGTCTTCAGCATCGCCTTCAGCCCCGACGGCCGCCACCTCGCCTACGGAGGCAGCGATGCCACGGTGCGCGTCTGGCACCTTCCCACAGGCGTGGAGCGCGTGGCCTTCCGCGGCCACAGCGCCGCCGTCGAGGCGGTGCGCTTCAGCCCCGACGGCCTGCGCCTGTACTCGCTGAGCCCGGAGGAGGGGGCGATCAAGGCCTGGGACATGACCCGCCAGCCCACACACTCCACCCTCGCCCGCACCAGTCACCCGGAATACCTCAGCCCGAACCAGGGCGCCACCTGGCCGGAGACGATCGAGGTGTGCGACCTGCTGCGCGGGCCCGGGCTGCCGACCCCCGCGCGCACCGGGCCCGACGTCGAGGCCCTGGCGTTCCAGGAGGGCGGGCGCCTGGTGTCCGTCACCGTGGGCGGGAAGCTCCAGACGTGGGACGCCGGCTCCGGCCTGCTCCTCGCCGAGCGCCGCTTGCCGCTCAGCGCCGCCCTGATCAGCCCCGCCGTGCTCGCCGACTTCGCGCCGGGCGGCGCCCGCCTGGCGGCCCGGCACCGCGACGACGCGCGCACCGTCAAAGTCTGGGACACCACCACCGGCAAGGAACTGGCCACCCTGCGCGGCCATCGCTTCCCGGTCTTCCTGGTGCAGTTCAGCCCCGACGGACGGCGACTGGCCACGGCCGCCTGCGACCGCCCAAAGTCGGGGGCAGCTCCAGGCCGGCCTCACGAGGTCAAGGTGTGGGACGTCGCCTCGGGGGCCGAGCTGGCGTCCCGCTCCGGGCTCGGCCATCTGTTCAGCATGGCCTTCAGCCCCGACGGTCGCCGGCTGGCCACCGGCCGGGAAGACGGCCGGGTGAGCATCGCGGACTGGGAGAGCGAAGCGCGGCCCACGCGCGAGCCGAAAGCGATGCTGCTGACGGGCCACGAGAGGCCGGTCACCGCCCTGGCGTTCAGCCCGGACGGGGACCGGCTGGCGTCGGCCGGGGACCGGGAGGCCAAGGTCTGGAGTTGCGCGACGTGGGAGCCGCTGCTCGTCCTGGGGCTGCCCGACGTCGTCTGCTGCATCGCCTTTAGCGGCGACGGGGCCCGCCTGGCCGCCGGCACGCGCGATCTGATCAAGGTCTGGGACACCGAGGCGGGCCACGAGCTTCTCACCTTGCGCGGGGCCCCACCCCGCCACCGCGACCCGGCCTTCAACCCGCGCCTTGCCTTCAGCCCCGACGGGACCGGACTGGCGGCGAGCAACTGGGACGAGTCGATCAGCCTCTGGGAGGCGGTGGGGCCGAGCGAAGCGCGTCAGGGCGCCCGGCGCGCCGCTGCCGCGATGCGGGCGCCGCTGTGGCACCTTCAGGAAGCGGAGCGCTGCTTGCGCGTGAAGAATGCGTTCGCCGCCGCCTTCCACCTGCGCCGCCTCGCGGCCGGCCCGCTGCCCGCTCTGTTGCGCGAGCGCAGGGACCAGCTCCTGCTCCGCTAAGCCGCAAGCGGCGGGCCCCTGGCCGTTCGCCGCTTGCGGCTTGGCGATCAGCGCCCTTCATCCTTCATCCTTTCGAAGCACCTTGTCCACCGCCAACCCAAGCGCCCGCAGCTTGGCGCGGAGCGTGGCCCGGTTGATCCCGAGCAGGTCGCTGGCGCGAGCTTGATGCCCTTGGGTGTGGCGCAAGGCGTGCGCGAAGAGGGCTCGCTCGACCACCTCCAGAACGCGGTCGTAGGCATGGCCCGGGGCGTCGCGCAGACACGCCTCGATCAGGGCGTCGAGGCCCGGCGGGGCAGGAGGGCCCGGCCCCGCGCCGCACTTGACGACCTCGGCCGGGAAGAACTCCGGCAGCAACACGTGGCCGACCGCGTTGAGCATCGCCTGCTTGATGGCGCTCTGGAGCTCGCGGACGTTTCCCGGCCAGTCGTAGGCGAGCAGCAGGGCCTCCGCCTCGGGGGCGATCTCGCGCAGGTCGAGCCCCAGTTCGCGGTTGAACCGCGCCAGGAAGTAGCGGGCCACCTCGGCGACGTCCTCCGGGCGCGCCCGCAAGGGCGGCACCGTGAGCGTGACGACCTTGAGCCGGTAATAGAGGTCCTTGCGGAAGCGCTGGGCGGCCACCTCCGCTTCGAGGTCTTTGTTGGTCGCCGCCAGCACGCGCACGCGGACGATCACCGGCTCGTTGCCGCCCAGGCGCTCGAACTGCTGCTCCTGGAGCACCCGCAGCATCTTCGCCTGGACCGGGGCGGATAAGTCGCCGATCTCGTCGAGGAAGAGCGTCCCCCCGTCGCACTGCTCGAACTTGCCGATCCGCCGCCGATGGGCCCCCGTGAAGGCGCCCTGCTCGTGGCCGAACAGCTCGCTCTCCAGCAGCGCCTCCGGCAGGGCGGCGCAGTTGATGGCCAGGAAAGGCCGATCGGCCCGACGGCTGTGTTGGTAGAGGGCCCGGGCGACGAGCTCCTTGCCGCTGCCGCTCTCGCCGAGGATGAGGACGTTGACGTCCTGCGGGGCCAGCCGGCCAATCCCCTTGCACAGCTCCTGCATGACGGGGCTGCGGCCGACGATGCGGTCGCCGGCCGCAGCCCCGTCGGCGCGGTCGGGAAGGATGGCGGGGACGTTCATCAGCCGGGCCGCGTCGAAGGCGCGGGCGAGCAGCCCGCTGAGCCGATCGAGATCGACGGGCTTGACGAGGTAGTCGAAGGCCCCTTGCTTCATCGCCTCGATGGCGGTGTCCGTGGTGCCGTGGGCCGTGATGAAGATCACCGGCTTGCGCGGCGCTTCCTGCTGGATCTGGCGAAAGAAATCGAGCCCCGAGCCATCCGGCAACTGCAGGTCCAGCACGACGACGTCGGGGGCGCCCGACCGCAACTGCTCCAGCCCTTCCCCGCCGGTGCGGGCCGCGAGCACAGTCACGCCGTCTCCCTCGAAGATGCGCCGGAAGGAATACCGCACGCTCTGCTCGTCGTCGATCACCAGCAAGGTGGGCATCGGCCGTCCTCGCACGCAGTTAGGCGCCCGGCAGGACTTGGTTTTTGTAGGACGGGCCTCCTGAGCCGGCCGGGCGGCGCAGGAGGGCCGGGCGCCGGGTCGGGTTGTTGGCGGGTGGTGTCGGCTTCGAGTA
>JBBSEZ010000167.1:0-19216 GCA_038239195.1 Gemmatales bacterium
GGCGCCGAAGTCCTTGACGCCCGCGTGTTGCTGGCAGGCGTGAACCGCGGGGGGGGCGTGGCGCGCCTTCGCGACGGCGCCCTTCGGCTCCTTCTCAACGCGCGTGATGGCGACCGCGATCGACGCGCTGTCCGGCGGGACGCGGACGATGGCGGAGCCGAACACCTTGACCCTGCGGGGCCGCAGCCTCTGCCTATTCATCTCGCTCAACTGTCACCTTTCCGAAGGAGGGGCATCGACCGAGGACGGCGACCGCTACAACCGGGGCGCGTTGCCGACCCGCATTTGGGCGAGCAACTCCCGGATGACCGCGGCAAGGTGCGGGCGCCGCGACTTGTGCCTCACCCCACTCCAGGGCTCGAACTCCCACACCTCCCACGACCGCGCATCGATGCAGAGGTCGTAGGCGTCCCACGAGGCGAACGGCAGGAGCCGGCGCTGGAAGTAACCATCCTTGCGCCCCCGCCCCGGGAATGAGTCCGGATGATCTGGAATGCAGTTGTCGCAGAGCATCCGATGTTCCTTGCCCAGTTGGATGGGCGTGTGCAGCCGGTGCCGCCCGAATAGCCCCGTTGTCCCTGCGGAGAAGTACCTCTGCCCGCCGTGGGCCGCGTACACCTCCCGCAACTCGGCCGGCAGCGGCACGCCCAGCCGGCGCTCGGCCTCCGCCAGGGCCTCCGGGCTCGCCGGCCGCAGGAGCTGCGCGCCGCAGTCGAGCCCTCTCACCTTGTAGGCATGCTTCAACTCTTCGAGCAGCGGCGCCAGCGCCATGCCGCGCGGCCCCAGGCCGACCCCCCGGTGCATCCGCGCCACCCATTCGAGGTCGGCTGTCTCGCGCAGCTCCCGCATGCGCTTCAGGGTCGCGTCCGCCCCCCCGCCCGGCCCCCATTGCGTGGCTGAGGAGCAGAGCAGGCGAAGGTACTCGGCCCGCGGGTCGCCGCGCTCCTCCAGCCAGTCCGCGTACACCCCGCGCGCGACGAGGTCGCCGGGCTCGGCGCGGATCGCCTCCAGGAACGCGGCTTCTTCGCTCATGCCAGGCCCCCTACCGGCACGCCTTGAGAAACGCCATCAGGTCCGCCAGTTCCCCCACCGTCAGCAGTTTGTCCAGGCCCGCCGGCATCACCGACACCTTGCTCGGCTGCATCTCCTCGATCTCGTTCCGCGCAAGCCGCACCTGCTGGTCGGCCCCCAGTACCAGCACCACCTCCTCGGGCGTGTCCTTGCGCAGTAGCCCGTTGTAGGTCTTGCCGCGCCGCGTCGTCACCAGCACCGGCTCGTAACTCCGCACCAGGCTCGCGCTCGGGAAGACGATCGCCTCCAGCAGGTCGCGCTCGCTGCGCACCCGGGCGATGCGCGTCAGGTCGGGGCCGACCGTCCCGCCCAGGTAGCCGATGGCGTGACACGACGCGCACGCCGCCTTGGGGCCGTTGAACACGGCCTGCCCGCGCCGCACGTCCCCCCCTTTCACCAGCGGCAACAGCTCCTCCAGCCGCGCCTTCTGCTTCTCCGCGTCCGCGTCGATGGAGGCGTACAGCCCCTCGGCCTGCTTGCGAACCTTCGGGCCGAACTTCGCCAGGCGCGGGCGGAGCGTCTCCACGCGCAGGCTCGACCTCACCGGCGATGCCTTCAGCGCGGCCACTAGCTTCTCGCCCACGCTCTCGTCGGCCGAGCGCGCGAACGCATCCAGGAGCCGTTCCACCTCCATCGGCCCGGACGCCTTCACCGATTCCGTCAGCGCCGTCAACTGCCCGGCGCTCAACCTGGCCCGCGACAGCACCTCCGCCGCCAGGGCCCGAGGCCCGACGGGGTGGTCCGGCCCCAGGCGTGCGCGCAGGAACGCGAACAGCGCGGGCCGGACCGCCGCCAGCCCGCCCGGCACCGCCGCCAGCGCCGTCAGGCGCACGTCGTCCGCCGCCCGGCCTTCGCCCACCGCGATCAGTTTGGCGGTCAGCTTCTCGGCCCCTTTCGGCGCGAGCGGCAGGGCCCGCGCCGCGGCGACCGCCTCGCGCACGACCTCCGCGTCCTCGCCACCCAGTGCCCGCTCCAGTTCGACCATCCACGCCGCAGGCACCTTCTTCAGCCCCGACCGCGCCATCGCGCGCAGGGCCGTTCGCTTGCCGTTCCGCTCGGGGGCCCGCACCTGCTCGGCCAGCAGCTCCTGAATGGCCGGGGCCGTCGCAAACTTCGCCATCTGCCCCACCAGCTCCTCGCGCTGCTGCGGCAACTCCTTTGCGCTGAGCCGCCGGCGGAAGAAGCCCGCCAGCGCCCCGCCCCACTCGGGGTGGCGCCCTGCGATCCACCACGCCGCCTCCTTCAACCGCCCGTCGGGCGAGGTGAGGTGCCCCTCGACCGTCTCCGCCTTCAGCCCGCCCCCATCCATTTGATCGAGCCCGATCAGCGCGCCCCGCTGGGTGCTGGCGCTCTTGCTCGCCAGCCCCGCCGCCGTCGCCTCGCGGTTGCCGATCTCGATGAGGGCGAACGTCAGCGAGTGCTCCAGCACGCGGTCGTTCGGCCCGCCCAATGCCTCGAGCAGCGCCGGCACCGCCGAACGGTCGCCGATCCGCCCCAGCGCCTCCGCCGCCGCTCGCCGGTTGTGCGCCGACTCGCCGCGGAGCACGCGGAGCAGCGCCGGCAGCGCCGCCCGGTCGCGCCACAGGCCCACCGAATGCAGCGCCGCCTGGCGCACCGTCTCGTTGGAGTCGGACAGTGCCCCGCGCACCGCCGCGCGGGCGCTGGCGTGGTCGATGCGTGTGGCGGCCCAGGTGGCGTTGCGCCGGCCCTCGTTCCGCCGCGACTCCGCGATGACCTGGGCGAGCGCCGGCACGGCCTTCGCGCCCGCCGCGGCCAGCGCCTCGATGGCCCGCCGGCGCACCGCCGGGCGCGCGTCGTCCAGATGTGCGACGAGCTCGTCCGGCTTCATCTTCGCCCAGGGTAATTTGCGCCCGCGCGGGTCGGCGACAAGCGGCGCGCCCTTCCGCCGGATGCGGTAGATCGCCCCGAGGACGTCGGGCTTGTCGAGTTGCGAGGTCGGGCAGCACAGCTTGTACCACCCGCCCGTATCGACCACCAGCAGGCTGCCGTCGGCGTCCTCGATCACGTCGGTCGGGTGGAAGTCGCGGTTGGTCGACGTCAGGAAGTCCTCGTCGCGCGTCTTGAATGTCGCGCCGTCCTGTTCCAGCACGTGCCGCGTGACCTTCCGCATGTTGAACAGCGCCGCGAACAGGTTGTTCTCGTAGTCGGGCCCGAAGGCGTCCGACTCGTAGCGCACCAGCCCCGCAGGCGCGGCCGCGCCGAGGTGGGTCAGCACCGGCATGAGCGAAGGGCCGGTCCACTTGTGCGCGTAGATCACGCCGTGGTCCTTCCCGTAGAGCCCGCCGTAGACGGCGTGGACCAGGCCATCGCGCTTGCCGCCCGCGGGGTGCTGGAAGAAGGTGGTGGTGAAGATCCGCTCCCCGCCGGGGGTGAAGACGACGTCCACGGGGTTGTCCATCCCGCCCGTCATCACCGGCTCCAGGCCCGTGCCGTCGGGCCGGCAGCGGAACACGTGAGCGGCGCTGGTGACGAAGTCGGCCCGGCCGGGGCGGGAGTAGGTCTGTTTGGCGAAGGCGCCCTTGCACCAATAAATCCACCCGTCAGGGCCGAGGTAGGGCCCGTGCAGGTCGTTGGCGCAGCCGGTCAGCGTCTTGCCCTGGAACCACTCGCGGCGCACGTCGGCCACGCCGTCCCCCTTCGTATCGGTCAGCTTCCAGATGCTGGGCGGGGCGGCCACGTAGAGCGAGCCGGCGAACCACAGCGCGCCTTCGGGGAACATCATCTTGTCGGCGAAGACGGCGCGCTTGTCGAAGGTGCCGTTGCCCCGGCTGTCCTCGAGCCGGACGATGCGGTGGGGCCGCTTGCGCAGTTGCTCCTTGACGTTCTCGTTGGAGCCCGACGAGTCGGCGACGTAGAGCCGGCCCTGCTCGTCGAAGTCGGCGACAATGGGCCGCTCGACGAGCGGCGATTTGGCGACGACCTCGATCTCGAAGCCGGCGGGGAGGGTGAAGTCGTGGCCGTTGATGTGGACCACGTGCGTCTTCGGCACGGGCGGCGCCACGGCCCGGCCGGCGAGGGCCAGGTAGCAGGCGGCGATGCCGAGGAGGAGGCCGGCGAGAGCGCAGCGTCGCATGGTGTTCGTCCCCTTGGCGGATCGTTCGGGAGCGCCGACATCCTACCAGGCGTCGGGCCCCGACAGCAACCATCGCGTGGGCCAATGTTGTCCGCGCCGCGCTCCGTCGCGGGCCCCGCCGCTCCGCGGCGGCCTACGTGACGGCCATTGTAGTCCGCGACTCCGTCGCGGGGCCGCCGCGGAGCGGCGGCCTACATTCTCACATTCTCATCGCGGGGCACGTCGCATCCGAGGAGGGGCTACTTGCTTCTCAGGCGAGGGGCTGCGATAGTGAGCCCTACCCCCGCGAGGCCCCCGCTCATGAGTGCGCCCGACCTTTGCGTGATCTTCAACCCCCGCGCCGGGCGCGACCGGGCCCGGCAGCGGCTCCGCCAGCTGCGCGCCCTGCTCGGCCAACGGGCCGTGTTCCGGCCGACGGAAAGGCCCGGCCACGCCGAGGCGCTCGCCTTCGACGCGGCGCGGGCGGGGGCGCGCGCCGTGGCTGCGGCGGGCGGAGACGGCACCGTCCACGAGGTCGCCAACGGCATCCTGCGGGCGGGGCGGCCCGAGGTGGTGCTGGAGGTCTACCCCATCGGCTCCGCCAACGACTACGCCCACAGCCTGGGGTTAACCCCCGACTGGAAGCTCCGCGCGAGCCCCGACGTCCAGCCGCGCGCCGTGGACGTCGGGCTGGCGCACGCCGACGATGGCCGGGAGCGCTATTTCGTCAACGGCATCGGCCTGGGGCTCAACGGCCACGTGGCCCTGGAGGCCCGCCGCATTCGCTTCTTCCAGGGCCGGCTCCTGTACAACCTCGCCATGCTCCGCGCCCTGTGCCTGCGCTTTGCCGCCCCGCCGATGACGCTGGCGTTCGACGGCGAGGAGCGCTGGGGGCCGACGCTGGCGCTGAGCATCGCCCTGGGCCGCCGCGAGGGGAACTTCGTGGTGGCCCCCGAGGCGCTGCTCGACGACGGGCTGTTCGACTGCTTGCACGCCGGCCCGCTGTCGCGCTGGGAACTGGTCCGCAACCTGCTGCGCCTCAACGCGGGCCGGCTGCCCACCCACCCGCTGCTGTGGCGCGGCCGCAGCCGGTCGGTGCGCGTCGAGTGCGCGGCGCCCCTGGCGTTCCACCTCGACGGCGAGTTGTTCGGCGGGACCGAGGTGCGCGGGCTGGAGGTGCGGCTACTCCCTGGGGCGCTGCGAACGATGGTTCACGTCGGGCGGGGGGCGATGCGGCAGCCCGGAGGCCCCGTGTAGCCGCTTACGCGGTGCGGAGGGCGAGGGACGCGCTCCCCTCCGCGTCGCAGCTACACGAACGAGGCGGTCTGGAGGATTGCGGCATGGGGTGGGCGCTGCTACAGTGAGTTCGCCCCACGCGGAGACCACCACTCATGACCGTCCAAACCTTCCGCGAACTGCTGGCGCAACGACCGTTCAAGCCCTTCCGCCTCGTCATGTCGAGCGGTCAGGCCTATGACGTTCGCCACCCCGAGATGGCCTGGCTGACCCGAACGAGCATCCTCGTCGGCATCGACGAGACCGAGGACAACGTGCCCGCCGAGTTCAAGATCTGCTCGCTCCTCCACGTCGCCACGGTCGAGCCGCTGAGCGCCACGGCAACAGGGCCGACGTCCTGAACGGCCAAGCCCTCACGCCTGATGCTCCGCCAGCGCCCGCTCGATTTCGGCGACCGCCAGCGCCTCGCCCGCGTTGAGCCGCTCCAGCAACCGCGTGATGGCCCGCTTCCCCTCCGGCAGCGCGCTCGAACGCAGGAAACCGTCGTAATAGTGCTCCCCCGCCGTCGCCCGCCCGATCTCCACCTCCTTGTTGTGCTCGTCGAGCTCGGTGAAGTAGACGACGCGGTAACGCCGGTCGTACCCGGCCTCCCGGTAAATCTCGAACATGACCTTGTCGTGGACGAACACCTCCGCCCTCCTGTTCCCAACGGTCCTCCGCTCGCGGGGCGCGGCGACCGCGCCCCGCGAGCGGGGCGGCTAAATGGCCCCTACGCGAGGACGGGCTCCGCCATCTCCCGGCGCTGGAGCTCCCGCTCCATCTCCGCCAACTGCCGCTCGATGTCCTCCAGTTTGCGCTGCCGCGCCACCACCCGATCCCGATAGCGCCTCAGGAAATAGCTGATCGTCTCGATGCGGATCTTGATCGCACCGGCGGGCTTGTTCTCGTCCACGTCCTTGAAGCAGAAGTAGGGCGTCCCGCTGTTCTCGATGATCTCCTCGATCACCGAGTAGATCGGCGCGTCCATCCCACACTTGAAGCTCGACAGCTCCAGCGCCACCAGGTTGGGGTGCCGGGCCGTGTACTTTGCCGCCCACACCTTCCGGTTGGTGTTCTCGCTGTAACTGTTCTTCCAAACGTCCTCGATCGACAGCGGGCTCTGGAAGTCGCCGCGCTCCACCTCCGCCCCGAACAGTTGCTGCAAGACGTCCTCGTCGAGCGGCAGGTAGTCCTGCGCGAAGATCGGATAGCCCAGCTTCTGGAGCTCGTCGGTGATCTCGTGGTTCAGCCCCGGGTCGTTGTGGTATGGCCGTGCCAGCAACACCACCCCCAGCCGCTGCTCGCGCACCAGCGTGTCGAGCGCCTTCCGCGCCAGGGCGCGCATGTGCTCCTCGTAGGCCGACAGCGCAGCCAGCCCCACCCGCACCGCGCGCACGTTCTCCGCCTCCGACAGGCCGAGCTCCTCGCGCCAGTCCTCGAACATCTGGCGCGTCAGTCCGATCGAATCGTCGAACGTCACGAACGTGTTCTTGTAGACCACGCCGTGTTCCTTGAAGACGTTCGACTCCTTGATGAACGCCGCCTTCGTCGCCTCCGGCGTCGCCGTGACCGTCGGGCAAGCCCGCTTGTCGAGCGTGCCCTCGAGGAAGCTCGGCAGCGAATCGACCATCGGGAAGAAGACGTAGTGCAGCGGTTTCTCGGGCGTGTTCTTCCGGTAGAGCAGGTTGTGGACGTGCGGGATGCCCACCTTGGAGGGGAAACACGGGTCGATCGCCCCGCGCTTGGCCCCCTCCTTGTAGAGTTGCTCGCTCGTGTAATCGCTGAACACCAGGTTCTGCGGCGCCAGCCCCAGCGACTGGAAATATCCCAAGAAGAACGGCGCGACGCTGTACATGTTCAACGCGCGCACTACGCCGATGCGCACCTCGGACCGGCGCTGCATCTTGCCGATTCGATCCTTGAGCTCCTTGTGCTTGAAGACGTTCCAGGCGGTGAGCTTCGGCAGCGGGTCGGCGACGTTGGCCACCTCGGGCGGCTTGAACGCCTCGTGGGCGGCGATCTCGATCAGGTTGGGGTTGGCCGCCTTGATGGCGTCCAGCCCCTTCTTGATGTCGCGCATGTCGTTGACGTCCTCGACCGTGCCCTTCTCGCACGTCGCGATGATGAGCCGCTGCTCGTCCATCGCCAGCGGCACCTTGCTCTTGCTCTTCTTGGCCGGGGCCGGCGCGGGCGCCGGCGCCATCGGCAGGGCCAGCGCCTTCGCGACGGGCGGCGCGTCGAGGTTGGCCTTCACGTCGATGAAGGTGCGCAAACACTTGTTCTTGCAGAAGTAGCAGCGCGTCTCCTCGCCGCGCGTGGTGCGGTACTGGATGCGCTGCACCTTCTCCAGCCCGATGAACGTCGTCCGCCTCCCCTCCTCGTGGTAGAGGCGATGCGCCTCGACGGCGCAGCCGATGGCCCCGGCCTCGCCGCAGAACTTGTGGACGAAGATCTCCGGCTTGATGCCGCTGCCCACGAAGCGCGACTCGATGAAGTCCACCTGCGACTTGACGGCGGCGAGGTTGTGCTGCGTCCCGCCCTGGAGCACGAAGCGCTTCCCGAGCTTGACGATGTTGGGGATCTGGCTCACGTACAGCCAGATGTTCTTGGGCAGCACGTTCGCCAGCCCCGCCATGATCTCGTTGGGCGACCAGCCCTGGCGCTGGAAATCGACGATGTCCGACTGCATGAAGACCGCACAGCCGTAGCCGAACTCCGGCATGCCCTGCGCCGAGAAGGCGATGTCCGCATAGTCCTCGACCGGGAAGCCGAAGCCGACCGCCGTGGACTGCAAGAAGTAGCCGTTGCCCGCCGAGCACTGCGTGTTGAGCTTGAAGTCCTTGACCTGGCCGTTCTTCAACACGATGAGCTTGATGTCCTGCCCGCCGACGTCCACGATCACGTCGGTGTCGGGGTAGAAGTGCAGCCCCGCCTGCGTGTGGGCCACCGTCTCGACCAGGGCGACGTCGGCGTTGACCACGTCTTTCAGAATGTCCTTGGCGTAGCCCGTCGTCCCGACCCCCAGCACCTCCAGCGTGCAGCCCTGGTCGGCCACCTGTTGCTGCAGCAGGCCGAAGATGTCCATCATGTCTTCGATCGGGTTGCCCTTCGAGAGCTGGTAGGCCTTGCCGACCACCCGCTTTTCCTCGTCGAGCAGCACGCCCTTGGTGCTGGTCGATCCGCCATCGAGCCCGATGAAGGCGCGCACGGTCGTGCCCGGCGCGAAGCGCGGCGCCTCCCAGTGCTCCTTGCGGTAGCGCTGCTTGAACGCCTCCAGTTCGGCCTGGTCCTTCCACAGCCCCGCCGAGCCGCGCTGCTGCTTCTCCTCGACGCGCCCCGTCTCGACGTACCAGCGCAGCTGCTCAGGGCCCTGGTAAACGCCCAGGTTCGGGTCGTCCTGCACCTCGACCTTGGCGAACTCGACGGCCCCCAGGGCGGCGAAGTACTGCGCGTTCTCCGGCACGATGATGAGGTCTTCGATGGGCACGCCGGGCGGGAGCTCGACCTTGCGCTCCTTCCAGACGATGGGAATGTTCTGCCGCCAGCACTCGAGCATGCCGCGGATGTAGGTGTTGGGCCCGCCCAGCAACAGCACCTTGGGCCGCAGCGTGTTGCCGCGCGTCAGCACCGAGAGGTTTTGCTGGATGATCGACTCGAACAGGCTGGCCATCAACTCGTCGGGCGGCACGCCCTGCTTTTGCAGACCGTTGATGTCCGTTTCCGCGAACACCCCGCACTTGCCGGCGACGGGGTGCAGCTTGAGCCCGACGTAGCCCATCTGGCAGAGGAGCTCGGCCGGGACCTTCAGCTTGGCGTTGATCTTGTCGATGACGGCGCCGGTCCCGCCGGCGCACTTGTCGTTCATCGACGGGATCTTCTTCTTGCGCCCGCTCTCGGGGTCTTCCTTGAAGACGATGATCTTGGCGTCCTGCCCGCCCAGCTCGACGACGCTCTGCACGTCGGGGTAGAGCTTCTCGACGCACAGCGACACCGCGTTGACTTCCTGCACGAACTTGGAGCCGAGGTGCCGGCCGGTGGCTGTGCCGCCGGAGCCCGTCGCGAAGATGCGGAACGTGTTGGGGGCCACGCCGGGGAAGGTCGCCTCGATGCGCTGGAGGAACTCCAGGCACTTCTCGGGCTGCTTGGTGTCGTGGCGCTGGTAGTCCTTCCACAGGATCTCGTCGGTGACGGGATCGACGACGACCGCCTTGATGGTGGTCGAGCCGATGTCCAGCCCGACGAGCAGCCCCTGCGGGAAGCGCTCGGTCGGCTGGAAGGCCAGCCCGCGGCACTGAGGCGAGTGGGTGGCCTTGCGCTTGGGGGTCGGCATGCCGAGCTGGACGAGCCCCGCGCTCACCGCGACGGCAGGCGCCCGGGAGGTCGAGCAGCAGGACGAGGAGGTGCTGGCGGGGCTGGCGGTATGACAGCCGCAGCCCCCGGTGGAGGAGCAGGCGGAGTCGGCTTCCTGGTGGTCGTGATCGAACACGGGCGGTCCCCTTGTGTCGTTGGTTCGAGGAAGGCTCGGGCCGGACTGGAGGGAACGCCCTCCGTGGCGTTCCGGTGCGGCGGAACGGCACGGAGGCCGTTCCCTTACAGGCGGAACGGCACGGACGCCGTTCCCTACAGGTGGAACGTCACGCGCTCGCGGCGACCGCCACGGGCTCGCTGGCGCGAACGCCGCCCGCCTTCATGAGCGACGCCACGTGCAGCACGAAGCTCGCCCCGTGCCCAATGACGCCCTTGACGTGCGGGACGTGCTGGATCGGGCGGCGCAGTTCCCGGTGCTCGGCCACGTAGGCGTGAATCTGCTCCAGCGTGTAGCCGGTGCGGCGGACCGTCTCGGCGAGCTCGTTCTTGCACTTGACCTTGGCCTCGCCCAGGGCCATCTGCGCCCGGCTGTAGGCGTTGATGTCGCCCTCGCCGGAGGTCTCGATCGGCAGGTAGATCATGTCGGGGAAGTGGCTGACCACGGCCGCCTGCGCCCCGTCGGACTGCGTGCTGGGCATGCACCCGAACGGCTTGAGCGACAGCACCATGTGGGCCATCTCGTTGTTGGCGTAGTAGATGTTCTTGGCCACCTCCATGTGCCCTTCCCCGCCCTCCGACTTGCTGTTGTAGTAGGGGCTCGCCAGCCGCTGCAGTTCGAGCTGGTTGACCAGCTTGTGCGCCGTCCCACCGAGGGCCTGGCGCAGCCGTTCGTACTCGCGGCCGAGGATCCCCTCGGTGGTCCGGAGCAGCCACAGTCGGCTGCGGTAGCGCAGGGCCTGGCGGGCCCGGCCGAGGAGGTCCCACTTGCGCGGCGGGGCCTCGTTCTTGGCCAGCCCGTGCCGGTCGCGGAACTGCTCCTTCACGCTGTGCAGGATGTAGTTGACCCACGTCGCCACCGGCTCGACGAGCACCTGCGCGCCCTCGCCCTCCAGGAACGAGAACATGCGGAAGTTGCCGTCGCCCTCGGTGGTCTGCGCCCAGAACTCGCCGGTGACCTTCACGATGGGCCGGGCCCGCGTGTAGTCCACCTCGACGCGCTCGTCGAGGAGATCGCGGCAGGCTCGCATCGCCTTGGTGAACGTGTCGCCGCGGACCTGATCGCGGATCTTGGCGAGGTCGTCGGGCCCGCTCAGGGGCAGGCGCCCGCTGAGGGCTTGGCTGAACCAACCGCCGCGGATGTCCCGGTAGTTCTTGCCTTCGAGGGCCTCCTGGGCGAGGCGCAGGCAGTCGGCCATGGCGGCGTTGGTGCTGCCGGGGACGACCTCGTAGGGCCTGATCTGGTAGGCGACCTCGTTGAGCAGGTCGCCGAGATAGAGGGCGTTGAGCAGGGCCAGGAACAGGTTGAGGTTGAACTCGAGGCCGGCGCCCTCGGCGGCCTGGTCGGCCCCACCGCACTGATCGAACAGCAGGACGCGGAAGCCATCGAAGCCACTGTTGCGCAGGGCGAGCCGATACTCGGCCTCGTACATGCCGAAGCGACAGGGGCCGCAGGCGCCGGCCGTCACGAACACGTAGTCGTCGAGGATCTTCTGGGTGGGCATCCCCTGCTTGTCGCGCATGCCCTTGAGGTAGTTGACGAGGTTGCCGACGGTGAAGTAGGTGGGGTTGCACTGGCCGTTGTTGCCGTACTCCTTGCCGGCCTGGAAGTCGGCCTTGACCGGGGTAGGCAGCAGGCCCACCTTGTAGCCGAGGCCCCGCAGCCCGGCGAGGAGCATCTCCTCGTGCCGCAGGCTCAGCCCGCCGAACAGGACGGTGACGTGGTCGCGCTCGGCCGCGGTGAAGGGGCGCTCGACGGGCCGCTTGAACTGGTTCGCGGTCAGGAGGTTGAGCCCCGCCTCCTTGAGCAACCGCTCGCGCTCGCGGGCGAGCTCCTGCCTCGCCGGCTCCTGCCGGGCAGGCGCGGTGACGAGGGGGAGGGAGAGGCGCGGCGGGGCCGCCTGTTCCGGGAGGACAGCTTGGGGGGCACTCATGGGACAGACCTCGGTGACAGGGATGCGTCTGCACGTGAACCAAGAACCGCGAGCCGTTATCGACCGCGCGCCAGCCTTCCTCCCGGGGGAGGGGAGGCCATCGACCGCGCGAGGCCGCGAGCGGAGACCAGCGCTGGTCTCCGGGAACTTCAGGGAAACAGCGAGAGGAGAAACCGTCTGCGAGAGGAGGTTTAGCCGGGGCCACCGTGGCCGAGGCGCCTGCCCGTCGCGAGCAGTGCAGCAAGAATACGGACCGGGGAATGAGCGCGTCAAACGAAATGTGGAATTTTTGTAAAGTTGGCCTCGACTAGCGCGCCGCGATGGCCCACAGCTTACACGGGTTTTCCGTCACGACGTAGAGAACGCCGCCGGCCGCGACCGGAGTGGCCCGCACCTTGGTCGAGACGGTGCCCATCTTCACGACCGTCGGTTTCGCGTGGCGCCGGCCGTGCTGGAACACGTAGATCTCGCCCTTTTCGTTGCCGAGGTAGACCTTGCCCCCGGCGATGATCGGCCCGGCGTAGGCCGAGGAGCCGAGGTCTACCGACCACTTGATGTTCTTCTGCTGCCCGGCCTTGGTACTCCACGTGAGCGGCAAGCCCTTGTCGGTCAGGTTCACCAGGTTGTGCCCCGGCCCGCCGCCCCACTGCACGACGGAGCCAGGCAGAGTGGGCGGGGCGACCGCGGAGCTCGTCGGCCAGTAATCGAGGAGGAGGAGCCCGAACGTCAGCCCGACGACCGCGAGCAGAAGGAAGTGTCGCAAGGCGGGGAGCGAGCGCATCTTCGCCTCCGCGAGAATCGGGATGGCCGGCGTCGGGGGTTTCGCGTAGTCGATTCCAAGCGGCCGCTATGATCGTTGCAACGCTCTGGCCCGCCCGCAGATCGACGATTGTCTGAAGACAGTGCTCCGATTGCCCTCCCTTTCCAAGAAGCGCGATGGGAACGCGACAACGCTCGTCTTCACGAACAGGGAGCTCTAACCGTCCGACAGGCCCTCACCCCGTCGGCTCGAGCCCCGGCAGCCACGGCTCGGCCGGCAGCGACGACAGGGGCCGGCGCGTCGCGCCTTGCCGGCGCCGAGGGGCTTCCTCCGCGCTGAGCAGGAGCGGGCTGCCGGGCACGTGCTGGTGGGCGGTGTGCAGGCGCACCTCGGGGCACGTGCCATCCAGCGCCCTGCGCGCGGCCTCGCGGGCCAGGGAGCGGCGGTTGCAGTCGCGGCTCAGGTGGAGCTGGACGAGGTGGCGCAGGCGGCCCGGCGAGCGGCGCAGCACGTCGGCGACGAGGGCGCTGGCCTGATCGTTGGAGAGGTGGCCCTCATCGCCCAGGACGCGGGCGACGAGCCGGGGCGCCCGGCCGCTGGAGCGCTCGAGCGACACGTCGTGGTTGAACTCGAGGGCGAGCAGATCGACGTCGGCGAGCTGCTCGGCGAGGGGGGCGTCCCAGGTGCCGAGGTCGGCTGCGTAGGCGAGGGCGGGGGCCCGGCCAAATAGGTCGGGCGCCCCGTCGAGCCGGAAGCCGAACGTGGCCCCGCTGTCGTGCCGCACGGGCAGCGGCTGGCAGTGCAATCCGGGAGCGAGCAGAAGGCGTTGCCACGCCTCGAACGGCCGCACCAGTCCGGCGGCGAGCAGGTTGGAAAAGGCGGGCGAGTAGGCGAGAAGGACGGGATGGTGGTCGGGGTGGCAGTAGAGCGGAATGCCGGCGCGCTGGAGGTAGGCGAACGTCCGATCTTTCCAGTGGTCGGAGTGCGTGTGCGTGAGGAGCACCGCATCGACGCTCGACCACGAGGAGCCGACCTCCCGCAACCGCGTGGCGAACTGGCGCGGGCCGAGGCCGACGTCAATCAGCACGCCGAAGTCGTTGGCCTGAACCAGCGTGGCGTTGCCGCTGCTCCCGCTCGCCAGCACCGTGAAACGCAGGGCCATGCGCCCCTCCCAAGGAAAGCCCGCCCGCGCCACCTGGCGTGGACGGGGACCACCCTCCATCGCATGATACCCAACGTCGCCGAACGACGCAAACTCGGTAAGCGAGGGCCCGCGATGAGCGAACTGTCCCGGCTCGATCCCACCGGCCGGTTCTCCGGTCTGGCCGGCCTCTACGCCCGCTGCCGGCCCGATTACCCCAGCTCAGCCATCAGCCTCGTCGTGTCCCGCTTCGCCCTGGGCCCGGGCACCCTATTGGTAGACGTCGGCTGCGGGACGGGCATCTCCTCCCGGTTATTCGCGGCGCGTGGCGTGCCGGTGCTGGGCCTCGAACCAAACGACGCCATGCGGGCGCAGGCCGAGGCGGCGCCGTCACCACCGGGGGCCGGGGCCCTGTCGTACCAGGCAGGGCAGGCGGAGGCGACGGGCCTGGCGGACGGCGCGGCGAGCGCCGTGGTGTCGGCGCAGGCGTTTCACTGGTTCGACGCCCCGTCCGCGCTGCGCGAGTTTCAGCGCATCCTGCGATCAAGAGGTGGGGTGGCGCTGATGTGGAACGAGCGCGACGAGCGCGACCCGTTCACGGCGGAGTATGGGGCGGTGGTCCGCACGGTCCCTGAGGCGGCGCGGGTGGAAGGGCCGCGCGCGCTGGCGGGGCAAGCGTTGCTGGAGAGCGCCCTGTTCGAGAGGGGCGAGCGCGTCCGGCTGGCGCACGGGCAGGAGCTCGACGAGGAGGGCGTGCTGGGTCGAGCGTTCTCGGCGTCGTATGCTCCCACGGGGCCGGAGGCGGTGGAGCGCTTCGCGGCGGCGCTGCGCGACGTGGTCGGGCGCTTCCAGAGCGGGGGGAAGGTGGTGTTGCGCTACGAGACGACGGTCTACCTGGCCTGGCGGAAGGGCTGACGGTGGCGATTTTACCTCCCTCCGGGGCGCGCGGAGCGGTAGGATGGAGTCGGAAGGCCCCCTTTCCGGGAAGGCAGACCGTCATGACCTCGAAATCCGACGCGGCCGGTCGGCACATCAGCCAGATCGAGACGATCTGGCCGGTCCTGTTGCAGGCGCACGGCGGAAAGCCGGGCGATGCGACCGCGGCGCAACAGGCGATCTTGGAGCGCTACCGCCCGGCGGTCTACCGCTACCTGCTGGCCTGCCTGGGCAATCCCGACACGGCCGAGGAGATCTTCCAGGAGTTTGCCCTGCGCTTCGTGCGCGGCGACTTCCGCAACGCCAACCCGGAGCGCGGCCGATTCCGCGACCTACTCAAGTCGGCGCTCTACCACCTGATGATCGACCACCACAAGCGCCGGCAGCGCCAGGCGGCGCACCTGTCGCCCGAAGGCCCCGACCCGGCCGCGGCACAGGCACCCACGTTCGACTCCGACCGCCAATTTTTGGAGGCGTGGCGCGCTGACCTGCTGAACCGCTCCTGGGACGCGCTGGCGGAGGAGGAGCGGAAGACGAATCGCCCGCTCTACGCGGTACTGCACTTCCGCGCCGGCAACCCCGAGTTGCGCTCGGCGCAGATGGCGGAGCAGCTTTCGGTCAAGCTCGGCAAGGAGGTCAGCGCCGAGTGGGTGCGCAAGTGGCTGCACGCCGCCCGCGAGCGCTTCGCGGAGCTGCTGATGGGCGAGGTCAGCGCGTCGCTGCGCGAGCCGAGCCCCGACGCGGTGGAGGCGGAGTTGCTCGACCTGAACCTGTTCGAGTATTGCCGGGCGGCGCTGGAGCGGTGGCGCCAGAAGGAGGAGGGGAAGGGGTAAGCGACGAGTGACACCTGCCAAGATTGTATCTCGGCGCGCCGGAGATTACTGTTGGTGAGGAGAGCGATGCCGCTCTTTGCGTCCCCATCACCATCCCCCGAAGGTCGTCGCGATGAGCAACTCCGAAGACCGCACCGTCCACCTCCGCCGCAACGCCGAGCGCGGCTGGATCGACCTGATCCTGGCCGCCCCGGGCCCCGACGAGGCCGACCAGCAGCTCGGCGTCGAGTCGGAGGCACTCCGGCGCCAGCTCGACGAGGACATGACGCTCCACGAGGCGCTCGAAGTGCAGCGGTTGGCGGAGGAACTGGAGACGCTCCGCGCCGACCTGCGCCGCACCGTCGTCCTGCGCCGCTCGGCGCCCCTGGCGAAAGATCGCCAACCGGAGGAAGGGCCCGACGCCGCCAGAGAGGAAGAAAGCGGGCGCGAGCCGGGCCCGGCCGTCCTGTGGGACCGGGGCGGCAGCGCTTCTCTATCCCTCCGCTCTCCCCAACAAGGGCGAGCGGTCCCCCAGAGGAGGCCAGCATGACGCCCTCCAGCGAGCGGCCCCGCGATCTGCCGGACCGGGTGATTCGCCAGTCGCTGCGCCACCCCGCCCACCTGCGGGCGTTCCTCGAAGCGGCCGTGCCGCTGCTGGCGCCCGGCTTCGTGTGGTGCGAAAAGGCGCGGCTGCTCGACCGCGAGTTCCCGATGGACGACTGGCGCCGCCGCGAGGCCGACTTGCCCTTCGAGATCCCTTACCGCCTCGGGACGGAGGAACTGCTGGCGCTGGTGGTCGTGTTGATCAAACACCAGAGCGACACCGACCCGCTGATGCCGCTGCGCATGCTCTACTTCGCCGTGGGATATTGGGACCGCCAGTGGCAGGAGTGGGCGCGGCTGCCCCGGCCCCGCCCGCCCTTACGCCTGCGGCCGGTGCTGCCGTTGGTGCTCTACACGGGCACGACGCCGTGGAGCAGCAACCGCACGCTCCTCGACCTGATGGGCGAGCCGGCCGCGCTTCACGCCTTCGCGCCGGTCTGGCAACCGCTATTCTGGAACCTGGCGGACAGCACGCCCGAGGCGCTCCTCGCCAGCGGCGCGGAGTGGCTGCAAACGCTCGCCGTGATCCGCGCCCAGGGGGAAGACGCCGCGTCGTTCCGGGCGGTGTTCGACGAGTCGCTCCGGCGCTTGCAAGTGGTCTCGGAGCGCGACCGCGTGCAGTGGTACGATCTGCTGCGGATCGTGTTGACCTGGGCGACGTGGCGGCGCCCGGTGGCCGAACGCCAGGACTTGCAGAGTGCCGCCCAGGCGGCGCAACCGTCGCCCGAACGCCAGCAGGAGGTGAAGAACATGACTCAGACGATTGCCGAATCGCTGCTCGAAGAAGGACGGGTGGAAGGACGTTTGGAAGGACGGGTGGAAGGAGATTTGCGAACGGCGCGGATGTTGTTGCGCGCTCTCCTTGAGAAGCGCTTTGCGCTTCTGCCTGAAGATTTGCTCGCCCGGATCAATAACCAGACGGACCTGCAACGCCTCGAAGCGGCCGTGCTCGCTGTTGGAGACTTGGAAAAGCTCGAAGACCTGCACCTGTGAGGCAGCCCGAGGGCGCTCGATGACCCCCCCCATCCGCCCGGCCGTCGTTCTGCTCAGCGGCGGGCTCGACTCGGCGACCGCCCTCGCCGTGGCCCGGCGCGACGGCTTCCGCTGTCACGCGCTCAGCGTCGCCTACGGCCAGCGCCACGCCATCGAACTCGAAGCGGCGGAGCGCGTCGCGCGTGCCCTCGGCGCGGCCGAGCATCGCGTCGTCCCGCTCGACCTGCGCGCCTTCGGGGGCTCCGCCCTCACCGCCGACCTGCCCGTGCCCGTCGATCGCCCCGAGGCCGAGATGGCGCAGGGCATCCCCGTCACCTACGTCCCCGCCCGCAACACCATCTTCCTCTCGCTCGCCCTCGCCTACGCCGAGGTGCTGGGGGCCTTCGACGTCTACGTCGGCGTCAACGCTCTCGACTACTCCGGCTATCCCGACTGCCGTCCCGAGTTCATCGCCGCCTTCGAGCAACTCGCCAACCTCGCGACCAAGGCCGGCGTCGAGGGCGGGCGCTTCCGCATTCGCGCCCCCCTCATCCAGATGAGCAAGGCCGACGTCATCCGCCTCGGCACGTCGCTGGGCGTCGATTACGGACAGACGCACTCCTGCTACGCGCCTACGCCGGACGGGGCGGCGTGCGGGCGGTGCGATTCGTGCCAGCTCCGCCGCGCCGGCTTCGAGGCGGCAGGCGTGGCCGACCCGACGCGCTACGTGGGGGCCCAGAAATGACGGAGGCGGAGCGAGTGACTTCGGCTCGGCGGCGTGTAGGCTCAGCGGTCGTCCGGCGTTGAATCGAGGTTCGGGCGGGTCAGCGTCACCTGCCCCGTCTTTAGGCTGATCTCGATCTTCTTGGCGGAGACGAAGGTCGGGCTGCCGCTCCCTCTCCCACTTTGGTGGCAGGTCACCTGTTCCCCTTCGGCGGCCTCGAGCGCGAGCAGGCCCTCGACCACGCCCAGGCGAGCCACGCCGGCGTGCGCGTACGAGGTTGGGCCCTGCGCATACACCTTGCCGGACATTTCCAACGACGGTTCGCCTTTCACCCCCTTCTGCTGCAAGCGTAGCCGATCGCCTCGGAAGTACACGGCCCCTTCCGGCAGTGTCGTGGCCAGAACCGCGTCGAGGCAGATGCGCCCTGCAAGTTGGGAAGGCCGTCCACTCGGATCGCGCCCGGTCCCGCGACCCACGCCTTGTTCTTCGCCCGGTCGATGCAGACCATCGGGGCCAGAATGCGGAACTGGCCCAGGCGTGGTTGCGCCAGATCGCCCCTCACCCACAAACCGTCCGGGGCCCACGCCGCGCTCTCGCCGGAGACGTCGAAGTCCTTGCCGCGAGCGCGAACTTTGCCCTCCCCCCTCCAGGCGTCGATCGCGCCGTCGCACACCACCATCTCGACCTTGCGCGCGCTGAGGTCGAGCGCCCCTTCCTACGGGCCCTTCCCGGGTGGCGCCTTCCCTTTGGGCGCCGGCCCGACCTCGAAGCGCAGCGAGAACGATTCGACGCCGCCGACGGTCACTCCCGGCAGGTGCGCCGACACCTCCCCCTGCGCCTCGAACAGCACCTCGCCCGTCGCGGCCCAGCTCACCTTGATCGTCTCGGCGACCAGGTCCTGGTCGCGGCCCATCGTGCAAGACACCCCACCCGTCAGCATCACGCTCACGAGCTTGTGCCTGCCCAGGTCGGCGATCTTCCCCACTGGGCGGTCGAACTCGACGATGGCGCGCCGGGCCCGGAGGGCGAGCCGGTCGCCCGACAGCGCGATGCGCACCCGATCCAGACCGACGCGCCCGCCGCGGTCGATGCTCAGTTGGTTCGCCGCGAGCGTCAGTCCGTCGCGCAGCTCGATCTGGATCGGCTGGCCCGCCTGCTTCTTCGCCGGGGGCGCTTCCATCACGGGGCCCGCGGCGCCCGCCGCCACCCCGCACGTCGCGAGCGCGACGACCAGCCCGCCAACCAGCCAACGCTTCCTCATGGTCGAGCCCTCCTGGCCTGGGACGCAAGCTCCCCCGCCACCCCGGGCGGGCCCGGCACCATAGCCCGCGCGAGGAAAAACGCCAGAGCAAAACGAAGCGCTGGGAGCTTGTGAAACGATGGCCTGGCGA
>JBBSEZ010000168.1:0-19188 GCA_038239195.1 Gemmatales bacterium
CGGGCCACCTTCTCCACCCCCAGGCTGAGCGCCGCCCGCCGATTGTTGAGCTTGCGGTCGCGCGCCTTCTGCCGCACCTGATGGAAGGCCCGCAGCATCAGCTCCTGGAGCTTGTCGTTGACCATCCCCTCGCTCCACATCAACTGCTGGATGTCCTGCACCCACTCGAAGTACGACACCGTCACCCCGCCCGCGTTGCACAGCACGTCGGGGATGACGAAGATCTCGCTCCGAGCCAGGATGGCGTCGGCCTCCGGCGTGGTCGGGCCGTTGGCGCCCTCGGCGAGGATGCGGCAGCGCAACTTCGCCGCGTTGTCCTTGTTGATGACGCGCTCCAGCGCCGCCGGCACCAGCACGGTACACTGGGTCGTCAGCACGTCGGCGCCGTCCATCGGCTCCCCGCCGGGGAACTCGCTCAGGGCCTTGCCGGTGGCGCAGTGGCGCGCCAGCGCAGGGACGTCGAGGCCGCGGGCGTTGCGGACCGCCCCGTAGCGGTCGCTGACGGCGATGACGTGGACGCCGCGCTGATGGAGCTCCTGGCAGGTGACGGAGCCGACGTTGCCGAAGCCCTGCACGGCCGCAGTCGAGCCCTCGGGTTGGAGGCCGAGCTCCTTCATCGCCTCGAGGATGCAGTAGGTGACGCCGCGCCCGGTGGCCTCGCGCCGGCCGATGCAACCGCCGAGCTCGACCGGCTTGCCGGTGACGATCTCGGGGCTGGCGTAGCCGACCTTCATGCTGTAGGTGTCCATGATCCAGGCCATCGTCTGCTCGTCCGTCCCCATGTCGGGGGCCATCACGTCCTTGCGCGGCCCGATGATCGACAGCACCTCCTCGGTGAAGCGCCGCGTCAGGCGCTCGCGCTCGCCGAAGCTGAGCAGGGTGGGGTCGCAGCCGATGCCGCCCTTGGCCCCGCCGAAGGGCAGGTTCATGATGCCGCACTTCCACGACATCCACATGGCCAGGGCGGCCACCTCGCCCAGATCGACCGACGGGTGGTAGCGCAGCCCGCCCTTGGAGGGCCCGCTGGTCAGGCTGTGCTGCACGCGGTAGCCGATGAACATCTCGGTGCGGCCATCGTCCATGCGGACGGGCATGGTGACGATCAGGGCGCGCTTGGGCCAGCGGAGGCGGTGGAGAACGCCCTTGTCGAGGTCGAGGACCTCGGCGACCGAATCGAGCTGCTGGCAGGCCATCTGAAAGGTGGGCGAGCTCTCGTAGATGGAGAAGGAGCTATTTGGCCGGCCGTTCTCGGACGGCATGGGAACGACGGTGGACACGGTGCCTCCTATGGCAAGGGGGAGAGGGCCGGAAGGCCAGGCTGCACGTGGGAGAGAATGGGCGGCCCGCCTATACCTATCCTACCCGGCTCGGGACGGCGGGGAAACCGAAGCTCGCGCAGGGGAGGCAGAGACTTCCATGACCGCCAAACTGCTCCTTGGCTGCGGCTACCTGGGCCGGCGCATCGCCGCGCGCTGGCGGGCCGCCGGGCACCACGTCTTCGCCACCACGCGCGGCCGAGCCGAGGAACTGCGAGCGCTTGGCGTCGAGCCAGTGCTGTGCGACGTGATGGATCGGCCCTCGCTGCGTGCCCTGCCAGTCGTCGAGGAGGTGGCGTATGCGGTCGGCTTCGACCGCGGTGCCGGCCGATCGCTGCGCGAGGCCTACGTGGAAGGGCTGCGGAACGTGCTGGAGGTGGTGACCGGCTGGCTGGCCCCGCGCTTCGTCTACGTCGGCAGCACGGGCGTCTACGGGCAGACGAGCGGCGAGGAGGTAGACGAGAGCGCGGCTACGGAGCCGGAGGAGGAAGCCGGGCGCGTGGCCCTCGACGCGGAGCGCCTGTTGCGCGAGCGCTTGCCGGGCGCCCTCGTTCTGCGCTTCGCGGGGATTTACGGCCCAGGCCGCCTGATCCGGGCGCAGGCGTTGCGGGCCGGCGAGCCCATCGCGGGGGACGAGGAGAAGTGGCTGAACCTCATCCACGTCGAGGATGGGGCCGAGGCGGTGCTGGCCGCGCTGGAGCGGGGACGGGAGGGGGCGACCTACAACGTGAGCGACGGCCGGCCGGTGAGGCGGCGCGACTTCTACGGGAAGCTGGCCGAACTGCTGGGGGCCGCGCCGCCGCGGTTCATGGCGGCGGAGGGCGACCGCGCGAATCGGCGCGTCGTCAATCGGCGGATGCGGGAGGAGTTGGGGGTACGGCTGCGCTACCCGAATTACGAGGAGGGGCTGGCGGCGTCGAGGTGAGGATTGGGGAGGAAAGAGGCGAGCGATTCCGATAGCATGAAGCGAGATTATTCTGGAGGAGCGCCATGAGCATCTCGACGAATGTGCCGGTCACTATCACGCCTGAAGCATCCGCTCGGGTGGACGAACTGGGGCTGCGGGCCGAACTGGAGCAGATGCTGGAGCACGCGCGCCAGACCGTGCCCGACCTGACGCGGATCGAGCTCACCTACCTCGAGCCCTACGACACGGGGATCGACCCCGGCATTGGCATTGAGGCCTACATCAACCGTCCTTTCATCCCGGAGGACAGAATCAGCGAGACGTTCGCGCGCTGGGAGATCGGCATTTTCCCCCCCGAAGTCCTCCAGTATTTCACCTTCCTCTTGCGATTCGAGACGAACCATGCAGGGTAGGGCGTACCTGGACCTGGCCCGCGAGGTCGTGCTCGGGGGCACGGAAGCGCACTGGCGTGCCACCGTGATCCACTCCTACTACGCCCTCCTCCTGGAGTGTCGGGACGCCCTCTCGCGCTGGGGGTGGTCGGTGCCACCTCATCAGAACGTCCATTCCGAGGTTCGGCTCTGCCTCATCTTCGCCACCGATGCCGATCTGAAAACCATCGGAAGGGCCCTGGACTTTCTCGTCCAGGATCGCAACCGAGCTAGCTACAACACCCAGGCGCGTCGTGTGCTCATCGATCAGTCCCTGGCGCAAGCCAGGCTCCGTGAAGCAACGAACGCCCTCGCCCTCCTCGACCAGATCGACGGCAACTCCACCCGCCGCGCCGCCGCCATCGCCGCCCTGCCGCCGCCCTGAGCCTCGCGCCCGCTTGAATCCCCACCTTCCTCGCCTATCATGAACGGGGATGGATTGTTCGCTCGCGAGGGCCTGCACGTCATGATGCCCCGGAAGTATCTCTTCCCCCGCGTCATCGAGATGAACTACCAGGCCGGCCGACGGCTCGGGGTCAACGTTTACCTCATCGACGGCGGAACCGAGTTCCTCCTCATCGACGTCGGCTACCTCGACACGGTCAACGAGGTCATCGACCTCGTCCGCGAGATGGACTTCAACCTGTCCACCTGCAAGATGATCATCGCCACCCACGCCGACGCAGACCACATCCAGGGCGCCGCCCGCGCCAAGGAGCTGCTCAAGACCAAGGTCGCCGCCCACCCCCTCAGCGTCCCGCCCATCGAGAGCGGCGATCAGATCCTCACCTACGCCTCGATCAAGGCGCAGGACTTCGAGATCCCCATGCCGCCCTGCAAGATCGACGTCATGCTCAACGAGGGCGACGTGGTGACCGTCGGCGACCTCAAGATGAAGGTCTGGCACACCCCCGGCCACACGTCCGGGCACCTGAGCTTCAAGCTGGGCAATCTGCTCTTCTCCGGCGACAACATCTACAAGGACAGCTGCGTCGGCGTGATCGACGCCCACCACGGCTCCGACATTCCCGCCTTCATCGAGTCGCTGACGCGCATCACGAAGGACGACAGCGAGTTCTTGCTGCCCAGCCACGGGCCGGTCTTCCGGCGCGACAACCGCATCGTGCAAAAGGCCATCGACCGCCTGACGCAGTACCAGTACATGTCCGACTTCGGCACCTGCGCCATCGGCTGGCCCCTGCTCGACGAGTGGGAGCGCGACGTCCGCGAGGGCCGCATGCCCGATTTCTCGCGCCCCTGAAAGGGGGCGAGCGGGGGCCCCGCATGAAGGTGCTGTTCGTCTGTAGCCGCAACAAGATTCGCAGCCTCACCGCCGAGCGCCTCTTGCAGGACGTTCCGGGCTTCCAGGCGCGCTCCGCCGGCACGGCGACGGGCGCCCGCATTCGCGTCACCGAGGGCCACGTGGGCTGGGCCGACGCGATCCTCGTCATGGAAGATCGGCACCGCGACCACCTCCGCCGGCGCTTCGGCCGGGCCCTCGCCGGCAAGGCGCTCGCTTGCCTCCGCGTGCCGGACGACTACGAGCTCATGGGGGCGGACCTGATCGAGTTGTTGTGGGCACGGATGGGGCAGCACCTCGCCCTCCCGGCGAGGGGGGAGAAGGGCCCCGAATGATTTGCCGCGCCCCGGCACGGGCGGTATTGTGTACGGTGCCCTCTCCGCGCTTCTCCCGGGACCGAAGCCCATGACCGAGCCTGCCAGGCTGCCCGCGTTCTTCGATCGCGTCGGCGCCGTCAACCCCTTCCTCGACAACCGCATCAACGGCCCTTCGCCCGCCGACGTCGATGCGCCCGGCGTTCACCACGCCGCCTTCGCGCGCCTGACCGAACTTGCCGTCGAGGCACACGCCGCCGGGCGCGCCGTCGGCGCCGTGCTCTGGGGCGAGGCCGGCATCGGCAAGAGCCACGTCCTCTCGCGCCTGGGCCGCTGGGCCGAACCGGACAACGCCTGCTTCGTCTACCTGCACAACCTCCAGGCCGCGCCCCAGCAACTCCCGCGCTCGCTGCTCAACGCCGTCGTCAGCCTCCTCACGCTCGGCCGGCGCGACCGGTTTCACGCCGCCCCGCTCTTCAAACTGGTCCACGCTGCTCTTCTCGAAGCCACCCAGCGCGCGGAGGGCACGTACGCCTGGTCGGAGATCGAAAGCGCCTACCACGCCCTCGTCGATCGCTGGGCGCAACAGGCCGGCGCCGCCACTCTCGACCGTACCGTCTACGACGTGCTGTTCGCCTTCTACCGCTCCGCGCAGCGCAGCGCGAAGGGCAAGGAGGACGGCGGCGCCGCGGCGCTGGCGGTGCGCGGGCTATCGGGGGGGGGGCTTGCCGCCGAGGAGGCGCGCTTGCTCGGCCTGCCGCCGGCGCGCCACCGCGAGGACGCCGTCGCCCTGGAGGACGCCCAGCAGATCAAGCAGGTACTCGTCGCCCTGACGCGCCTGGCCGATTGTCAGGGTCGGCCCTTCGTGCTCGCCTTCGATCAGGTCGATAACCTCGACGCCGAGCAGTTCGGCGCCCTGGCGCGCTTCCTCGAAGCGCTTCTGGACAGCGCGGCCAACTTGCTCGTCGTCACGACAGGCATCCAGGCGACCCTGATGCACTGGCGCGAAGAGGGCGTCGTGCAAAAGTCCGCGTGGGACCGGCTCGCCCAGTTCGAGCTCCTCTTGCAGCGCCTCAACAGCGCCCAGGCCGAGCAGCTCGTGCGCGGCCGACTCGACGACTTCCTCGCCCCCTTCGGGGCCGTCGAGGAGGTGGCGCCTCTGCGCCAGGCCGACGACCTGTTTCCGCTGGGCCGGGCCTGGCACGAGCGCTTCCTGCGCGACAAGATCGACGTGCGCTCGCGCGACGTGCTCAACTGGGCGCGCGAGGGCTGGCGGCAGGAACAGCTCCAGCTTCGCGAGAAGGGCGGGCCCGCCTGGCTGGAAGGTTGGGCCGAGCGCCGGAGCAGGCCGGGCACGGAGATCGGCGGCGAAGAGGACCAGGTCGTCATCGACCGCGCCGTGGAAGAGGCCCTGGCGCGAAAGCGCGTCGAGCTGGAAGCGCCCGGCGCGCTCCCGGTCGATGCCGACCGGCTCGCCGGCGTGCTGTATCGCTTGCTGCGCCAGTGCGACCAGGCGGGCCATCTCTACGGCGTCCTCGACGTCGAGCGGCTATCCGCGCCCGATAACGCCCCTCCTCCCCCCTACAACCTCTCCGTCACTTTGCAGGTCGCCGGCGAGGGCCCGGGGCCGGGAGTGGAACAGCACCTGGGGGCGCTGGTGCTGACTCAGGAGAGCCGAATCTCGGTCACCAACTACCTGCGCCGCGCCTGCGAGGCCGCGCAGCCCCCGGATCGGTTCGTGCTGGTCACGGACGAGCGCGTCGGGCTCCGGCTGGGAGAGAAGGGGCGCGAGTATCTCGAGGAGCTTCGGCACGGCAAGGCGGGCCGCTTCCAGCGCGTCGAGTTAAAGGTGGCGGAGATGATCGAGCTGGAATGTCTGCAAGAGGTGGGGAAGGCCGGCGACGTGTTCGTGGAGCTTCCCCCCGGGCAGACGAGGGCGCTGCGGCCGGGCGAGGCGATCGCGTCGCACCACCGCCGGGGCCGCTATCTCGCCAGCCGCGCCCTGCGCGAATTGCTGGGCGTCGGGGCCGCCCAGAAGCCCGTCGCCGAGCCGGAAGCCGTGGCGCCGGGAGGGGAGGTGTAGCCGTGTGGCGAACGTTGCTGGGCGCCGGGCTAGGGCTGATCGCCGGCGTGGGGCTGGCGGCGGGGCTGCTGCGCGCGGCGCTGGCGGTGGTGCGCTGGATGACCGATCCCAAGGTGTTCCAGATGGAGCACTGGGTGATCTACCTGGGCGTGCTGCTGGGGGCCGGCTTCGGCGCGCTGTGCGGGGCCCTCGCGGGGCTGGCCGGCGCGCTGGCGCGGGCGCAGCGCGAAGGATCGCGGAGGGAATGACGCGCAGGCGCGAGAGGCGAGCCGGGGCGTTCGCTGCGTCCCCGTTTTTCGATTTTCCCGTCTTTTCTGTCATGCTCCTCGCGCGAGATGCGTTATCCTGGCGAGGCCCCGAACCTCGCTAGCCTTGCGCTGCGAGGCGATCTCCGCAGACGTTGCCGAAGGAGCCTGCCGAGCGCGAACATGACGCCCTCGTCCGAGGAGTGGTCCGAGGCCCCCGACGGGCTGGCGCGGCTGGCCGCGGCCGGCTCGACAGAGGAGGTGCGCCAACGAGCGTTTCGTGCCCTCCTCCCCGTCATCCACCGCACGGCACACCGGCTCGCGCTGCGCTTCACGGGGCAGCAGCGACGGGACTTGTTGGACAACGCAGAGGGAGACGTCTGGGAGGCCCTCGGGCGCGGCGCGCCCCAGGGGCCCTTCGAGGCCTGGTGCTACACCGTGCTGCGAAACCGCCACCTCGACAACCTCCGGCAGGAACAGCGCGAGCAGCGGCACGCGCTCGCGGCGGCCCACCAGAGGCGGGAGGCTGTCGACCTGCGCCACGCGCTCGAGCGGGCCTGGGCGCGCGACGAGCCGCTGGGCGAGCTCGACCTGCGGGCGGTCGGGGCCTGGTCCCTGCGCGAGCGGCTGGTGTTGCTCTGCCTGAGCGGGCTGTGGCGCAAGGTGCCGCCCGTTCTCTGGGGCGAGTGGGTGGACGAACATCGCCGCTGGCACGGCACGCCCCCCTCGGGGCTTTTTCCTCCCGACGAACTGGGAGACAGCGAACAACTTGCCGAACGCAATGGGGCCCTGGCCCGATTGCTCGGCCTGAAGCGCAACACGCTCTCGGTCTGCCTCTTTCGCGGCAAGGCCCGCCTGGCCTCGCTGCGCTGCGTGAGAGAGTTGCTCGAAACGACTCCGGACGGGGCCTCGCCGTGAGCACCACCTGGAAGGACGTCCCCGACCCGCGCGACGACGCCAGCCCTTGCACCGCCCCGTGCCAGGTGGTCTTCGAGGTCGAGCGCTTGCGCCACATCGTCGAGAAGCACGTTGCCGACCCGCGCGAGCTGTGGGACGAGTGGGCCGGGCCGGCCCTGGCGGGCCGGCTGCGCGCGGCCTGGCAACTCGGCAGCGCCGAGGAGGAACGGCAACTCGCACTCGAACAACTGTCCCCCCTGACCGAGGCAGAGGCGAAGTCGTGTCTGCGCGTCCCGCTGGCGGTCCTGTACGACAATTACGAGGCCCCCGCCGTGGCCGGGGGGCCGAGCAGGCCGCGCGAAACCTGGGCCCTGATCTTGCCCTGTGGCGCCCTGCTGATCGTCCGCTCGCGCCCAGACGGTGGGGCCGTGTGGAGCTGCTACTTCAAAGGGGCGGTTTGTCGCGCCACCACCGCCCACCATCGCTGGCGCGCCCTCGCCGAGGAACTGGTCCTCTGTTTCGCCGACGCCCGGCCGGACGGCAAGATGGTCCCGCCTCCCGAGGCCAAATTCGTCCTCGCCGGGGCGGAGATGCGCTCGCGCGTGCGCTTCCGCACCCCCGCCACCTGGCACCTGGAGGGCCGCGAAGCCCGACCCTGGTTCACCATGCCCAACCCCTGGCCCGCGCCCGCGCCGGTCGCCCCCGCCCGGCGCCTGGGCCCCCGCCGTCACTATTGAGGGAGCCCGACCGTGAGCCCCGTCCACCCTGCCCCGCCCCCGGAGGAAGCCCTCCTGGACTGGCGGCTCGAACTGCAGGATGCCCTCGCCCAACCCGGGCTGGCCGGGTTCGACGCTGGCGCCGCACCGGGCCCGTCCGAGAAGCGCGCGGCTTACCGCCTGGCCGTGGCCCTGGGCAAGTGCCGGCTCTTCGGCGTGGCCCTCGGCCCGCTCGACGGCTCACTCGCGCCTTCCCTGGGGCTGGCGGCGGCCGAACAGTGGCTCCACTACCTGCCGGAGTGGGCCTCCGACGCTCAGCGCCTCGAAGACGATTGCCAGCGAGCGGACGACGAGGTCGAAGAACTCGACCGCTGTGCCGACCTGTTGGTGGCGCGCATGGAGTCGTGGGCTGCTTTCCTGGCCATCGATGAGGCCTACCAGGAGTCTGTCGAAACGGCCTGGGCCGAGCACGCGCGCTTCGCCGCCGTCCTCGATGAGGCGTTCGCCGCGCTGGAGCGCTTCGACGCCGAGCTGTCCGCCTGCGCCGACCTTCTGTCCGCGGTCGCTGGCTCCCGGCTCCTGGAGAACTGGCGCAAGCTGCTGGCCGAGGACTTTCGCCATTCCTTGCCGTGGTGGCTGGGCGGAGGGCTGGAACACGAGGCCCGGGCCGTCGAGGGCGCGGCGCTTGCCTGGCAGCCGCGCCTGGCCGGGCCCGGCCCCGACTTCCGCACCGACCCGGAGGTGGTTCGCCTGGTGGTCGAGGGCCAGCGCCTGGCCTTCGGGCACCTGGTCAACCCCGGCTTCGCCATCGAGACGGCCCTCATCGAGCCGCTGCCGCACCAGCGCATCGCCGTCTACCATCACCTGCTCGCCCAGCCGCGCCTGCGCTTCCTGCTCGCCGACGACGCCGGGGCCGGCAAGACCATCATGGCCGGGCTCTACGTCCGCGAGATGCTGTCGCGGCGGCTGTTGAGAAGAGTGCTGGTGGTCGTCCCGGCCGGGCTGGTCGGCAACTGGGAGCGCGAGCTGCGCACCCTCTTCAACCTCGCGTTCCGCATCGTCTCCGGCAACGACGCCCGCCCGGCCGTCGCCAGCCCCTTCACAGGGCCCGCCAGCGACCTCGTCATCGTCAGCGTGGACACGCTCAGCGGCGAACGTCTGTTCAAGCGCCTCCAGGGGCCCGAGGTGGAGCCTTATGAGCTGGCGATCTTCGACGAGGCGCACAAGCTCTCGGCCGACCGCACCGCCGAGGGCACGCTGCGGCGCACGGTCCGCTACTGCCTGGCCGAGGCCCTGACCGGCGCGCCGGGCGACGACGAGCGCTGGGCCCTGCCCTGGAGTTGCCGGCACGTGCTGCTGCTCTCGGCCACCCCGCACATGGGCAAGGCCTTTCCTTACTACGCGCTGTGGCGGCTGCTGGAGCCGGAGGCCCTGGCCACCTTCGACGCCTTTCAGGCCTACCCCCCCGCGGAGCGCCGGCAGCACTTCCTGCGCCGTACCAAGGAGGAGATGGTCCGCTTCGACGGCAGCCCCATCTACCCCACGCGCGTCTCCGACACGCTCAGTTACGAGCTCACGCGGGGGGAGGTCAGCGAGCAGGAGCTCTACGAGCAGACGACCGAGTACATCCGCGAGCACTACAACCGTGCCCGCGTGCTGAACCGCTCCGCGGCCCGCCTGGCCATGAGCATCTTCCAGCGCCGGCTCGCCAGCTCGCCCTACGCCCTCATGCGCTCCTTCGAGCGCCGGCTGGGCCGACTCGACGCCTGGATCGTCGCGCTGAAGGAGGGCACCGTCAACGAGGCGGACTTCCCCGACCGCCAGGACCAACTAAAGGCCAGGGACGTCTGGGACGGCAAGACGGGCGACGAGGAGGACAGTGCCGAGGGGCGCGAGGAGAACGAGCGGGCCGAGGACGAAGCCCTCAAGGGCGTGACGGCAAAATCGATCCAGGAGCTCCGCAAGGAGCGCGACCAGGTCCAGCACCTGCTGGAACTGGCCCGCCGAGTCGAGGACAAGGGCGACCAGTCGAAGTTTGACCGGCTGGCCGATGCCTTGCAGAGCGAGCGCTTCCGCAGCGAGAAGGTGCTCCTCTTCACGGAGTTTCGCGACACGCTGGAGTTTCTGACGCGGCGCCTGGAGGGGCTGGGCCACGCCGGGCAGGTCGCGGAGCTGCACGGCGGTATGGATTACCGCGCGCGGGAGGCGCAGGTCGCCTTCTTCCGCAAGCCGATCGTCGAGGGGGGGGCGCGCTTCCTGGTGGCGACCGACGCGGCGGGCGAGGGCATCAACCTCCAGGTCTGCTGGCTGATGTTCAACTACGACGTCCCGTGGAACCCGGCCCGGCTGGAGCAGCGCATGGGCCGCATCCACCGCTATGGCCAGCAGCACGACCCGGTGGTGATCCTCAACCTCGTGGCCGGCAAGACGCGCGAGGGCCGGGTGCTCAAAACGCTGCTGGACAAGCTCGAAATCATTCGCCGCGAGCTGACCTCCGACAAGGTCTTCGACGTGGTGGGCCGGCTCTTCGAGGGGCTGTCGGTCAGCGACTACATGGAACAGCTCCTGACCGGGACCGGCGAGGCGGCCATCGAGAAACTGCTGGACGAGGAGCTGACGGCCGACCGGGTGAAGGACCTGGGCGCCGGGGAGCGCACGCTGTACGGCATCGGGGGGGACGTGGCCCGGCAACTGGAGGAGCAGCGCGCCGAGGTCGAGCGCGAGCGCTGGCGGCGCCTGCTGCCGGGCTACGTGCGCCGGTTCCTGATCCAGGCGGCGCCGCGGCTGGGGCTGCGCATTGAGGGCGACCTGGGCACGGCCTTCGCGCTCCACCCCGAGCCGGCGTCGGTCGGCCCCCTGCGCCCGCTGCTGGCCACCTACGCGCTGCGCGGGCGCCGGCCGTTCACCCTGGGCAAGCCGGACGCCGCGGCGAACGCCAACGGCCACGGGCCGGCCTTCTTGCGCCCCGGCGAGCCGCTGTTCGACCGCCTGCGCGCCGACTTCTGCGAGGGCTTCGCCGAGGCCGCCCTGCGCGGCGCCGTCTTCCGCGACCCGGGCGCCGAGCGGCCCTACCTGTTCCACCTCGCCCTGGTGTCGGTGCTCCGCGCGGCCGACCCGCACTTCCCTGCCCTGCGCCGGCAGGAGGTGCTGGAGTGCCGGCTGCTGGGGCTGCGGCAGGACGAGCAGGGCAAACTGGCGCCCTGCGCGATGGAGCAACTCCTTCTCCTGGAGGGCGGCGGCGCCCCGGACAAGCCGGCCCGGCTCGTCGAACTGGCCGGCCCGGCCCTGGCGCGGGCGCGGGGCGCCTTGCAGGAGGAGGCGGCGCGGTTGGCGGAGGAGCGCCGGCGGGGCCTGTGGGAGGGGTTGGAGCAGCGGGCCACGTTCTTGACGCGCGGCTACGACTACCAGGAGGCGGAATTGCTGTCGGTGCGGGCGCGCCTGAGCGAGAAGGCGCGGGCCGGCGACGTGCGGGCCAAGGCCGATCTCCAGCGCGTCAGGCAGCGGCAACAAGCGCTGGCGGCGCTGAAAGAGCAAGCGCTGGCGACGCTGCGCTGCGAGCCGGGCCTGGTGGGCCCCGGCGAGGTGACGTTCCTGGCCCACGCGCTCGTGGTGCCGGCGCGCGAGCCGGACGACCGCCGGCGGCACGACGTTCAGGTGGAGGCGACGGCGGTGCGGCTGGCCTGGGCGTTCGAGCAGGCCGAGGGCGCCCTGGTGCAGGACGTCTCGACGCCGGCGAACGCCCGCGCGGCCGGGCTGGTGGACCGTCCGGGCTTCGACTTGCTGGCGCATCGGCCGGGCGGCGAGCAACTGGCGATCGAGGTGAAGGGCCGGTCGGGCGGGGGCGCCGTAGAGTTGACCGAGAACGAGTGGGTGCAGGCGTGCAACCACCGCGAGCGCTACTGGCTCTACGTCGTGTACGATTGCGCCACGCCCCACCCGCGCCTGTTGCGGGTGCAGGACCCGTTCGGCAAGTTGCTGGTGCGAGCCCGCGGCAGGGTGGAGGTCGCCGAGCAGGAGGTGCTGGCCAGCGCCGAGCGCGAGCTGTTCGTGCCGGTGGCGAACTGATTCTTTTGGGAGCGAGGCGCTTTCCTGGCAACTTTGTTTCGAGGCCATCGCAACGAGAGAGGCCCTTTTGGAGTGCGGCGCTTTTAACGCCGCTTTCTTTCGACCGCGGGGGCGCTCGTCTGCCGCGACGCCTTCGGGGTGGGAGAAAAAAGGGGAAAAGAAAGCGGCGATGAATGCGCCGCACTCCAAAAGGGCCCGAGTTGTCTTCGTATTGCAGCACGGCGCTTTTAACGCCGCTTTCTTTCGCCCCTGCCGCCCCCGCCCACGAGAGGAAAGGACCCGGCCCTCATGACCGACCGACCGCGCCTGATCGAGGTCGCCTTCCCGCTGCGGCAGGCGTCGCTGGACTCCGTCCACGAGAAGAACGTGCGCCACGGCCACATCTCGACGCTGCACGTGTGGCCGGCGCGGCGGCCGCTGGCGGCGTGCCGGGCGGCGCTGATCGCGACGCTGCTGCCGGCCCCCGAGAGCGAGGAGGAGCGGCGCGCCCTGGTCGAGAAGATTGGCGGGAAGGTGGTGCGCAAGGCCGACAAGGACAAGGTGGGCTTCGAGACGGAGGGCGGGGTGCTGCACTGGGGCAACGAGAACGGCCCCGACATGGACTGGTTCCGCGCCGAGATCCGCAAGGCCTACGGCGGGCGGGCCCCGCGCGTGCTCGACCCGTTCGCCGGCGGCGGCGCCATCCCGCTGGAGGCGATGCGCCTGGGCTGCGAGGCGACGGCCATCGACATAAACCCGGTGGCCTGGTTCATCCTGAAATGTACCCTCGAATATCCGCAGAAGCTGGCCGGGCAGGTGCGGCCGCTGCCGAAGTTCGCGCTGGAGTCGCGCGAGTTCATGGAGGCGTTCCTCAAGGGCAGCGGCAAGGCGAGCAAGAAGAAGTTGGAGAAGGAACTCGACCTGGTTCAGCAAGGACTGTTCCCGGCGCCGGAGGTTGGGCTGTCCTGGCACCTCCGAGCCTGGGGCTGGTGGGTATTGCAGAAGGCGCGGGCAGAACTGGCGAGGTTCTACCCGGTGGTCGATGGTAAGCCGACGGTGGCCTACCTGTGGGCGCGGACGGTGGCGTGCAAGAATTGCCGGGCGGTGATGCCGCTGCTCAAGACGCGTTGGCTGTGCAAGACGAAGAATAAGCGTGTGCTGCTGACGATGGAACCGAATGCAGACAAGACGGGCGTGGTCTTTGGGGTACAGGCTGATGTGCCGACGCCCAAGGGCAGTCCGGCGCAGCGGAAGGAGCAGGACAAGAAGCTCGGGGCAGGGACGATGTCGCGCGCGGGGGCAACGTGTCCTTGTTGTGGGTTGCCTTCGATGAAGATGGAAGACATTCGCGAAGAGGGGAAGGCACGACCGACTCGGCTAGGGATGATGATGACGGCAGTAGTTCTCAACGGTGAAACTGGGAAGGAGTACCGAGCGCCGACCGAGGAGGAACGGACGCGCGACAGCCGAGCCGCTCAGGAACTCGAGCGGGCCTTCGCCGAAATACCCTTCGGACCGCTCAATGAGCCACTGGCTGGGAAAGAGGCCCTGGGATTTCGAGTGCCCCTCTACGGCATTACGAAGTGGCAGGACATGTTTACCCGCTGCCAACTCTTGAGTCTCGGCACGTTCGTGAAGCACACTCGCCAGGCGCGACAGGCAATGGAGGCAGAAGGCTACCCGCCTGGATGGGCGGAGGCGGTGGGTGCCTATTTGGGGTGTGGAATCGATAGGTTGGTGGATTTCTGCAACGTCAACACGCAATGGAAAATTGACGTCCCCACGATCAATCACGCGTTGGTGCGGTTCGCCATCCAGATGACGTGGGACTTTGCGGAAGGTAACCCTATTGGAGACATGGCGGGCTCGTATTGGCTTTGTCTCAACAGGGTTGCAATTGGCCTAGGGACCGTTCTGAATTGCCACTTCGGGCCAGAACCTGCGAAGGCAATGAGCCAATCCGCCGTCGCCAAGTTGCCAGAGGCGGACGTTGTCATCACGGACCCGCCCTACTATGATGCGATCCCGTATTCTGATTTGATGGATTGGTTTTACGTCTGGTTGAGGAGGACTGTTTGGGGCCTGGCGCCGGACTACGCCCTCGCCATGAAAGAAGCGCTGGGCCCCAAGTGGGACTCGCACAGGAAAGATGGGGAGTTGATTGACGACTCAAGCCGCCACCAAGGCGATGCCTCAAGGTCAAAAGCCGAATATGAAGACGGGATGGCGCGCGTCTTTTCCCGATGTGCGGAGGCGCTGACACTGGAAGGCCGTCTGGTCGTTGTGTTTGCAAATAAGCAGCCCGATGCCTGGGAAACTCTGGTTTCATCCGTGATTCGGGCAGGGTTTGTGGTGGATGGCAGTTGGCCGATTCAGACGGAGCAACCCAGCCGGACTCGGGGACAAGCCTCCGCCGCCCTCTCCTCTTCCGTCTGGCTCGTCTGCAAAAAGCGCCCCGCCGTCGCCCGTCCCGGCTGGGACAACGTCGTCCTCGACGAGATGCGCGCCAAAATCTACGCCCAACTCCGCTCCTTCTGGGACGCCGGCATCCGCGGCCCCGACTTCGTGTGGGCCGCGACCGGCCCCGCGATGGAGGCCTACAGCAAGCACCCCGTCGTCAAGCGCTCAGACAAGCCGGGCGAACTGATGTCGGTGCCCGACTTCCTTCGCGCCGTGCGCCGCATCGTGGTGGACTTCGTCGTGGGCCGCGTGCTCACGCGCAACGGCGACGGCCCCAACATCAGCGGGCTCGACGACCTGACCACCTACTACCTCCTCCACCGGCACGACTTCGGGCTCGACAAGGCGCCCATCGGCCCCTGCATCCTCTACGCCGTCTCGTGCGGGCTGTCCGACGCCGACCTCCTCGACCGCCACGACGTCTTGCTCCGCGCCGGCGGGCAAGATGCCGCCCCCGACGTGGAGGAAGACGAAGCGGAGGAGGGGAGCGACGAGGTGGAAGAGCCGGAGGCGCGTTCGGGGGCGCAGGTGCGGCTCAAGCCGTGGGCCCAGCGCACGCGCAAGGGGCTGGGGCAGGACGTGAACGGCCAGCCGGCGCCGCTGATCGACCAGGCGCATCGGCTGATGCACCTGTGGAAGGCCGGCGAGGTGGTGCGCGTCGATGAGTACGTCGATGCCCGCGGGCTGCGGCGCAACGGGCTGTTCCAGCAGGTGTTGCAGGCGCTGATCGAGTTGGCGGCCGCGGGCAGCGACGAGCGGGCGGTGCTGGAGAGCATCAGCAATCATCTGGTGGCGCGCGGCGTGGATCGGCCGGCGGAGCCGGGGCTGTTCGATCGGGGCGACACGTTCGCGGACGGGGAGGGGTGACGGCCCGCACGGCTGGAACAGCCCCGGCACAGTCGGGTCGTGGCCGAAGGTGAGGTTGTGAAAAAAGAGCCTGGCGAGCGGCGCGGCGTGAGCCCGCCGGTAGAGCGCGCCGCACCGGCGGGCGCACGCCGCGCCGCTCGCCTCGATTCGTTCGCAGCCTCTCAGCCCGGGCCACGCCTGTTCGCTCCTGGCGATGGTCTCCAAAGAAAGCGGCGTTGAATCGCCCGCACTCCAAAAAGGGCCGGCTGCGGAAAAACGGTCGAAACACAACAAGGGCGAATCGCATGAGCAAGCCGACCTGGAAGCCGTGGAACAAGGTGCTCGGCCTGCGCGACGAGCTGCGCTCGCGCGACCTGGCCATGAACCTGTTCGCCGCCGACCTCTACGACGTGGTCATGGGCAAGGCGCGCCCCGTCTACGGCGAGGCCAAGGAGTTCTTCGCCCAGACCTACCCGACCTACAACCTCCGCCAGCTTGCCAAGGACGTGTTGCTGCGCCTCGCCGGGGAGAACGACAAGGCGGTGCGCCAGCTCGAACTGACCTACGGCGGCGGCAAGACGCACACGCTCATCACGCTCTACCACCTCGTTTACGACCCGGCCAGCTTGCCCGACCTGCCCGCCGTGCAGGAGTTCCTTCAGCACGTGGGCCGCACTCCGCCGCGCAGCCGCGTGGTCGTCCTCCCCTTCGACAAGCTCGACGCCGAGACCGGGCTCGAAGTGCGCTCGCCGGCGGGCGCGGTGCGCCAGCTCAAGCACCCGTGGAGCGTGCTGGCGTATCAGCTCGCCGGCGACGACGGCCTGCGCTTGCTGCACGCCGAGGGGCAGCCCGCCGAGCGCGAGAGCCCGCCGGCGGAGCCGCTGCTGGTCAAGCTGCTGTCGGCGCCGGCCCGCGAGGGACTGGCGACGTTGGTGCTCATCGACGAGACGCTGATCTACGTGCGGCAGAAGGTGGGGCTCGATCCGGTGTGGCGCGCCCGGCTGATCGACTTCTTCCAGTACCTCACGCAGGCCGCGACCAAGGTGAGCGGCTGCGCCGTCGTCGCTTCGCTGCTGGCGAGCGACCCGCGCAAGAACGACCCGCTGAGCAAGGAGCTGGCCCAGGAGCTCTACGCTATCTTCCGGCGCCAGCGCGAGGAGAGCGTGCAGCCGGTGCTCAAGGAGGACGTGGCCGAGGTGCTCCGGCGGCGTTTCTTCCGCCCGGAGACGGTGCGCGACCGCGAGGGCTTCCGGCCGCACGTCGTGGCGGCCCTCCAGGGGCTGCGCGACTTCGACGAGCAGACGCGCAAGGAGGGGCGGCAGGTCGAGGATCGCTACGTGATGAGCTACCCGTTCCACCCGGAGCTGACGGATGTCTTCTACTCGAAGTGGACGCAACTGGAGAGCTTTCAGCGGACGCGCGGCGTGCTGCGGACGTACGCCCTGGCCCTGCGCGATGCCTGGCAATGGGACACGGCGCCTCTGGTGGGGGTGAACGTGTTCCTGGGCAAGCCGGGCGAGACGGCCCTGTCGGAGGCGGCGCGCGAGCTGACCTCGACGGCGGGCATGGAGGAGTACGAGGGCAAGAAGCAGGAGTGGGTAGCGATCCTGGAGGGGGAGCTGGCCAAGGCGCGCGACCTGGAGGCGCAGTCGGCGGGGCTGAACCACCGCGAGCTGGAGCAAGCGGTCTTCGCGACTTTTTTGCATTCGCAGCCGATCGGGCAGGACGCCGCCACGCGCGACCTGCACCTGTTGCTGGCGCCGACGCGCCCGGACAAGATCGAACTGGAGAAGGCGCTCAAGGGCTGGGCGCGCGAGTCGTGGTTCCTCGACGACGAGGGGCGCGTCGAGGGGGGCGAGCCGGGCCTGCCGAAGAAGTGGCGGCTGGGGCTGCGGCCCAATCTGAAGCAGATGCACGACGACGCCAGCAAAAAGGTGCAAGGCGAGCTGATCGAGAGCGAACTGCTCAAAGAGGTGCGCCGGCTGAAATCGCTGACGAGCGTGCCGCGCGACGCGGGGGTGCGCACGCACCTGTTGCCGGAACGGCCGCGCGACGTCGAGGACGAGGGCGACTTCCACTACGCGGTGCTGGGGCCCAAGGCAGCCTCGACGTCGGGGAGCCCCAGCGCCGAGGCAAAGCGGTTCCTCGACGAAAAGGCCGGCCCCGAGTCGCCGCGCGTCTACCGCAACGCCCTGGTGCTGGTGGTGCCTTCGCGCGACGGGCTGGACGCGGTGCGCAAGCGAATCCGCGACCTGCTGGGCTGGGAGGAGGTGGGTACGCAGCTTGCGGGGCACGAGATCGACTCGCTGCGCCGCAAGACGCTGGACGCCAATCGGGACCAGGCGCGGGCGGAGGTGCCGAAGGCGCTGCAGCAGGCCTACTGCATCGTGGTGACGGTGTCGGAGAAGAACGAGGCGCAGGCGTTCAAGTTGAACGTGACGGGCGAGCCGCTGTTCGCCCAGATCAAGGCAGACGCGCGTTCGCGGATTCAGGAGTCGGCGATCGCGGCCGAGGCGCTCTTGCCGGAAGGGCCGTACAGCCTGTGGAAGCCGGGCGACACGGCGCGGCGGGTGAAGGACCTGGCGGGGGCGTTCGCCCAATTCCCCCACCTGCCGAAGATGTTGCGGGCCCGCGAGGTGCTGGACACGCTGGTGCAGGGCGCCCGCGACGGTTGGTTCGTGTTGCGGCTGGGCAGGCCGGACCACACGGTCCAGACGTGGTGGCGGCAAGCGCCCCCGGAGCCCGCGCTGGGAGAGGCCGGGCTCGAGGTGGTGTTGCCGGACGCGGCCGAGCTGGCGGAACTGCCGGCGGGGGCGCTCTTGCCGGGGGCGTTGCCGGGGCTGTGGTCGGGCGACCGGCTGACGCTGCGCGAGTTGAGCGCGTACTTCGAGGGTGGCCGTGTGGTGCAGGTGCAGCGCGAGGGCTATCAGGAGCCGATGACGGTCCCGAAGGCCGGGCGAGCGCTCCTTGAGGCGGCGGTGGGGGAGGCGGTGCGCGGCCGGCAGTTGTGGCTGCTGGCGGGGCAGGCGAGCCTGTTCGGAGAGGCGGTGCTGCCGGGGCTGTTGAACGACGAGGCGGCCTTGCTGGCGCCCCCGGCGCCGGTGCCGCAGGCGGATCTGTTGCCGGACAGGTTGCCGGAGGCGTGGCGGGGGGAGACCACGACGGCGCTGGCGCTGTTCGAGGCGCTGGTGCGCAAGAGCGGCAAGCCCTTGCCCTGGACGTTGGTGGGCGAAGCGCTTCAGGGCGCGCTGCACCTGCGCCTGCTGGAGCGGACGGCGGACAGTGGCGCCTGGCCGTGCGACCTGGCGCGTGCGGCCGGCGTCAAGGTGCGCGTGCCGGCCAAAGCGCCGGAGACGGGGCCTCGCGTGCCAAAGCCCGATCCTGTAATCGTCCCCGCGGCGGGCCCGGTGGTGCCGGTCGCGCAGGCTGAGCTGTCGGCGGACCAGTTGCAGGACTTCACCGACCAGTTGGGCGAGTTGATGAAGCTCGCCGTGGGGTTGGGGCTGAAGATCCAGTTGCGCCTGGAACTGAACGGGGCGCCTCCCGCATCGCCGGAGACTATCGCGCGGGCGAATGCGTTGCTGGCGCAGGTGGCGCCCGAGCTCCAGTTTCGCTGAGAGGCGGGGAAC
>JBBSEZ010000169.1:0-19122 GCA_038239195.1 Gemmatales bacterium
CACCCGCCCGGCGCTGCGTGGCACAGCCTTACCGCCCGGTCCACCGACCCCGCCAGGCCGCAAAGCCGGCCCCACGGGAGGGCATGGCGATGGGCGTTCTCACGGAACTGTACCGCCGCTGTCTCGTCTACCGGCACGCGCCGCGGCACTGGTTGATGCGCCCGGACACACCCGACCGCCGGCTGTTCCGCGAGGTCGTCATCGCCAACGAATACGGCCTGCCGTCGCGTTTCGGCCCCGACGACGTCGTGGTGGACGTCGGAGCGCACATCGGCTCGTTCAGTTACGCGGCGCTGGAGCGCGGGGCCGGAGAGGTCTACTGCTGCGAGGCCAATCCCAACAACTTCCACTTCCTCGCCCACAACCTCCAGCCTTACCGGGACCGCGCAACCTTGCTGCCCCACGCCGTCTGGCGCTCCGATCGGCCCGTCAAGCGCCTCTCGTTCGGCAACCCCACCCCGCGCAACACCGGCGCCGGACACGTCGATGCCGTCGAGGCCCTGGAGAGGGTGCCCGCCCTTGCCTTCGACGCCCTGGTTACGCGCGTCACCGACAACGGCGCGCGGCGCATCCGGCTTCTGAAGCTCGACTGCGAAGGGGCCGAGTGGCCCATCCTGCTCACCTCGCGCATGCTCTATCTCGTCGATGCGATCTGCGGCGAGTACCACCTGCGCGCCTATCCGTCGTCGTATCTCGTCCCCGGGCTCGGGGAGTATACGCCTGCCCTCCTGGAAGAGTTTCTGACCGGGCAGGGGTTGCACGTCCGCACTCAGCCGTGTTCGCGGGCCGCGCACCTCGGGCTGTTCTTTGCCGAGCGGACGGCCGGCGCGGGCGGATCGGTGTTTCAACGTGCGGCCGCCTGATAACGTGAGATCATCATCGTGTCCGACTTCTTCCTCACCCAGGCCCTCATTCGCGACTTCGATCCCGACTTCGCCGCGCCCCTCTTCGACCACTCCCTGCTCATCGTGGGCCTGGGCGGCAACGGCTGCCACCTCGCCCTGGCGGCCGTGCGCATGGGCTTTCGCTCCGTGGTGGGGATCGACTGCGACGTGGTCTCGGCCAGCAATCTGAGCCGGCAGGTACTCTATGTGCGGGAAGACGTCGGCCGCTCCAAGGCCGATGTCGCCGCCGAGTCGCTGGCGCGCCACAACCTGCGCTCCGAGATTCAGACTCATCACCTCGACATTCTTCGCGAGAGGGACCGATTCGGCGAACTGGTGGCGCAAGCCGGCCTGGTGTTCGTGGTGCTCGACCAGCCGGGGACGACATTCTTCGCGCTCGACGCCTGCCACGCGCTGCGCAAGCCGGCCGTCAGCGGAGGGACTTGCGTGTTGTCGGGGCTTGGCGCTCGCGTGGGCTGGATGGCGGCCGGCCAGCGCCCCTGCCTGAACTGCGCGCTCGCCCTTCACCCCTCCGTCGCGGAGTGGACGAAGTTCTACCGCTACGACGGCGGCGCGCCGAAGGAGAAGGGCCCGGGCTTTGCCGCGCTCGAGGATCGGTTTGCGCTGCCCGGCGGGCACCCCTCGACTTACCCGTCCGCCTGTCTTGGCTCGAACCTGATGATGGCCGTCGGACTCAACGTGCTGCTCGGCCGGCACGACATGCCGCGCACGTTCGAGCTGTCGGTGTTGGGGTTGACGCTGGAGGGGCGCCCGCTGGCGCAGCGGGCAAACTGTCCCACTTGTGGCGGGGGGTGACGGTTGCGGCTCACGTGCTCGCGGCCGGCGCGGCCTTCGGTTCGGCCTCCGTCGAAAGCCGCTCGGCGAGGCGAACCACGGCCTCGCGCAGCGCCGCGTCTTCTTCCACCTCGGCGCGCTCGCGCAGCGCCTCGACGAACGCCGCCCCTCCGGCGCCGAGCGATTCGATCAACTCCAGGGCCGCTCTGCGGACGCGTGGCGTCGGTCCCGCCAGCGCCTCCACCAGCACCTCGCGCGCCTGCTCATTAGCCAGGCCTGTCGCAAGCAAGGAACTGGCCGCGATCAGGCGAACGCGCAGGTTGGGGTCGCCGGCCAGGTGCTGCATGACGTCCGCGACCGACTCGGGCGGGGCCAGCTTGAGGGCCATCGCGGCGTTGATGCGCAGGCCGTCGTTGGGGCTGGCGGCGCACTCGATCAGCAGGGGGATGGCCTCCGCAGGTAAGGTATCGAGGCGGGCCAGGGCGTGGGCGGCGTTGGCCCGAACCTGGGGCTCGGGGTCGTGCAGGGCCTCGACCAAAACGGGGATGACCTCCTCGGGAATGGCCGTCGCCTTCATCCAGCCCGCCGAGGCCACCTTGCGGACGTCCTCGCTGGCGTCCTGAATCCCGGAAGCGAAAGCCAGGGCGGCCTCGGGCGGCTGGATGATAGCGAGGGCGCGCATGGCAGACTCGCGCACGCCCACCTCGCCCGTCTGGGCGGCGCGGAGCAAGGCGGGCCCCGCGGGCCCCGCCGCCGGGCCGAGCTTGCCAAGGGCCTGCGCGGCGTGCTCGCGAGCCCAGGCGCTGTCGTCTTCCAGCAGCCGGGCCAGGCCATCGAGGACTGCCGGCGTCGGGCCCGCCAGCTTGGGCAACACTTTCGTCACCGCTACCTTCACCTGGTCGTTGGCGTCTTCGAGCAGGGAGATCAATCGACTCACCACCTCTTCGTCGGGCTCGCCCCACTGGCCCACCGCCTCGACGGCGGCGGCCCGCACCGTCGGGTCATCGTCCTCGAGCCCCGCGCGCACCGCGCGCCGGGAGGACGGCGTGGGCGGGCCGATGGCGCCGAGAGCCCGAATCGCCTGGCCGCGCGCTCCGGCGTCCTCGTCCCGCGCGGCCTTCTCCAGGGCCGAGCGCGCCCCAGCCGCGCCCGCTTCCATCTTGCCGAGGGCCTCCGCCGCGTTGCTGCGCACCACCGGGCTGGGGTGCGTCAGAGAGCGGACCAGGGCGGGGACGGCCTCGTTGGCCGACTCGCCCATCTCGCCGAGGGCCTCGGCGGCGAGGGCGCTGACCCAGTTGTCCTGATCGTGCAGGGCGCGGACCAGGCTGCCCACGGCGACGTCGGCGGCGGCCTCGCCCATTTGCCCCAGCGCCTTGACTGCCTCGGCGCGCACGCGGTCGTTGCTGTCGCCGACGGCCTCGACGAGGGCGGGCGCTGCCTCGCTGGCCGCGGCGCCGATGGTGCCCAGGGCCTCGGCGGTCTGGGCGCGCACGATGTTGTCCGAGCTGGCCAGGCCCTCGACGAGCGTCTCGGTGGACACCTCGTCCAGGCCGCCGATCTGCTCGACGGCCTCCGCCGCCGCCGTGCGGATCGCTTCCTCGCGGTCTTGCAACAGGGCCACCAGGGCGGGAACGGCGGGGGCAGCGGCCTTTTTCAGCGCCGCCAGCGCCCGCGCTGCCGCCACCTTGATCGCCGAGCTCGGCCCCTGGAGGGCTTCGATCAGGGCGGGGACCGCGATCTTGGCCGGCCCGCCGATCAGGCCGAGCGCCTCGGCTGCTTGACCGCAGACCGTTTCGTCGGCGTCCTTCAGGCGTTCGATCAGCGCGGGCGCGGCGGGCGTTGCGTGAACGCCGATGCGCCCCAGGGCCCGGGCGGCTTGCATGCGCACGCCGGCCGTGGCGTCGGCGAGGGCGGCGCTCAGCGTTGCGACGGCCAGTTCGACGGGGTCTTGCGCCTGCACCGGCTCGCGCCGGTTCTTCCACCACAGCAGCCAACGGGCGCGGCGCCGGCGGGCCCCGAGCGCCCAGCTCCGCCCGTGCTTCTCGCGCGTGAGCGCCGCCGCGGCGCTGGTGAGGGCGCCGAGCGCTTCGACCACGCACTCCCGCACCAGGGGGCTTTTGTCCTGGGCGATCGAGACAAGAGCAGGGAGGGCGCCGAGGGCTTGCAGATGGCCGAGGGCGGCGGCGGCGACGGCGCGGACGTGCTCGTGCGGGTCGCGCAGGTGATAGACCAGGGCGGGGACGGCGGAGGGGCCGAGGGTGGCGAGGACGAGGGGGAGCTGATCGCGCTGTTCCTTGGTCAGCGACGAAACCGTACGCAGCGACCACAGCAGCGGGCCGATGACGGAGGCGCCGAACTGGGGCAGGGCGGACTGAGCGCGCTCGCGGATCGGCTCGTGCGGGCTCCAGAAGTCGGCAATGGTCTCGGCGAGGAGCCTGCCTTGACGGAGCGAGGCGAAGACCTGTTGGAGCAGGACGAGGGTGAAAAACGTCTTGAAGGCGGCCAGCAGGGCGGCGGCCGGCCACGCCTTCTCGCGGACGAACTGCACGCGGAGCAGGCGGTGGGAGCTGGCGAGGTCGAGGACGTCCACGATCCGCAGGAGGTGGAGCAGGGCGTAGGCCAGGAAGTCGGCGAAGGAGGGGCCGGCTGCCCGGTCGGAGCCGACCGCGTACCAGTCCTCTCCGCCGCTCTCGTAGAGCCCCTGGTTGAGGAGGGCGAAGGCGGCGAGGGTGCCGACGGCGGCGATGACGAGGAGGGGGACGCCGACCTGATGGCCGTACTGCCCGAGGTGGGCCGCCAGTTCCTGCCCCTTGAGGGGGTTGTGGACCGCCTTGTAGCCGCGCTCGACCTCGTAGCGCTCGAGGTCGATGAACATGTAGGCGAGGCAGGCGGTCACGCCCATGAACAGCGGGACGAGGGCGAAGAGGACGGTCAGAGGGGGGACGAAGGGGTGGGCTGCCCAGCCGAGGACGAGGAAGGCGAGGACGAGGGCGAGGAAGACGGGCCAGGAGGCCCAGGAGAAGAGGCGCTCCCAGACGAGGAAGCCCCGGCGGATGCTGGCGCGGACGACGATACTGAAGATGCTCAGGGCCCAGCCGATAACGCCAACGTAGAAGAGGAGGCCGGCGAGCAGCCCCAGTCCGGCGAGCGTGGCGAGGAGGGCCCAGGAGGAGTGGGCTCGGTCCAGCTCGAGGAACCGGAAGGGGAACATGCGGCGAGGCTCCGAACGGGGTGGCGGGGGCTTGCGGGTGCGTCCTCATTGTAGGGGTGGTCCCGCTCCTCGTGCAAAGTCGTTGACCGGCTCGGCGGCAAGGGTAGAATCGGGACAGTAACGATCCGCCGGAGGAACAATCCGGCCTCGTGTTCTCCTCGTTCCTTTTGGCAGGGCCCGCGTGACGTTCTGGGACCGATTCGTCCTCTGGGCCTACTGCGGCTTTGGCGATTCTCTGCCGGTCGGCCGCGACGTTGCCGCCCGACTGTTCGCGGAGGCCTTTCAGCGCGGCCGGCTGGTGCCCGCCAACCTGAACGACCTGAGCACCTTGCTCCTCCTCGCGCTTTGCCCGGCCAATTCCCCGTTGCGGCCCGCGGTGGAACAGGCGGCCCTCAGCCGGGGGCTTCATCAGCAGCCCGCGCGCGTGTGGCAATTGCTCCGAGCCTCCTCGCCCCCGCGCCTGACGGAACTGCTGGAAGTCGGCCGGGCGCCGGGGCAGGCAATGCCTGCCCTTCGTACGCTGGTGACGTCGATCCTGACGAGCCCGGTGCTCGCCGAGGTATGCGGCAACCTGTGCGATTTCCTTGGCCGTCTTTTCCTCGCGGGGCCCGCGAGCCAGGAACAGCCGGCGCGGCAGTCGATCTTCCGGGCGGCGCGGCGCTACCTTGCCATTCCGCTCGGGACGATCGATTTCCCCTGCCTGCTCTACCAGGACGTCCTCATCCGGGCCCTTCGCCCGGGGCAGGCCTTGCCGTCCGCCTTGCCTTCCGGGGCCCCGCCGGGCTGGTTCGTGGCCCTCGCCCCCCAGGAGCAGGCGCTCCTTCAGAATTGCCTCGCCCATCTCCCCGAGCCCCAACTGGTGTTGCTTTACCTCCAGTTTTACGCCCGGTTGAATGCGGAACAGATCGCGGGAGTGCTGCGGCGCGCCAACGCTTCCGTCACCGCGGATGAGGTGGCGCGGGAAGGCGGTGCAGAACGATTACTTTCGCAAGCACGCGTTCGCCGAGTTGCTGCACGCTCGCTACGAAGACAGGCTGTGCCGGTGGTTTGTCGGGCTGGGCACGCCACGCGACCAGGCGTTCGACCTGGCCCAGGACATGTTCCTGAAGTTGTACCGCACCCAGCTCGGTGGGTACGATTCAGGACAGCCCTTTCACAGCTACCTGTTCGCGGCCGCTCGCAACCTGTGGATCGACATGGTGCATCGGAGGCGGGCCCCGCGGGCGATCGACCAACTGGAGGAGAGGCCCGCCCCGCCCTCCGACGTGGCCGAGGTGGTTGCGCTTCAGGAGCAGACCGGCTGGGCGCTGGCTCGCGTACCGGCCCCGCATCGGGAGGTGCTGCTGCTGAGCATGGTGGGTAACGAGCCGGGGGCCATCGCCCGACAGCTCGGCAGGCCGGTCCGGGCGGTGTATCAGCACTTGTTCAAAGCGCGGCAGGCGATGGCGGAGCACCTGGGGATCGTTCGGCCCCCTTCCGTCCGTGGCCGCAAGCCGAAAGGCGCCTGAGCCGACGCGCTCGGCGGCCGGGTGGGCTCGATTTTGTGGAGGGGCCTGGCGCAGAGGAGGTTCCCATGAGGAACGAACGAGAATATTGGATCGAAGAATTGCTGGCCCAAAAGGGCGACGCTCCGCCTCCGGTGCCGGCCGGGGGCCCCGATTGTCCCTCCATCGCCGACCTGATGGACGTGAGCCTGGGGCAGGCCGGTCCCCAAATCGTCGCCCGGGTGGAGGAACACGCCGGGGAATGGTCGGCGTGCCGGGCTCGGCTCGCGGCGTACCGCGAGGCGGTGCGCGAGGACGAGGAAGAGGCCCCACTGGCGGGGGAGTTGCTCGAGCGGGTGGCCTTTGGCTTGGGCAACCGGCTGGCACCGGGCGCGGGCCGGCAACCGGCCGAAGGCGAAACGCTCCGCGAGACAAGCCCCAGCGACGAACGACCACGTTCGTGAAGGCGAGGGACCTGTACGAGCGCGCCAACCGCCAGTCGTTCCCGACCTGCGCCGAGGTGCTCGAGGTGCTGGGTTCGCTGGTCTCTCGCAAGACGGAGAAGGCGACGAACTGGCCGGGCGCGACGCCGAAGCATACGGCCAGACGCGCTTCACGCGCTCTCCGCGCTGCCGCTGGGGAGGCCTACCCTGCGCTGGAAGGGTGTTGTGCGGCCCAGCGAGGGCAGGCGATTTCCGGCCGGGAAGCTTAGTCGGCAGCCCGCTCGAGGGTCATCACCAGGGCCCCACCCTTGGCGGACTTGAATTCCGACGGGCGCTTCGCCTTGTCCGCGGCGATCTTCACCTTGCCGCCGTCCCACTCGTAGATGCCCAGGATGGTCGAGTCTTTCCCCTTCCCGGAGGTCACCATCAGGTCGATCGTCTTCGGGGACTTCGACGGGGCCAGGCGGATCGTGCCCTCCTGCTTCCCCTTGGGAGTCGTGAACGCGAACTTGTTCCCCTTGATGACGAGGGTGAGGTTGGCCTTCTTGAGCTTCTTGGCGGGGACCTCCTTGCCCTCCTGCTCTAGCGCGGTCGCGTTCCACTGGCCCTGGAACTTCTTCAGCTCCTTCTCGGCCTCGGCGCCTTGGGCGGCCTTGGCGGCGATCAGCAGGCCTGCCAGCAGGGCCAGCGTCACGGCTCGTTTCACGGCGGTCCTCCTTTCGACACGGGTGGGGCGGCCGGCCCCGCCGACGTGGCGGAGGTGGCCCGAGGGAAAGGGTATGGGGCCGGGGGCGGAAAGTCAGGGGCCGGGCTGCGTCCGCCGCAGGCGCATGGGGGCTCGGCTAACAATGTCCTCTGTACATACATTGACTAAGAGGACATAATTCATCTATCGCCGAGACAGCGAAAGAGCTCCCGAAGTTGAAGCCCCCCGAGGGGAAGACTGTCCTGCGAGGCACGCATGCCGTTCAGCCTTCCGCTCTCCCGAGAACTGACCCAAGCGCGCTGGAAGGTCAACACATTCGACAAGGAGAATCGCGAACCTCCGCACGCGACCATCGTTCGTGGGACGGAAAAGTAGCGCATCAACATGATGAAGACCGCCGAGCGCAAGGGCCTCTCGTTGAAGAAGAACATTTTCGTCGTCTCGAAGGGAGCGTTGCCGGGCTTGCCATCCCGCCGAGGTCGGCTCAGGCCCCTCCGCGGCCGGCCGGCCATCCACAAGGCGATGGCTTCTTTCGAGGCCGAGGCGTGGATTGCCTCGGGCCGGGAAGCTGCTTCGGACCTGCTCGCCGAGGCTGCGGAGGCCAAGGTCGCAAAGCGCCGTCTTGGCCGACTTGTCTTTCTGGAGCCTCCGCGACTGGAGGGCCTGGCCCCGGCGATGGACTTGTTTCTCTCGGTGGCCTGGACCAATGACCGGAAGCAATGGTTGCCGATGGAGGAGTTGATCGAGGCGTTGAACGTTCCCGACCCACGGGAGCACGTGGTGGGTGGCATGGTGGACCTGGACGGAGGCATGCTCACCGTCTACCGGGGCGACTTCAGCCGGCTGACCGTTCCTCTGTCGATCTTCAAGCCGACGGGCAAGGGCACCGAGATCGACCCGGCAGACTTCGAGGTCATCGACGGGGGGCATGCCGTGCGTTTCGGCGAGTACGAGGCTGCCGCCGACGCGATCTTTTACGAGTGCGACCCGGCGTATCGGAAGAGGCTGCGCCTGCGGCTCCAGGCGGAGGAAAAGACGTTCGGCGCGAGCCTCCGCCGACTGCGCGTCCTTCGCGGGCTGCGGCAAGGCGATTTTTCGCCCCTGCCCGCGAAGACCATCGCCCGCATCGAGCGAGGGGAGGTGGCGAAGCCACGTGACGGGACGCTTGCCCGGATCGCGGGGAAGCTCGGCGTTGGGCCGGAAGCGATCGAGTCCTACTGACAAGGTTTCCGCCCCCTGGATCAGGGGCGCCTGAGGTTCTGGTGCAACCGCCAACCTCGTCCGGCGAAAGAGGCCCATGTCACAAGGCCTCATCCTGACAAACAACCGGCTGGCCCGTCGTGCGAATGACTTCCAGAAGCTGGTCGAGTTGGTCGAGGCGATACGGCTCCACGTTGTTCTTGACGAGCACTTCGCCCACCGCCCGGGCGACTTCCTGCTGTTCCTCTCCAAATTGACCAACCACGATAAGCCGGAGCTCGCCCAACGCCGGGTCGGGCGGGGCGCCCTACAGAAGGTCCCCCTCCACGGCAAAGCAGCCCGCTCGCGCCAGGATCGCGGACGGTGCCAGGTTGCGGAACCGGGCCGGCTGAATAAGGTTGAAGCGGCCGTTTTTGAGCCCGTAGGGGACGGTCACGCGCATGTCGAAGGCCGGGAGCGTAACCGTCACGTTTCGGCGCACGAGAGGCGCCAGCGCCCGGGCGCTCGAGGCTCGTTCCAGGGCGCTTTTCCGGGGGGCCTCATCCCCGTGGGCCCGACCGCCGACCAGCCGATCAAAAAGGCGGTTCAACTCGGCTTCGGGAGCATCGACGGGGACCACCATCATTCGGAAGGGAGTCAAGCGCATCGCGTTGACGCGCGTGGCGGCGAACTGCTCCAGGGCGGCCAACGTTGTGAACTGGTCCCGGTCGATCATCAGCCGGCGCTGGATCGACAGTTTGGTGCTATGCAGCCGTTCCCGATCGAGGCCCTTGCTCCCGAAGAAGCGGCGGATGCGGCCGTCGCCCCTGGCCGTGCGAACTCCGAGGTAGTGCAGTTCCTGGCAGAACAAGACCACGCCAACGTTGGCGGCCTCCAGGCGCGACGGATCGGGACAGTATTGAACGATGGAGTAATGTCCTGTGGCGGTATTCATGGCTGTGGCTCCTCGCCTGGCTCATCGGACAACAACGGGCGTGGGCGCTCGCGAAGGAACGTCTCTCGAATGTAGCCGGCCCGCTGACAGAGGAAGTCGCACCACGCCTCCTGAACGCGCTCGCTCACGTCCCATGCCCTCGGGACCGTCCGAACCAAGGACTGCACCTCGGTCCGCTGGATGGCCTCGACTTCCTGCACGATTCGCAACGCCTTCTTGACGACAAGCAAGAAGGATACAATCTCGTGAGCCAGGCCCTTCGCGACGTGCCGAGCGAGGAACGGCAAGGGAGCAGGAGAGTGCGCGTCACCTCCTTCAAGGCGCTCCCCTCCTCGCCGTCCGGCCAACGGCTCGGCGCTCTTAGGTTACAATAACGGGGACGCCACCGATGGCGCTGTCGGACAACGACGTCAAGAGCGAGCTCAGCTACGCCTACCTGCACGCCGTGGCGGCCCGTGCGGCCCTCAGTTGCGAGGTCACCAGTCGCCACAGCGACGCAGCCGGGGTCGATGCGGTGTTGCGTGCCCGCGGCCTCCCAAGGCCTCCGGCTCGCTACTCGGAGTTAACGGTGGAAGTTCAGCTCAAAGCGACGAGCGAGCCGCTGGCGGAGCAGGGCGGTCGCCATTCGTTCTGGCTCAAGCGGGAGCATTACGACAAGCTCCGTTCGACGGTGGTCCGGCCGCCGCGCATTCTGGTCGTGCTGCTGCTTCCGGCCAACCCGCAGGACTGGCTGACGGTGACCGAGGCGGAACTCGTGGCCAGGCGGTGTGCGTACTGGGTCAGTCTTTTCGGCGCTCCGCCCAGTGCCAACACGTCCGGGCAAACCGTGTATCTTCCTCGGGCTAACCTCTTCACGGTGGAAGCGCTGCGCGGCCTGGTGGAGAAGCTCGCCCGGGAGGAGGACATTCCCTATGTCGTCTAACCACTTGTCGCCGGACCTGCTCGCCCGGGTTGACCCGGGCTTCGTTGCGCGGTGGGCGGAGGCGTCCGGGTGGGCGCCTGTGCCGGCCGGGAAATGGCCCATCCGGCTGTTCAACCACCCCACCGATCCCAGCACCCAGTTACTCATCCCCCTTGGGGGGCCTCCCGATGACAGTTTTTGCCGCATGATGGCGGACGTGGTTGTTCGGCTCGCTCAGAAGGATGATCGGCCGCCTGTGGAGGTACTGCACGACCTGCTGCTGCCGGGGTGCGACGTCCTCCGCTTCCGCGTGGCGGAGCCGGGCCACTGGCATGGCTCTTTGCTCCTCGACCAGGCGGTTGGCTTGCTCCAGGCTGTGCGCCAGGTACTTCGGGCGGCCTGCCAACTGGTGCCAGCGAGCCCCGACTTGCCCGCGGCCACCCAGCAGTTCTTGCAAACGTGTCGCCTGGGACAACCGGAAGGGGAGGGGCTTACTTTCGTCGTAGGCTGTCCGTTGGGCCTCGCCCCTCCAGGGGCCTCGCCCCCGACGCCGTTCGCACGCGAGGCGATTGCTCAGCTCATGGGAGCTCTCGCCCACGGGGCCCAGACGGATGGTTTTTCTGGCGTCAATGGTTCGCCGCTGCCGGATTGTCCGGGCCTCGGAGAGGTCTTGCTTGGGCTGCGCCTCCCCGGCGAGCCCGGGAACTTGAAGATCACGGTAACGTGGTCTCCCGACCTGCCGCCACCGGAAGCGCCCGCGCAGGCTCAGTTCGGGCCGGAGGACCTCGCGGCCCTCGAAGGCGTGGTGCGGCGCCGGCATGCTCTGGCCGCGCCTTGAGATAAACGGGAGGCACAAAGGCGGAAGATCGTTGTGCCTACGTTCGCGAGACTCGATCGAGGAGAAAGAAATAGAGCCGGCGGCAATCCCCTCGATGCCGCCGGCTCACAAGGTCCTCTTCTTCTCCCCAAAGTCGAGGACACAAGTAACCTAGATCACGCCGCGCGCGAATGCAAACGCCCGGCGCGCCGCGCGCGCCCTTTTTCCAAGGTATTGTCCTGCCTGAATTTGCCGCGACCCAAAAGACGCGCGGGGCGCGAATTTTCAGCCCTCACCTCGGCAGCGCCGGCCGGTCCCACTCGCGCAACTGCCGCTGCACCTCCTCGTGGGTCAGCACGTGGCGCGGCACGCGGAAGAAGCCCTCCGCCAGGGTCGCGACGGTCGTCTGCGTGGCGTGGACGCGGTGGGCCTCCGCCTCCAGGCGGCGCAGCCAGGCGGGCACGTCCAGGCCCACGCCCGTCGGCGTCGCCGTGTAGGTCGCCAGCTCGCTCAGCAGGCGCGCGAACGAGGGGCGCTCCCCCTCCTGGCGGGCCTCGCGCATGCACGGCTCGATCAGCGCGCACAGGCGGTCCAGCGCCAGCGGCTTGACGAAGCGCTCGTTGAGCCGATCGCTTACCGTGCCCAGGCGCACCCCGTGGGCGCGCTCGAGCTGGGCGAGCTGGGCGAGGTGTCGGCCGGCCAGCTCGCGCGTGAACTGCGTCAGCGAGCGCTCCCAGCGCACGGCCGTGCCGTCCCGGCCGCGCCGCGCCAGCACCTCGTGGGCCAGGATCAACGGGCGAAACTGCCAGGCGTGCCGCTCGTAGGCCGCCTTGAGGCGCAGGAAGTCGAGGAAGACGTGAAGGTTTTCCCCGTAGTCCGATTGCGTCGTCGTCGTGTTGTAGTCCTTGTACTCCTCGTAGTTCTCCACCACCGCTTGCAAAACCATCTCCAGCCAGCGCACCGCGTCCTCGCGGCGCACGCTCCGCCCCAGGTCGTCGAGCAGGCGCACCGGTCGCAGCGGGTCGGCGTTGTCGCGCAAGTAATCCAGGTAACTGCTGACGCCGCGGTGCAGGATGCCGCGCAGGTTGCCCAGGGTCATGAAGCGCGTGTGGAACAGGTCGCTGCCGTAGCGCTGCACGAAGTTCTGTAGCGCCTTCCACTCCGAATCGGACGCGACGCCCTCCAGCACCGAGAGCTGGAGCGTTCGGCTGTGCTCGATCCACAGGGCGAGGAACGGGCCCGTCAGGCGCTCCAGGCTATCGACCAGCGCGGCGTCGCCGGCCTGCTCGGCCGGCCACTCGGCGGCGGAGTGGACCACGCACTCCACCCCCGCTTGATAGGCCGACTGGAAGAAGTGGTTGAACTCGGTGACGGCCTTTTTTCCCGGAACGTCCGGGCGCGCCGACTCCATCGCCCGCGCCGCGCGCAGCAGGTCGTAGGTCTCGCGCAAAAGCCCCAGGCGCGGCAGATTGGCCAGCAAGGCGCGCAAGACCGTCTGGGCCAGGCGCACGCGCAGGATGGCGCGCGGCGTGCCGCCCTCGGTGAGGGGGGTGAAGAGCAACGGCTCGGCCTGGAAGTGCTCCACGAACGGCGTCAGCGCCAGCCGGGCCGCGCTCGCGTCGCCCGCGAACAGCGCGCGCTCCAGCCGGATGGCGGCGGGCTCCCAGGCCGGGGCGTCGGCGTCATCGCCCTCCGCCACCAGCGCCCCGCGCAGGGCGCCGACGGCGAGCGAGGTGTCGAGGCAGGTGCCGATGGCCGCGTGCAGGAGCTGTTCCTTCAACACCCGGCGCCGGTCGTATTCTACAAGCGAGTCGTAGTCGCCCAGGGGGCCTGGCAGTTGATGGGCGTGGATGGCGTCGAGCAGGGCGAGCAGCCGTTGCTGGTTGTAGCGGGCCGTGCTCAGCCACTCGCCCAGGGCGGCCTTGTCCCCCTGCCCCGCCAAAAAGCGCGACGCGATCTGCCACAGGCGCGCCACCGTGGACAGGAAGCGCAGCCGCTTCTCCAGGCGCTCGCCCTCGTGTTCCAGGTCGAATTCCTCGTCCGCGCTTCCCGGGCCGGTCGGCGTGCCCAGGGCGTCGTCGTCGTTGGCGGTGCTGTCCTGGTAGGTCATCTCCTCGTAGGCGGCGCCGTACAGCTTCTCCGTATCTTCCTCGGGCATGGGGAGGAGGTCGAGGGCAGGCACCTGCCAGTAGTCCTCGGCGTTGGCCTCCAGCGCCGCGAGCAGGCGCCGGACCAACTCGCGGCGCGGCGGGTCGCCGAGCTCTTTCGCGGCGGTCAGGCTGAGCATCCAGCGCAGGGCGAGGTTGTGAAACGAGTGGGGCCCGTCTTCGAGAGGGACCTGTTCGGCCTGTCCCAGCCAGGCGGCCAGCAAGCCCAGCCCGGCGCGATAGTCGCCCTTGCGCAAGAGCGCCTCGACGACCAGGGCGAAGGCCTTGGGCGAGTGGAAGCTGTCGAGCCGGTCTCTCCAGAAGCCCAGGTCGGCCGCCTTCTCGCCCTGTTCGTGCCAGCTCGCCAGCGCCGCCGCCACGCTGCGGGCCGAGGCCGCCGCCTCGTCGCCCTGGAGGCGGCGCACGTCGCTCACCTCGGACGTGGCGAACGGGCCCCACCACGCCGCCAGGCGCTCGACGCCGGCCTGGAGCTGGCGCACGAGGTCGTTGTCGCCGACGGCGGCCGATTCGCTCATCAGGCGGGCGTAGAGGTGGAACGTCTGTTCGACCATCTGCAGCAGTTCGTCGAGGCGGGGGTCGCGGATGGCGTCTTCGCGGGCGGGGGAGAGCGGGAAGAGGCCCTGGAAGCCGAGGACGTTCCACGGATCGGCGAAGGCGCCGCAGTCGATGCCGCGCAGCAAGAGCTCCTCGACCTCGGCGAGGCGCGCGGCGGCGGGGCGCAACTTGCCCTGCTCGGCCTCGACCTGGCCCGAGGCGATGCGGCCGAGGACCTCGCTGAGCAGGCGCACGGAGGTCGTCTGGATGCGCGCCGCCTCGCGCCGGCTCTCCTCGGGGTAGCTCATCTCGGCGAACAGCAGCGCCAGGTGGCGCTGCTGCATCTGGGTGGCGCGGTGGCGCGCCAGGTAGGCGTTGAGGTGCTGGCGCGCCCCGCCAAAGGGTTGGCGCGCTCCGCCTTGCTGTTCCTTCTCGAGTCGAGCGGCGTGGGCGCCTCCCAGCTTCTCGAGGAGTTGGTTGTAAAAGGCGTCGCGGTAGCGCGCGATGCGCGGCAACAGGGTGGCGAGGGTGGTGGCGGAGTCGTGCGTGGCGGGGCCGGCCCCGCTGACGCCGGCGGCCATGAGGGTGGTGCCCGCGAGCACGGCGGCGGCCTCGAACAGGCGCTCCTCGGCGGTGCCGGCGCCGGGCGCCTGCACGCGCTCGAGCAGGGCGTCGAGGGCGATCTTGCGGCAGACGTAGCGGCGGTAGCGGCCCTGGTTGTCGAGGTGCTGGGGGCCCCACTCGCCGAAGACGTAGTTGGGCCGGCGGTTGACCGGATGGCCGTGGTCGTAGGCGCGCAGGTCGAGGGCGAGCTCGTCGAGCAGGTCGAGGCTGAAGGAGGCCTCGAAGAGCAGGCCCGGATCGGTGTTGCCGAGGATGTCGAGGGCCTGGCGGAGAAGGTCGTGGTAGGGGCCATAAGCGACGCCGGCGCCGCGCAGGTAGAGGGGCAGCGGGCGGTGGCGCTCGTGAGGGTAGGCCTCGCCTTGCGGCCGGGTTTCGAGGAGGGCGACGGGCCGATGGCCGACAAAGTCGTTGAGCTGGGCCAGTAGCGCGGCCGTGAGGGAAGGAGGGGGGGAGGCGCCGGCGCTTCCTTCCGCGCTCCACCAGCCGACGACCTCTCCGGCGTGAGCGAGGACGCCCTCGAAGACGCGTACCAGGAAGAAGGGGCCGAAGACGTCCTCGTCGGGCAGGTGCGCGAGGAGATCGGCATGGTAGTGGCGGTAGGCGGGCAGTAGCGCGGCGGTGAAGCCGAGCACGGCGCCGGCCTGGGAGACGTCCTTGAAGGCGGAGCTCCCGGAGTGGTGGAGCCTGTCGAGGTGGGCGGCGAGGCCTTCGAGGAGGGCCTCCCAGGGCCGTGGCTCGCCGGCGCGCGCGTAGTGGGCAAAGGCGTCGTTGAGCAGTTTCTGCCAGCGCGGGTCGGGCCTGCCGTCGGAGAAGTTCAGGTAGCCGAGAAGGCCCGAGGTGGAGGCGACCTGTTCGAGTTGTGCGTGACGTTGCTCCACCGCTGGCCTCCCCCTTCATCCTTTCGTGATGCTCCCTCATGAAGCATAACGGCGCCGGGGGCGGATCGCTACTGCGCAGCGGGCGCCGGTCGTGGGGCAAGGCGAGCGGCCGGACTTGGTTTGCTGTAGGACGGCTCAGGAGCCGTCCTACGGGTGTGTTTGTTCCTGCCGCTCGCTCAAGCGGTTCAGCCCTCGCTCTCCATCGTCAGCCCCAGTTGCTGCCCGATCTGTCGGAGGAGGGCGCGGTCGCTGGCGGGCCGGGTGGGGCTGGCGGGGTGCGTCGCGTCGCTGGCGATCCACCCGCGCAGGCGGAGGAACATCGCCGCGGAGTGCTTGTAGGCCGGGACGGGGGCGCGAAAGGCGAGGAAGCCGAGGTACTGGAGGACGTCGTTGAGCTCGTAGAAGGCGGGATCGCCCTCGGCCCAGAAGGCGTCGCGCTTGGCGAACAGGTCGGGCGCGAAGGTGGACAGGCCGAGCAGGTAGTCGCTGCCGTACGCGACCATGTCGATGGCGAGGTCGTTGCCGGTGAAGACCTGGAAGTCGGGGCGCACGGCGTCGCGCAGGGCGAGGCGGTCCCATTCGAGGTCGCGGCGCAGCGACGAGTGCTTGGCCCCGATGCACTGGCGCACGCCGAGCAGCCCGCGGTAGGCGTCGAGCGAATAGATCTTGCCGAACGGCGCGAACATCGGGCCGAGCTCGAAGCCGACGAAGCGGCCGCAGTGCCGCCCCAGTTCGGCGTAGGAGGCGACGAGCTCGTCGTCGGCCTGCGCCGTCAGCCCGTAAGACTGGAAGAGGACGGGCGTCCCGCCGTGGGCGAGGATGGGCGCCACCTGGCGAAGGTAGGCGTCGCGGTCGAAGGGAGAGCCGGGCGCGTCGGCGACGAACGCTCCGGCGAAAAAGGGCTCGCCGGCAAGCACGCCGTGGGTGCGGGCGAGCACCTGAATGCGGGTGGCCTCGTCGAGGAGGTTGACGTAGCCGGTGTCCATGTTGACGGCGGGCGTCAGGCCGGCCGCGGCGGTGCGGACGACGTGGCGCTCGAAGGCGCTCCAATCGACGTCGCCGTCGGCCGTGAAGGGCAAGAGGATGGCGGAGGCGCCGTGGATGCGGCGGCGCGGGCGAAGCAGGGGGAGGGGGCCCGTTGTCATGGTGGTGGGCGCTCAAAAGGCGTAGAAGTCTTCGGGGATCGTCTCGGTCGGGCGCCAGTCGATCTCCCCCGCCTGGGCGCCCTTGTACTGGAGGAACGTCTCGGCCGCGAGGTCGTCGTCGCTGCCGGGCTTCTTGCCGCGGGCCGCGCGAATCCAGGCGTAGGCGGTCTCGGGGGCCATCTGCCCGGTACGGGCTAGGCCGACGAGGAGGACGAGGAGGTGCTTGCACGGGGCGCCCTGGAGGCCCATGCAGTCGGAGAGCTCCGGCGTGGAGCAGCCGTAGCCGCCCGAGGGCGTCAGCCAACTGGCGTACACGCTCCCCGAGCCGGTCTGGCTGCGCACCACTCCTACCAGCCGGGCCTCGGAAAGGTGGGTGAACAACTTGAAGGATTCGCCCTTGAGCATCTTCAGGGCGCGGCCGAGCTTGCCCTGATCGACGGTGCCGTAGAGCTGGCTGACGAACGCCGCGAAGTCCATCGACGCCGACTTCGGCTGCTCGCGGCGCACCAGCTCGAGGAAGCCATCCTCGCCGAGCGTCTGCACCGCGCCGCCCGCCTTGCGCATCTCCTCGGCCCGGCGCTGGGCGACGATCTTCCCCGTCCCGCGGCGGTTGCCCAGCACGAGGTAGTCGAGCGACTCGTCCAGTTCGGTGCGGATGGCCCCGCCGGCGCCCTCGACCATGCGGGCGAGCAGGCCGTCCTCCAGCCCCGCGGGGGCGCAGTCGAACCCGCCGAAGAAGGCGAAGCTTTTGCCGCGGACGTCGAGCTGGACCATTTCGCGGAAGGCGGCCTCGTCGAGGAGTTGGGGGAGGTGCGGGCCCTTCTTACCGTCTTTCTTGGCGCGGGCGTGCAAGCGCTCGGCCTTCTTCTTGGCCTCGGCGCGTCCGGCCCCGCGGCGCTCGCCGAGGACGAGGTAGCGCAGGTCCTCGTCCACGGTGTCGCGGACGGTAGCGCCGAGGTTGCGGGCCACGTTGGCGGGGGGGCCGGGGTGGTAGGAGGGCCAGTAAGAGAACTGACCGAAGAAGGCGAACGACAGCCCGCTGAGGTCGCGGGGCTTGCGCTTGGCGGAAGGGCGGCGGGTGGTGCTCATCGTGGTTGGGGGGTTGGGGCGCGTTGTGGGTCTTTCACGTGTTTTGGCAGGGGCCTCAGGGAGGGCGGGGCCGGAACGGGCACGAGGTCGTAGGCAAGATGCATTGTTTGCACAGCAGGCCACGTCGTGAACCGTGGCAAGGGCGGCGCTCAACCGCATCAGGCGGGCGCCGTGTTTTCCAAGAAAGTTAACCCCTGCCCTCCATCCCCCGCCTCGACGTGGAGCAGCGGGTTCGGATCGTCTTCCGGCTTGTCCCCCCAACATGCTGCATAATTGGCTTTCACGATGGTCCCAGCCGGGATCAACCTCAGTTCCCGCTCCGTCTCTCGCTTCTTCCAAATCCAATACTTGGCCTCATCCGGGCTCATGCCGTTCGCTTCGAGTTGCTCGACGGCGCGCTGTTCTTCGAGGGTATAAGGCGAGGTAAGGTCCACCGGGTGCCGGCGTTGTCGCACCGGGGATTTAAGCCGTCTCAGCCCGAGATCTGACCGCGCATCGCGGGGACGCAACGGCGGGTAGATATAAACCTCCTCAACGGGCATGCCTCCGAGCAAGGGCCTGCGGGAGTGGGTAGGCGTCATGCCGGGATATTTCCTCATGATCTCGAACACATCGTTTGCTACCGGATGCTTTTCGCCGATCAGTTTGACGTCTGAATCGGTCACCCACAGCGGCCCAAGTGAACGGAGGAGGCGGTACGCCTCGCGGTACGCTGCCGCAGCGCCTTTTTCATCTACCAGAGGCGCCACCACGTAAAGCGACCACCGATCCTCTTCGATCGGCTTTACCCAGCAGGCGGCAAGGACCTGAAAGCGTTCTTTGTCCAGGCGATCAAGAAACGCCTGTCCGTCGTCAATCTGGTTCACTACCAGCGCGATCGTATCCATCGGTAAACCCCGTTCGGATTGTGGCTGACGGCCTCGTACATCGCCTTTGCCTCGACCTCCGTCCTCAACTCGTACCGCGACGTTTCCTTCCAGTCCTTGACCACGCCCAAGAACCCTTCCAGCGCCGGGTCTGCGCTTCGTGCGGCCCCGAAAGGGGCATCAAGCCCTGCCAGGGTCACCAGCTTCACGAGGTCGTGCGTCCAGCAGTCGGCAAGTTTCTTCAGGTAATTTTGTTCGCCGAAGACGGCCCCGGACTCTCCAAGATACTTGAGGAGGCACGCCCAGCCCTTCCAAGGTGACCAGAACTTGCTATAACAGTATGGAGAGCGGCAAGATACGGCAACTGGGAGGGGAGGGAATCCATGCTATTGGGCCAAGTGTTCGAGCGGTTCGCGGCAAAAACGCCCTTTGCGGTGATGTCG
>JBBSEZ010000170.1:0-18967 GCA_038239195.1 Gemmatales bacterium
AGGGCTTGCCGCTGTCGTCGATCAAGTCGATGATCGGCCATCTGATCGGCGCCGCCGGCGCCGTCGAGGCGGTCGCCCTGGCCCTGACCCTGCACGAGGGCGTGCTGCCGCCCACCATCAACCAGGAAAGCCCCGACCCCGAGTGCGACCTCGACTACGTGCCCAACAACGCCCGCGTCGTGACCGTCAACACGGCGGTCTCGACCAGCTTCGGCTTCGGCGGGCAGAACGCCGCCCTCGTGATGCGCCGCTTCCGCCTGTAGGGAACGGCCTCCGTGCCGTTCCTGTTCGTCGGAACGGCCTCCGTGCCGTTCCTGTTCGTCGGAACGGCCTCCGTGCCGTTCCTGTTCGTCGGAACGGCACGGAGGCCGTTCCCTACAGAGGCGGTACGCCACGGAGGGCGTTCCCTCCGGCCGGCACCAGCTTCAACGTCGCGACCGTCGCCTGCCGCACCTCCTCTTCGGTGAAGGCGATCGGCACGCCCTCGCCGCGCTGCCAGAGCGGCCAGAGGTCGGCGTAGTGCGGCGACAGCGGATTGCCCGACTGCCCGCCCGGCAGGCTGAAGCGGCTGTTATGCCAGGCCCCCACGTCGAAGACGGCGCGCAGCGAGGCGATGTTGTCCGTGGGCGCCTCGGGCTGTAGCGGCAGGACCGCCGCCTGGTTGATGGTGTCGCTGTCGCCGCCGCACGGGATCGGGCCGAGGTTGAAGATCGCCCCCAACACCTTGCCCCTCAGCCCCGGGCCCCGCGACAGCGGATGGTGCATCACCAGCGGCCGCACTTCGCCCCACGCCCAGCGCCTCGGCTCAGGGCCGCGCCGGTCCCGCAGCCGGCCCACGACGGCTTCGAGCGCGGCGGCGATCTCCTCCTCCCACGGCCTCGAAAACCACCCCGGCGGCCGCTCTCTCAACAGCCGCACCAGGTGCCCGCTGCGCCGGAAGGCGAAGAAGTTGTAGGGCGTCAGCGCGCCCATGCTCTCGCCCAGGATGGCGGCGCAACTTTTCGGCGCCTTCGCCCGCGCCAGCCGTCCCGCCATCTCGGAGAGGAACAACTCGTAGACCGCCGCCGCGGGCGAATCGACGCGCGCCCAGCCGTCCCAGCTCCCCAGGAGGTCCAGGGCGATCTTCACCGCAGAAGTGGTCGCGGGCGCGGCCAGCACCACCGCGCGCATCTCGTCCCAGGCGTGGGCCTGCTGGCTCATCTGGAGCTGTTGCGTCTTCGCCACGTCCCAGTCGTTGCGCCCGGCCAGGGCGCGCGCGATCGCCTCCAGGCGGTAGCCGTCGATGAAATCGACGCCGAGGAACGGGCCAACGCCCTCCGGCGTCGGTCGGGTATTGGCCGTGGCGACGAAGCCCTGTGCCGGGTTGCTCAGGTGCGGCATTTCCTCGAAAGGGACCGGCGCTTCCTCCCAGCCCACCTCGGGGAGCCAGCCCGGCAGAGGAATGGTGCCGTGCCCCGCGCGGCGGCGCGGCGCACGGCCCATCAGGTGCCAGCCGATGGTCCCGCCGGCGTCGGCGTAGACCATGTTCTGCGAGGCGCTCGGCCAATCGACGAGGCCCCGGCGGAACTCCTCGAAACTGTGGGCGTGGTGGGCGCCGAGGATGCCCTCCAGGGGCAGCCGGTCCAGCCAGGTGGCGCGCAGCGACAGCACCTCGGGGCAGTCGGGCAGGGCGGGACTGATGACCGGGCCGCGCGGCGTTTGCAAGATGCGTTCGAGGACGGGGGCCTCCCCCTTCACGGCGATCGTCTCCTCCCGCACGGAGCAGGGGACGAAGCCGTCGCCCTGGCGCACGCTGGCGCCGTCGGGGCCAATCTGCTCCAGAAACAGATCGGTATTATCGACAAGGCCGGCCGTCAGGCCCCACGCGGCATGGCCGTTGTGGGCGATGAAGTAGCCGGGCGAGCCGAGGAAGGTCGCGCCGGCGACGCTGCCGCGCGGCGTGCGCACCCGGGCCAGATACCAGTGCGGCGGGAGCCCCGCGTCGAGGTGAGGATCGTTGGCCAGGAGGGGCCGGCCCGTCGCGGTGTGCGTGCCGGCGACCGCCCAGTTGTTGGACCCCCCACCGGGGCGCACGGCGGCCAGGAACAGCTCCACGTCCTGCGCCAGCCGATCGACCGCCTCCCCCGCGCGCGCGCCAGGGGAGACGACGGGTTGCCACGACGGGTAAGTGGAGTCGAGCGCGGCGAGCGCTTCGGGGCCGTCGGCGGTCAGCACCTTGAGGCGGGCCAGCTCGGCGTCCCAGTTGGCGCACAGCGTCAGGGCGATCAACTTGGCCAGGGCCAGCGGGTCGGCGACCTCCCAGGGCGTCGGCCGGGCCCGCAGGAGCGCGAACTCGTGCGCCCGGCGCGGGCAGCCGGTGGTGGCCCCGGCGTTGATGCCTTCGACGTAGCGCTGCAACTGGGCGAGGAAGTGCGGGGCGAGGACGCCGACCTGCTCGCGCGCGGCGTGGTGGATGCCGATGCGGCGCGACAGGCGATCGACGGGGAGGGCGGCGCGGCCAACCATCTCGGCGAGGGTGCCGCGACCGACGCGCAGCAGGATTTCGAGTTGGAAGGCGCGATCCTGGCCGTGACAGAAGCCCAGCGCGAACGAGGCGTCGAGGTCGTCCTCGGCATCGATGAGCGGAATGCCAAAGCGGTCGCGGTGTACGTGCAGGGGGGCGCGCGGGCCGCGGAGAGTGAGCGTGCCCTGCGTGATGGGCAAGCGCCGGCCGAGCAGCAGGCGAAACGCGAGGCGCAGCAGGCTCACCTTGCTGGCTCCTTCCTTCAAGGGTGGGCCAATGGGCAATGAGGTGAGGATAGAGGCGCGCGGCGCACGCGGCAACCGTGGGGCGGCTGCCCGCCTGTCCTCCGCGCATCACTTGCCGACCTGCCCCGCCATCTTCTCGAACGCCGGCCGCCCGTGCAGTGGGGCAAAGGCCCGTTGCCGGTCCGCGGCGAAGCTTTTGCGATTTTCCGGAGACAGGAAGTAGCCGTCCGTCGCGGCGCACTCCAGGAGGTCGATGGCCCGGTCGGCGAAGTCGCCGGCGAAGCGGGCGCGGTCCTTCGGCAGCAAGGCCTCGTTCTGGCCTGCGTTGACGGAGGCCAGCGCGTAATATTTGGCCAGCGCGTATAGCACGTCGCCGGGCTTGCCCCCCGTCTGCAGTTTGATCTCGCGCGTGCGCTTCACCATGCCCTTGACGATGAGCGTCGTCTGGTCGAGGATCTGCTCGGCGCGCCGGCGCTGCTCCTCGGCCTTGTCGCGCTGCTGCTGCGCGAGGGCGCGCTCGTCGTCGGCGACCTTCGTCTGCGCGAGCGCCTCCTTCTCCTTGTCGCGAGCGTTCTGCGCCTCGCGCTGGGCCGAGCGCTTCTCGTCGGCCAGCTTCGCGGTGAAGACGGCCCACGTGCTGAGCACGGCGACGAGCGCCAGCGCGCTGACCAGCAGGAGCGCCGCCTGGGCCGGTTGCCGAATCGCCCACTTGGCGGCGCGCTCCCACCACGGCACCGGCCGCGCCCGCACCGGCTCGCCGCTCTGGTAGCGGCGCAGGTCGTCGGCCAGGTCGAGGGCGCTGGCGTAGCGCCTTCCCGGCTCCTTGCGCAGACACTGCAGACAGATCGTCTCGAGGTCGCGATGAACGCCAGGCCGCAACTGTCGCGGTGGTATCGGGTCGCGGTGGCGAACTTGCTCCAGCGTGTCGAGCACGTGCTCGCCGCGGAACGGCGGCTGGCCGGTGAGGCACTCGTAGAGAATGGCGCCCAACGCATACGTGTCCGCCGCCGGGCCCACCTCTTTCGAGCGCCCCTCGGCCTGCTCCGGCGCCAGATAGCAGGGCGTCCCCATGATCGCGCCGGTGCAGGTCGATCCGCTCGGGCCGTCGCCGTGCAACACCTTGACGAGGCCGAAGTCGGCGATCTTGGGGACCATCTCATTTAGCCGCCGAGCTCCGCTCGGCGCGTTGGCGTCCAGCGCCGAGCCGAGCTCGGCGGCCAAAGGGGCCAGCAGCACGTTCGCCGGCTTCAGGTCGCGATGCACGATGCCGCGCTCGTGCGCATGCTGCATGGCCCGCGCCAGCACCTCCACCAGAGAGGCCGCGTCGCGAGCCGGCAGCGGCCCCTTCGCCAGTAGGCCCGCCAGGCTGCCGCCGGCGAGGTACTCCATCGTGAAGTACGGCTGTCCGCCGTGCTCGCCGACCTGATACACCTGGACGACGTTCGGGTGCTGGAGCCGCGCCACCGCCTCCGCCTCGGCGCGGAATCGCGCCAGCCGGTCGCAGCCGGCATGGGCCCCGGCGAGGATCATCTTCACTGCCTCGAGCCGGTTGAGCTCGAGGTGGCGCGCCTTGTAGACGACGCCCATCCCTCCGCTGGCGATCTCCTCCAGCACCTCGTAGCCCGGCAGCGCCGGGGGCGCGGGCTTGCCGTTGGCCCTTGCCGGGGACGGCCGGGTGCCGGAGCCGCGCCCCGACCGCGTCGCCTCCCCCAGCCCCAGCGCGCCTTCCATGGCCCGCAGCGCCGCCGCGCGCTCGCGCAGCGGCTCGATCAGCTCGGGCCGGCCGGCGCACAGCTCCGCGAAATCGACTTCTCCCTCGTCGCGCCGCTCCTGCCAGCACAGCAGCAGCTCGCCCAGCTCTTCCTCGAGGGGCCTTTCCATTTCGCCGACGTTCGCCATGGTTCACAGCCCTGGCCATTGGCCTTTGAGGACTTGATGGAGCTTCAAAAGCGCCGACTGCCAGCGCCGCTGCACCGCCCGCACCGACACGCCCAGGATCGCCGCCGCCTCCGCCTGCGGCAGTTCCTGGTAGAACAGCAGCAGCATCACCTCGCGCTCCGTCTCGGGCAACTTCTGCACCTGCTCGTGAAACTCGCACCACCCCGCGAGAGCGCTCGGCTCGTGGGTGAGGTCGGCCCGCTCGATGGCCGCGCCCGCGCCGAGCGAGGCGTGGTTGGCGCCCACGCCCTGCGGGCCGTAGTAGTGCCGCGCCAGGTCGATCAACTCGCGGCGAATTTGCTCGGCGCTCAGGCCAAAGAACTCGCGCATCGACTTCGGCCGCACGTCCTGCAAGGCCCTTAAGAGACGCACGAGAGCGTTCTGCAAAACGTCGTCGGTCTGTGCCCAGCGGCGAACGCCGGGAAAGCCCTGGAGCATCTTGCGCGTCAGGCGCTCCAGCCGCCCCGCCGCGTGGCGAAACAGTTCCTCGCGCGCGGCCGCGTCGCCCGCCAGCATCCGGTCGAGGTGGCCTTGCAACTGGAGCGTGGAAGGGCCGACTTCGGACATGACAGGCGCTCCTGGCGAGGCGAGGCGTTTCTTGGTGGCATTATACCTCCGCCCGGAAAAAGTCGGAAAGGGCGCGTCGTGTTTGTCGCACCGCTCTCGCTTAGCAGTGTACAGGGCTGACGAGCGTCGGCCCGCGCGACCAACAGCACGCCGCTCCCGAAGCACTTCTGGAGCAGCGCCGGGCGCTTTGCGCGCCGGACCAAAGGGAAAGGGGCCACGATGTCGAGATTCGAGCGCAACAAGGGACCGCTGGCGCTGCTGGGGAGCTGGCTGCTGCTGGCGGGGGGCCTGCTGGCCCTGCCGGGCACGGCCAACGCCGCGGCGCCGCCCGAGGCGGGCAAACTCATCGTTCACGAGTGGGGCACCTTCCTCTCGGTGCAATCGCCCGAAGGCACCTCCCTGGGAGGAATGATCGAGTCGGAGGAGGAACTGCCGAACTTCGTGCGCGAGCGCGGCCTGGACGGCGGCAACCGGGCCTGCCTCAACTACAAGATGGAAACGCCGGTCACCTACTTCTACGTCGATCGCCCGCGCACGGTCGAGGTGCGCGTGGACATGCCCAACGGGCTGCTCACGCACTGGTTCCCCGCCGTGCGCACCTTCGGCCCGCCGCAGAAGATGCGCCCCTCGGCCGCGCCGGTGGGGAGCTTCCTCGACTGGGGCAAGGTGAGGCTGACGCCCGCGCCGCGCGGGGTGGCGCCGGGACTGCGCTCGGTCTCCGCCACCGACCCGTGGCGCTTCGTGCGCGACACCGACGCGGCGCTGGTGCACGTGGGCAACGACCGGCCGCGCGTCCGCCCTTCGGGGGACACCGAGAAGTTTTTGTTCTACCGCGGGCTGGGCGCGCTCGACATGCCGCTCACGGTGCGCACGACCGAGTGCCGCGCCGGCAGGCCGCAACTGGAGCTCCATAACGGGGGCATCGACCTGCTCCGGGGCATCTTCGTGGTGCAGGTGGAGGCGGGCACCATTCGCTTCTCGGCCGTCGGCGACATGATCGCGACCTGTCCCACAAGGGCGGGGATTCGGCCGGTGCTGGGCGATCCCCACCCGCTGAGCAAAGGCGTACCCGAGGCCAAACGGAAGGTGGCCGATGCCCTCATCGGGGCGGGCCTGTACCGCAAGGAGGCCGAGGCGATGGTGAACAACTGGGAGAAGAGCTACTTCCGCACCGAGGGGCTGCGCGTGCTCTACCTCATCCCGCGCGCCCGCGTCGAGCGGACCATCCCGCTGCGCATCGCGCCGGCGCCGCAAGAGCTGGTGCGCGTGATGGTCGGCCGCGTCGAGGTGCTCACGCCCACGGCGCGGCGCAAGGCCGAGAGCGCGCTGGCCGTGCTGGGTGGGCGGCCCTCTCGCGAGGCAGGGCCGGCCGAAGCTGAGTTGGCAAGGCTGGGCCGGCTGCGCGAGCCGGTGTTGCGCCACCTCGCCGCGACGAGCGGCAACGCGGCGGTGCGGAGCAAGGCGGAAGAGTTGGTGAAGAAGGTCGTCGCGGTCAAGCGCTGAAAGGCGCCTTCGCGGGCCCCGGTTGGCGCCTGCCGGCCGGGGCCTCATCCTTTCGGGCCCAGGATTTCGCGCAGGGCGGCGAAGACCTTGTCGCGGCGCTCCTTGCCGCGGAACCAGATCTCCTCCTCCGAGCCGGCGTGGTCGATCAGTACGATGGCGTGTTCCGTCACCTTCTTGCTCGAGCGTAGCGCACAGGCAACGCCCAAAACGAGGCAGGGCACGGCCAGGAGCAGGAGAAGGAGCCCCACCGCTACGTTGTTCGCCACCGTCGGGTCGCCCAGCATAGCCAGGCCAACGTAGGGCAAATAAAGCGCCCCGAGGCAGCCCACGACGATCCCCGCCGTCAGCAAGTGGCTCTTCTGGCGTTCCTCGCGCACCTCATCGAGCTCTCCCACGTCCACGACGTGCCTCAGCGGATACCGCCGGTCGCCGATGAACAGGCCGTCTCCCGTGACCTGCACGTAGCCGTCGTCGTAGTAGACGTCCTCTTCCCGGCGCGGCCGGCGCGGGCGGAAGGCATCGGCGGGTGGTAGCGCCGTCGGCGTCGGCGCGAACGCCTCCAGCGAGAGCGGGCGCTCCGGCGGCGTTTCGACCTCCTGCCGGCAGGTCGGGCAGAACAGCCGCTGGCCGGTCGGTCCCTCCGCAGCCAGTTGCGTCCGACAGTTCGGGCACGAAAACGCGCTCACCGATGACCTCCGGGTATCGATTCGACCTCGCGGGGCCGGCGGCGGAATGAAACAGGCGCGGGCCGGACGGCACCGGCCTTGGCCTCCTCGATGCGGGTCACTTCGCTCATGCGGAGGCGGACCTTGCGGCCGTCCGTCAGGGTGATGGAGATCCAGTCCTTGTTCTCTTCCGCGCTGGTGCCGCGATACTGCTCCCCGCCCTTGACCGTGATGGTGACCGGCGACGGGCTCGACGACGCGAACGCCTCGGGGCTGCCCTTGGAGTCGGGCAGGCGAAGGGCCGTGCGGAGCGTGGACGAGCCCGCCGCACGAACGTAGGCGCGGCCCTGGTCCCGCTCGACGGAGGCGGAGTACTCCGCCGAGGCGTTCTTCGCCACGCCCTGCGCGAGGGCGGCCTTGATCGGGCCCTCGTCCCCGACCCCGAAGGCCAGGTTGCGCGTCACGTTGGTGCTGCTTCCGGCCAGGGGGCGTACCCGCCGTAGCCGCCGTACGCGGGCGAGTCGCTCCACGGGTAGGCCGACCAGCCGTTGTTGAAGTAGCCGCCTCCCCCCCACAACTTGTTATGCCCCGTGGTGGTCATCGACATGCCGTAGAGCTTCTGCTGGATCGCCAGCCGCTCCGGCTCGAAGAGGCGCTCGTCGGAGACGTACTTCGCCTTCAGGGCCCGCAGGTTGCGGACGTAGGACGACTCGTTCTCGGCCCGCTCCAGCTCGCGCGGCGAACTCGTGTCGCCGGGCGAGAGGTCGGTCGGGTAGTAGCGCGCCGTCTGCTGGGTGCCGTTGAAGATCTCCATCCGGTGGGCGCCCGGCTCGGCGCGCCGGGTTGGCCGGACCACCGGCTCCCCCGCGCAGACAACGGTCGCCACGAGCAGGCCGCACAGGGAGGCGGCCTAACTCAGGCTCTGTCGAACGCTTCGCATGATTGCTCCTTCGCCCGAAAGGCCCCCAAAAGGGGACGAGACTTCCGTCAAAGCAGCAAAGAGAGCGCCAATTGGCGACCATTTTCCTGCCGCCCCTGCCACCGTGCCCGACGGCCGCTCAACGCTTCTTCCCCCGCAGGTCGTCCAGCGCCGCCTGGGTCTGGCCTTCGAGGTAGCACAACACGACCGCGGCCCGGTAGGCGGCCGGCAACCGGCCGATCTCCTCGTCGAGGAGCCTCAACTCCTCGGTCGCGGTCTCTGCCTCCTGCTCGTCGCGCAGGGCCCGCCGGCACACGCCCAGCACCAGGGGGGCGTGGCGCCAGACCAGCACCTCGAAGGCGGCCTCCTCCCGGTCGCGGACGAAGCGCTCCAGGAGCTGGGCGTCCGAAAGGCCCCCGCCTCCTTCGCCCCCCCAGGGCGCGGCGCAGTCCGCCGACAAAGCTCCCGAGCGGTTTCTTCATGGCCACCTCGCCGACCGTTGCTGCGTCTCCCTTCAGAGATCGAGACGACCGGGGCGAAGGTTCTTGGGTGATTTTCGCGCGGGCCATGCCGTGGCGCTGTTCCGCTCGTTCGTCTCAATCCGTCCCGGCCAGGCCGCGGCCCCGCAGCCGGGCCAGGGCCGCCCCCGCCTCCCTCGTCAGCCTGCTTCCGGCATGGCCGGCAGCCAGGGCCCGCACCAGCCGCACCGCCTCGGGCGAGCCGGCTCGCTCCAGCGCCTCCAGCGCCCGCGAGCGCCGCCAGCAGGCCGGGCCGCCGCCGCCAACGGCCAGCGCCCGGAGCAACCGTTCGACCCGCAGCCGCACTTCCAGCGCGGGGCGCCCCTCGAGGGCGCCGCGGAGCAGCGGCTCGACCTCCTCGCCCAGGTCGGCCAGCTCCTTCGTCGCCTGCTCGCGATGCGCAAACTCGTCGGCGCCCAGGCGGGCCAGCAGCCGCCTGGCCCGGGCCACGTCGAGCGCGACCGCGGGACGCAGCCGCGGACGCAGCACCGCCACCGCCACGTCCGGCGCAGCGCTCAGCCGGCAGACGACGTCGAACGCCGCCTCCGCGTCGGCGCCGGCCCGCGCCTCCCAGACGGCGTTCGCTTCCGCCGGCGTCAGGGGGCCGCGCAGGCGCCCGCGCGGCGCGTACACGTCCCACACCAGGGCGGTCTGGTCCGTGCTGCCGCTGATGAGCCTGCCGCCGTCGGCGCTGAACGCGCAGCGCAGCAGCCCATCGACGGCCGGCAGCCGGCGACGCACGCGCCCGGTGGCCGTCTCGTACAGCACGACCCGCGAAGCGGGGAGGCCCTGGAATCGCGTCTTGTCGAGCAGCATTTCCTGGAAGGTCGCCGCCGCCGTCCGCCCGTCCGGCGCCACACTCACGCCGTCGGCCAGCCAATCGTCGTCGCTCCGGCGCGGCATGGGGCCTAGCGGCCGCCCCGTCGCGCCCTCCCAGGCTTGCACCCCCGGCATGATGGCCCCCACGACCAGCCGGCCGTCGGGGGAGAAGCCGACCTCGACGTGGGAGTGGGGAACGTCCCTCTTCCACACCTCGCGGCCCGTGCGGGCGTCGTGCAAGCGGACCGCCCGCGTGCCCCGCGTGACGTAACGCCCGCCGTCCGGCGCCAGGGCCGCGAGCGCCTCGCCGTCGGGCATTTGTGCCCGCAAGTCCTCCTTGCCCGTGGCGGCGCTCAGCCGCCGGTAAATTTGCCGCCCGCCCTCCTCGTCGAAGACGCAGAGGAGCTTGGAACCATCGGCCGACAGGGAGAAGCGTCGGAGGCCCTTCCGCGGTAGGGGCAACTGTCTGCCGAGAGCGCCGGTGTCCGCGTCCCACCAGCCCACCCTGGCCTCGTCGGCCGCCACCAGCGCCTTCCCGTCGGGCGACCAGCCCAGCCCGGGGCTGAATTTCCCCCCGGCGATCTTCTTCAGGGGCCTGCCGGTGCGGGCGTCCCAGACCCGCAGCTCCGTCGGCGTGCGCGTGGCGATGCGCCGGCCGTCCGGCGACAGCACGGCGTCGATCGGCACGCCCTTGCCCTCGAGCGGCCCGCGGTGGTCGTCGAAGATCGGCCGCTCGCGCCCTGTGCCCAGGTCCCGGACGCGCAACACCCCCGCGGCGACGTCGGCGAACGCGGCCAGCTTGCCGTCGGGGCTCAGGGCCGGGTAGTATCCGGCCGACTCCTTCGGCAACAGCTCGCGCGGCGGCAGGCGGCCGAGCGGGTCGAGGGCCAGCGCCCGCCCGCGGCTGGCGGCGCCCAACAGGGCCTTGCCGTCCGGCGCGAAGCACAGGGCGCGCACGTTGGCCTTGCCCGCGTCGGCCTTTGCCACCTCCTTGTTCGAGCGCCAATCGAGGATGGAAACGGGCCCGCTGGCGGAGGACGAGCTCGTGGAGGGGGCCAGCGCCAGCCGCTTCCCGTCCGGGCTGAACGCCAGCACGCCGACCCCGCCCTTGCGGCTGAACAGCAGCTCGCGCCGGGCCACGCCCCAGACCCGCAACGAGCCGCTGACGGCGACCGCCAGCGCCTTGCCGTCGGCGGAGAAGGCCAGGGCGTAGAACCAGTCGCCCCCTCCGGTTTCTAGCCGGCCGAGAGGGCGGCCCGACGGGAAGTCAAAAAGGCGAACCTCGGAATCGTCCCGCTTCTCTCCCCGGACGATGCAACCGACGGCCAGCACCTTGCCGTTGGGGCTGAAGGCGAGCTTCGCCGGGCGCGGGTGGGGCTTGCCTCCATCCCAGAGCGGGCGCCCCTTGCCGGTGGCCAGGTCCCAGACGATGGCCTTTTCGCCGGCGGAGACGAGCCGTTTGCCGTCCGGCGAGAAGGCCACGCTCGAGGCGAAGAAGGCGTTGGCCGGCAACTCGCGCACCAGCCGGCCGTCCTTCATGTCCCAGACGCGCACGGTGGCGCCCACGCTGGCGAGAAAGCGGCCGTCGCGGCTGAAGGCGAGCCGGGGGATCATCGCCGAATGCCGCAGCCACATGCTCCCCATGCGGGCGATCGCGCAGTCCGGCAGCCAGTCGCCGTGGAAGTCCGTGCGGCGGGCGAAGCCCTCCGCGCCCGGCGGGGCGGCGCCGCGGCAGAAGAGGCCGAGCAGCAACGTCCCGGCCAGAGAGAGGACGATCTTTCCCGGTGTGCGGCGCATCAGTGGGGCCCTGCGGTGTGATGCGAAGAGCTACAACCGTTCGTACAGCAGCCGGTAGATCGGCTTGCCCTGCGCGCGAAACTTCCGCTCGAAGTTCGTCAGATAATCGAGATCGTTCTCCGGCCCCTTCTCCTCCGGCGCAGGCAGCTCGCGCAAGGACGCGTGGGCGGCGACGACCTCGCGCACCATCTGCGCGTAGTCCTCGACGTCGGTGGCGACGTGCAGGTGCCCACCCGGCGCCAGGACGCGGGCGCATTGCACGGCGAACTCGTCGGTGAAGACGCGCCGCTTGTGGTGGCGCTTCTTCCACCACGGGTCGGGGAAGTAGACGTGAACGGCACGCACCGACTCGCTCGGGGCGTGGTCGCGCAACAAGATACGGGCGTCGGCGCAGGCCACGCGCACGTTGCGCCGCGCGCGCTTGGCCAGCCGGGTCGCCGTGAAGAGCTGATACTTGCGCACGATCTCGATGCCAACGAAGTTGACGTCGGGGCGCGCCGCGGAGGCGTTGAGGAGGAACAGCCCCTTGCCGAAGCCGACCTCAATCTCGACAGGATTGGTGTTGCCGAAGAGCGCGCTCCAGTCGAGCGCCACCAGGGGGCCCTCGGGCGGGGAGGGCGGGGCCTCCAGCAGATAGGGCTGGAGCTCCTCGAGCGGCAGGCGCGGGCCGCGGCGCACGCTCATCCTTCGTCCCCTTCCGGCGCGGCGTCGAGGCGCTTCATGGGCATGCCGATGATCTCGCCGTGGAAGACCATGGTGGGGCCGACGAAGCCTTGCACGTTGAAGATCGTCTGCCGGCGGTTCACGCGAACGCCTTTGCCGACCAGCACGAGCCGATCGCCTGGCCGGACGGGGCCGCGAAAGCGCACGTTCTCCAGCCCGCCGAAGCCGATGAAGTCGCCCTGCAACAGCCCGGCCGTGATGATGTAGTAGGAGCACATCTGCGCTGCCGCCTCGCACATCAGCACGCCCGGCAGCAGCGGGTAACCCGGCATGTGCCCGCGCACCCAGAACTCGTCGGGGCGCACGTCCTTGTAGCCGACGATGACGTGGTTCTCGCGGTCGAGGTAGACGATGCCGTCCAGGTGCTCCATCTCGTAGCGCTGGGGGTTGGAGTGCCGGAGCTCCTCGCGACTGACCACCACCCGGCTCAGGTCCAGCTTGGACGGGTCCAGGTGCAACTCAGGAGGCATGTCCACTCCTCTTCTTCTTCGGAAGGAGGAAGGAGGAAGCAAGAACCCAGAGGGCCGCTAAGCCGCAAGCGCCACGTGTCGAGGGCCCGCTGCTCGAGGCTTTGCGGCCCCCTTCTGATTCATCCTTCATCCTTCATCCTTTTGATTAGCCGACCACGTCGGCCAGTTGGCTCAGCTCGGTCAGTAACACGTCGGGGCGACTGGTCGGCTCCTTGAGCTGCTCGGGCGTGGCCTGGAGCGACGCCTTGTCGCCCGCGAACAGGGCGGTGCGCATGCCCAGTCGCCGGGCCGGCACCAGGTCTTGCTGCACGCGCGCCCCGACGTGCAGCACCTCGTTCGGCTCGATGCCCCGGGCGCTCAGCCCCGTCAGCGCCTGGCGGAACAGGCGCTCCGACGGTTTGCGGCCCCGGACCTCATGGGAGAGGGTGACGAGGCCCTCGGCGAGCAGCTCGCCGAGCCGGGCGGTCGCGTCCTGGCGCGCCAGCCCGCGCTGGAGCTGGACGGTGGTGAAGCACTGCCCGTCGGCGAGCAGGCCCTGACTCAGCCCGCTGTCGTGGACGTGGCGCAGGGCCACCGCGGCGCCGGGGTAGCAGGCGGTAGCCTGCAAACTGGCGTGGAAGAAGTAGGCGATCTTCCGGCTGAACTCGTTGAGCGAGCCGAAGAAGCCCGCGTCGAACTTGTACTCCTTCTGCAAGAGCCGCTTGACGACCGCTTCCCAGAGTCGATCGGACGCCACCTCGGGGTGGCGCTCGGTCCCGCCGGGGACGGAGCGCTGCTCGGTGAGGAGTTGGGTGTAGATGGTCTGCATGTACTCGCTGGGCTGGCCGGGCTTGCGCGACATCGAGGCCCACATCTTGAACTCCTGGATGGTCTTGTCCAGGGACAGGCTCATGACGAAGGCCTGGGGGTGCTCGAAGGCGAGGTCGCCACCCGGGATGGCGAGCAAGGTGCCGTAGACGTTCCAGAGGACGGCCTTGATTTGGGGCAGGCGCACCAGATGCGGTCGCGCCTTGGGCCGCTCCACCTCGGGCGGGGCCGGCCAGGGCAAGTCGCGCGTGTCGAGATACGTCGCATACTGTTCCAGTGACAGGGGCATGGCCCCTCCGTCCGAGAACCAGAGAATACTACCCAGCCTAAGCTAACAGGAGAGGAGCGAGGGTGCAAGGCAGGGGCAAGCCGCCAAGCCGCAAGCGGCGGTCTCGGAAGGCTCGCCGCTTGCGGCTTGGCGGTTCTCGCCGCACCGTTCTCCCCCCTGTAACGATTGTGCCGACAATCGGGCCCTTGGCAGCGCTTCCATGCAGACGAGGGAGCGTTGACATCGACCTTGCCGGCTGGGAGAATCGGGCAAGATGGGAGACGGGGTGGAGGTAAGCCTCGTAGTCGAAACGAGTTCGTTCATCACTCAGCAAGGGAGCAGTCGATGCGGCGACCGTTGACCGGGCCGTGCCTCTTCGTTTTGTTGTTGGCATCGCTCGCCAACTCGGGAATTGCCCAGCCCCCGAAGGACGAGAAGAAGGTCGAGGAGAAGAAGGTCGAGGAGAAGAAGGTCGAGGAGAAGAAGGTCGAGGAGAAGAAGGTCGAAGAGAAGAAGGTCGAAGAGAAGAAGAAGGTTGACGAAAAGAAGGCCCCCGACGCCGTCGCCAAACTCGAAGAGTTGGTGAAAAAGCTGGAAGGGCGCATCGCCAACTTCGAGAAGGCCCAGGCGTCGCTCAAGAAGCTGGAAGGGCGCGTCGCCGGCCTGGAGAAGGTCCAGGAAGCATTCAAGAAGCTCGAGCCGCGCCTTGCGAAGCTGGAGAAACTCGAAGACGCCTTCAAGAAGTTCGAGCCCAGGATCGCCGCGCTCGAGAAGCTCGAGGGCTCGCTCAAGAAGCTGGAGCCGAAGCTCGCCGCGCTGGAAGGTGTAATCAAGAAACTGGAGCCGCGGGTGGCCAAGTCGGAGGACGCGGCCAAGAGCGTTCACAACAATCTGAAGAAGCTCCAGGACGCCAACGCCGACCTGCTCAAGAAAATGAAGGCCGAGGTGGAGGCGCACAAGAAGGACACGAAGCGCGCGGAGGACACCGCCAAGGTCGTCCTGCAAGACCTGAAGAAGTTGCAAGACGCCAATGCCGACCTGGTCAAGAAGGTGCAAGCCGAGGCCGAGGCGCACAAGAAGGACCTCAAGCGCGTTGAAGACACCGCCAAGAGCGTGCAGACCGACCTGAAGAAGCTACAGGACGCCAACGCCGACCTGGTCAAGAAGGCCCAGGCGGCGGACAAGAAGCGCGAGGCCGAGGCCGCCGAGCGCAAGAAGGACCTGAAGCGCGTGGAGGAAACGGTCCGCAAGCAGGGCGAGCGCCAGGCCCTGGAAAACGCCGCGCTGCGCTTGCAGGTCGCGCAGGTGGAGCAAAAGCTCAAGCAGGAAAGCGCCGCCCGGACGAAGGTGGAGGCGGGCATCAAGGCGCTCCTCGAAGGGGCGGGCTCGTCGAAGAAGGACCTCGCCCGAGTGGAGGCCCTCGTCCAGAAAGAGCGGGCGGCGCGGAAGCGGGACCAGGCGCGCTTCGAGGAATGGCTCAAGTTGCCGTTCGTAGGCGCCGTCTACCACCCGACGAGGGCGGGCTGCGCGGGCGAGGTGATCCACTGCCCCAGCTCGTCCATCGCCAAGGTCTATCCGCCCGCGCTGCCGCCAGCGCCTCCCGAGCCCAAGAAAAAGGCCGAGGCGGCCCCCGCTCCGACCGAAGTGGCCCTCGTCTCCCTGCCGAGGCGGGCGCGCAAGCCGCTGCCGGCGCTCAAGCTCGAAGACTGGACCGCGGACGATGCGCCGCTCCTGTTCTGGAGCGGCTACACGCTGTACTGGAACGAGGAACATGAGGAGGCGCTGGTCCGCCTCGACGCCGCCGTGAAGCTGGACGCCGACGCCCGCTCCTGGTACTTCAAGAGCCTCACCGAGACGGCGCTCGGCGAGGAGAGAGCAGCGAGGGCGTCCCTTGCCAAGGCGGCGGAGCTCCACCTCGGCGGCAAGCCGCGCGCCGACCTGATCGGCAACGTCCTCGAACGCGTGCAGGGCGACGACCGCCGTCGCCTGGCGCGGGCGCTCGACGACGAGCGCACCAAGCGCTGAGGAAGAGGACCGCGAAGCCGCAAGCGGCAGGCCCGGCGAGGCCATCCGCTTGCGGCTTCGCGCTTCCCGGCGCCGAAACCGTTTGGTCCCCCTCCCGCTCGGCTGCTAGAATCAGTTCCACCCGCCCGCCGGCGCTCCCGCCGAGCCCACCGCCCCCCTGGAGAGACCTCGATGCGACGGGCCCTCACCTGGCTGTCTGGCGCGGCCCTGGCCGCGGTGTTGCTTGCCACCGCCCCCGTGCCCACCTCGGCCCAGAAGAAGGGCGAGCTCCCGCCGCACGGCCAGGACAAGGTGCCTGGCCCGGCCCTCAGCCCGGCCGAGGCCGTCAAGAAGATGCGCGTCCCCGAGGGCTTCTCCGTCGAGGTCGTCGCCGCCGAGCCCGACCTCGTCAACCCCGTCGCCATGACCTTCGACGAGAAGGGCCGCGTCTGGGTCACCGAAAGCCTCGAATACCCGCGCCGCAGCCCCGGCCCCGGCCGCGACCGCATCAAGGTGATCGAGCTCGGCCCCGACGGCAAGGCGTCCAAGGTCACCGTCTTCGCCGACGGCCTCAACATCCCCTCCGGCATCGCCGTCGGCCACGGGGGCGTCTGGGTCGCCAACTCCCCCGACGTCCTCTTCTACAAGGAAGGGCCCGACGGCAAGGCCGCGGGCAAGCCCGAGGTGGTCGTCACTGGCTTTGGCCGCGACGACACCCACGAACTGCCCAACTCGCTCACCTGGGGCCCCGACGGCTGGCTCTACGGCCTCAATGGGGTCTTCAACCGCAGCCACGTCAAGCAGCGCGGCAAGGACTTCCACTTCACCTGTGCCCTCTTCCGCATCCACCCCAAGACGCGCGAGTTCCAGCTCTTCTGCGAGGGCACCTCCAACCCCTGGGGCGTCGCCTTCGACAACGAGGGCAGCGCCTTCGTCAGCGCCTGCGTCATCGACCACCTCTGGCACCTGACCGAGACGGGCTACTACCACCGTCAGGGGGGCGCTTACCCTCCCTTCGCGTGGCGGCTCGGCTCCATCGTCAAGCACCGGCACCAGAAGGCGGCCTACTGCGGGATCCACTTCTTCGACAGCGACGTCTACCCCAAAGAGTATCGCGAACGTCTCTACATGGGCAACATCCACGGCGGATGCATCAACGTGGACGTCCTGCGCCGCGACGGCTCGACCTACTTCGCCACCCCCGCCCCCGACTTCCTGACCGCCAACGATCAATGGTTCATGCCGGTGGCGCAGAAAACGGGCCCCGACGGGTGCCTGTACGTCCTCGACTGGTACGACCGCTATCACTGCTATCAGGACGCCAACCGCGACCCCAGGGGCATCGACCGCACCCACGGCCGGCTCTACCGGGTGCGCTACAAGAACGCCCCGCGGGCCCCGAAGTTCGACCTCGGAACCGAGAGCGACGACAAACTGATCGAGCGGTTGCACAGCCCCAACGTCTACTTCCGCGACGTCGCCCAGCGCGTGCTGAGCGAGCGCAACGCGCCGGCGGCGCGGGCCAAGTTGGAGAAGTTGGTCCTCGATGGCGCTGCCCCGCGCAAGGCGCGCATGCACGCGCTGTGGGCCCTGGTCGGCGGGGGCACGTTGGGCCCGGCGTTTCACGAAAAGTTGCTCGCCCACGCCGAGTCGAGTTACCGGGCCTGGGGCGTGCGCGCCGCGGGGAACGCGGGCAAGGTCGAGGCGAGCGTGCGCGACAAGGTGGCGGCCCTCGCCAGGGACGAGTCGCGCGACGTGCTGTTGCAGGTCGCCATCGCCTCGCGCAAGGTTGCGGGGATGGCGCCGATTCCCGCCCTCCTCGAAGTGCTGTCGCGCTCCGGCGACGACAAGCTCATCCCGGCCATCGTCTGGCAGAACCTGCACCCGCTGCTGGAGGACGAGGCCGGCGCCTTCCTCGCCGAGGTGAAGCGGCGCCCCGCGACGACCAATCTGGGCCTCCTCATGCCGCGCGTCGTCGAGCGCATCCTGGCGCAGCGCAAGCCGGGGCCGGGGCTGCTGGTCGATCTGTTCGGCCTCGTGGCGGAGGGGCGCGCCGCCGACCTCGGCGCCGCCCGCCAGACGCTCGCGGTGCTGGCGACGAAGGCCCAGACGGGCGAGATCAACGGGGCGACGCGCACGGGCCTGAAGGAGCGCTTCGTTCCCGTGCTGCGCAAGCTGCTGGCCCAGAAGCCGGCCAGCCCGCTGCGCATGGACGCCGCGGTGCTGGCGGCGACGCTCGGGGACGCGGGCGGGCTGGAGGTGGTGCGCGCCGGCTTCGCCTCGAAGCGCGAGCCCGACGCGGTGCGGCTGCGGGCGCTCGAGGCGCTGATCGCGGCGCGCGACGAGGGCGTGCTGGCGGCGGCGAGCAAGGCGATCGGCGACCGGAAGGGCCAGTCGCCGAGCTTCCGCGGCCAGGTGCTCTCGGCGCTGAGCAAGCTGGAAGGCCCCGAGGTGGGCAAGACGGTGCTCTCGCACTATGCCCGCCTGGAGCCCGACTTGCGGCCGCGTGCCGTCGAGGTGCTCACGGAGCGCCCGGCGTGGGCGAAGGCCCTGATGAAGGCGGTGGCCGAGAAGAAGGTGCCGGCGGGGGCCGTCAACGTCAACCAGGTGCGCCGAATGCTGGCGAGCAAAGACGCGGAGCTGGCGAAGCAGGTGAAGGCCGTCTGGGGGACGGTGCGCGAGGGGCGGAGCGGGGAGCGCGAGAAAGTGGTTCGGGAGATGCAACAGTTGTTGAACAAGGTGCCGGGCGACGCGAAGCGCGGCATCGTCGTCTTCAAGAACGTCTGCGCGCAGTGCCACAAGATCCACGGCGAGGGGCAGGACGTCGGCCCCGACCTCACGAGCAATGGGCGGGCGACCTTCGAGCAGTTGCTGTCCAACGTCTTCGACCCGAGCCTGGTGATCGGCGTCGGTTACCAGGCGGTGACGGTCGAGACGACGGCGGGCCGCTCGCTGACGGGCCTGCTCGTCGAAGATGGCCCGATGCGCGTGGTGCTGAAACTGCAAGGGGGCAAGCAGGAAGTGGTCCCGCGGCGGTTGGTGGAGAACGTGAGTGTCAGCCCGCTGTCGCTGATGCCCGAGGGCATGGAGAAGCAGCTCAAGCCGCAGGAGATCGCCGACCTGTTCGCGTTCCTGGTGCTGGACAAGCACCCCAACGACCCGACGGCGCGGAAGGTGCCGGGCGCGCCGCGGTAGGGTGGGCCGAGTCTTCGAGGCCCACG
>JBBSEZ010000171.1:0-18942 GCA_038239195.1 Gemmatales bacterium
CGGCCCTCTGCTCCTGCTGCTCCGCCGAAAGGGCGCGGCGCCCTTTCGGGCCCTGGTGCCCTTGTTCGGGCTCGTGGCCGTCTCCTGCCTGCTCCTGCGATTCGCCACGGCGGCGGTCGTCCCGTTCGGGCACAAGACCCACCTCTCCCCGACCCACCTGCGGCTGGACTCGCTGTTCTTCGGCGTCCTCCTCTCCTACCTCTGGCATTTCCACCCGGCGCGGCTGGCGTTCATCAGCCGAGCTCGCCCCCCCGTGCTGCTGGGTTGTTTCGCCCTGATCGCGCCGAGCTTCTTCCTCGGGGCAGACCACTTCTTCATGCACACCGCCGGCGTCACCTGCTTGTACGTGGGCTTCGGCGGGGCCCTGCTGGCCTCCCTCCAGTCACCACTGCCCGCCTGTGCCGCGGCTCGCCTCCCGCTCCAGGCCCTCGCCTGCGCCGGCTCCCATTCTTACTCCATTTACCTGTGGCACTTCCCCTTCCTCACGACGGGGCTTTCCCTGGTTCGCGACCTGATCGGGGGACATCTGCCGTACCTGGCCGAGGTGGGGGCTGGCGTGGCGGGCAGCCTGGTTGTCGGCATCTTGATGGCGAAGGTCGTCGAGGTGCCGGTCGTGCGGCTCCGGGATCGCCTGTTCGCCTCGCGCAGCACGCCAGTCCGGCCCACCCCGGTCGGGCAGCGCCCCGCGAAGGCGCAAGCGGCGAGCCCTCGAAGTGCGCCGCTTGCAGCTTAGCGAGAGGCGCCCCCGGACGGGGCCGGGCGGTTCCCGTAGCGTCCGATTGGCCCCTTGCGGTAGGATGGGCAAAAGAGTCGGGCAATCCGGGACTGGGATCGGAGCGAAGCCACCAGATCGGAGATCGAACGATGGGCACGAATGCGGGAGCAAGGGCGGCCGTGGCGTTGGTGCTGCTGGCGCTATCGGGGGCGGGCGGGCTTGCTGCGCCCGTGCCGGACGAGGCTGCTTTGCGCAAGCGGGCGCTCCAGCTCAACGAGATCACGGGGTCCGGGCCGATGAAGGGCCAGCTCAAGGCCCTGCTCGCCGACCAGGTGGGAACCAAAAAGTTGCTCGAGCTCGCCGCTCGCATGGCGAAGGAAAAGCCGCAGCCGTTCAACCGCAACGCGACCCTGTTGCTGGCCTTGGCCGCCGACGGCGACAAGGACCTCGACACCGCCGCATTCTTCTTTCGGCTGAACGCCGGGCAGGAGAGGGCGCTGCTGAGCGAGAATGGGCTGGCCCAGGCCTACACGGGGCTGATCCAACTCTACTTCGACGCGCGCCGCTACACCGACGGCGAGAAGGTGTGCCGCGAGTTCCTCGACCTCGAGGGCGAGGAGGACGGCTCGCTGGAGTCGTTCAAGCCGGTGGTGCTGCGCCGGCTGATCCTGGCCGTCGCCAAGAACGGCTCGATCGAAAAGGCGCTGGCGATGGCCGACAAGGAGATCAAGAGCCATCCCGAGAACTGGCTGTATCGCATCGCCAAGGCCCAGGTACTGCGCGAGGCGGACAAACTGGACGACGCGGCCAAGGTGTACGCCGACGTGATCGAGCGCGTCAAGAAGGACAAGCGCCTGGAGAAGCCCGAGCGCGAGGACTACGTGGACGAGTATCGGTATATCCTGAGCGGGCTGTACGTGGACCTGGACCAGGTAGGCAAGGCGGCGGAGCAGTTGAAGGCGCTGCTGGCCAAGGAGCCGAACAACCCGACCTACAACAACGACCTCGGCTTTATCTGGGCCGACAAGGGGATGAACCTCCCCAAGGCGGAGAAGTTGATCCGCAAGGCGATCGAGGAAGAGCGGAAGTTGAAGAAGAAGCTCAAGCTCGACGAGAAGGCCAACTCTTCCTACGTGGACAGCCTCGGCTGGGTGCTGTTCAAGCAGGGCAAGGCAAAGGAGGCCAAGCCCTATCTCCTGCAGGCGGTCAAGGACAAGGAAGGGCAACACGTCGAGATCTACGATCACCTGGGTGACATTCACATGGCCCTGGGCGAGCGGGCCGAGGCGCTCGCGGCTTGGAAGAAGGGCGTGAGCCTCGCCGGGAAAGGCAAGCGCGAGCAGAAGCGCAAGGCGGAGGTGTTGAAGAAGCTGAAGAAACAGGATTGAGCCCCGCATCAAGAGGAATTAGCCACAGATGGACACAGATGAACGCGGATAAGACAGAAGAGGACGAAGGGGGGAAAGGCACTAGTCTTTGCTTCCCTCTCCTGTCTTATCCGCGTTCATCTGTGTCCATCTGTGGCTGATTCTGCTTCTCTTTGTTTCATCTGCTGGAGAAGGCACCATGACTCAGGCCCCGCTCGCCAACCGGCTGGCCGACTACGCCGTGCGGCTGCGCTTCGAGGAGTTGCCTCCGGCCGTCGTCCACGAGGTCAAGCGGCGGTTCCTCGATTCGATCGCCACCGCTGTCGGGGCGATGCCCTCGGACGCCCACGCCATCGTGCGGCGCTGTGCCCTGCGCTTCCGGAGCGATCCCGCCGCGACGCTGTTCGGCGGGGGCCAGAGCAGCGTCGAGTGGGCCACGTTCCTCAACGGCCTGCTCATTCGCTACCTCGACTACAACGACACCTATCTTTCGCTGGAGCCGGCCCATCCCAGCGACAACCTCGCCGCCGTGCTCGCCGTCGGCGAAACGGTCAAGGCCGGCGGGCCCGCCCTGATCGTCGCCGCCGTGCTGGCCTACGAGGTGCAGTGCCGGCTGTGCGACGCGGCCAGCCTGCGGAAGCACGGCATCGACCACGTCACCTACGGCGCTCTTTCGTCGTGTGCCGCCGCCTGCAAGCTGCTCGGGCTCGACGTGGCGCGGACGACGCATGCCCTGGGCATTGCGGGGGTTTGCAACGTCGCGCTGCGCCAGACGCGGGCCGGCGAGATGAGCGAGTGGAAGGGCTGTGCCTTCGCCAACGCCGCCCGCAACGGCGTGTTCGCGGCATTGCTCGCGGGCGAGGGGCTGACCGGCCCCGCGCCCATCTTCGAGGGCGAGCTCGGCTTCCAGGCGCTCGTCACCCGCGAGTCGTTCGACCTGCCCACGCTCGGCGGGCGCGACACGCCGTTCATGATCAACCAGACCTACGTGAAGTTCTGGCCCGCGGAGTATCATTCGCAGAGCGCCATCGACGCGGCGTTGCAACTGCGCGGCGAGATCGGCGATCCCGCGGAGATCGTGGGCATCGACGTCCGCACGTTCAACGCCGCCGTGGACATCATCGGCAAGGACCCGGAGAAGTGGCGCCCGAAGACGCGCGAGACGGCCGACCACAGCCTGCCCTACTGCATCGCCGTGGCGATCCTCGACGGCGACGTGACCGACCACCAGTTCGACGATGCTCACCTCGCCGACCCGCGGGTGCTGGGGCTGGTGGCTAAGATCCAGTTGCACCGCGACGCGGAGTTGAGCGCTCGCTATCCGCGCGGCATCCCCAACCGGCTGACGGTGAAGCTCGCCGACGGGCGCACCCTGGTGCGCGAGGTCGAGTTCCCGCGCGGGCACGCGCTCAACCCGATGACCGACGCGGAGGTGGAGAAGAAGTTTCGGACGATGGTCGAGCCGCGCTACGGCAAGGAACGCGCCGAGCGCATCGTGGCGGCCTGCTGGGGGCTGGAGAAGCTGAAAGAAGCCGGCGACCTGCTGCGCCTGGTGGGGGAGGCGTGAGAGGACTTCGGCGAGCGGCAGGAGTTGGTTTGCTGCAGGACGGCCCTCAGGAGGGCCGTCCTCCAAGCATGCCTTTGCCTGCCGCTCGCCTTACGCCGGCGCGCAAACGAGGCGGCAGCGCACCAATGACGTGAATAGTTCGCGCGTCAGCGGGTTGTGCAGGTAGCGCGCCGCCCGGATGGGGAGCGCCTCGAACGCCTCGAAGCGCAGCCCGCTCTGCCACACGAGTCGGCGGAAGTTGCCGACGGTCATTTTGTTCAGCCCGCCGCCGATCTCGGAGAAGTTCGTCGCCCCGTCGTTCTTGAACTCGGCCCGCCAGCGCACCAGGGCCTTTTCGGTAAAGACGAGATGGGCCCACGGGAAGACGGAGAAGCCGTGCCCGCCGCGGGGGTGGAACCACGTCGGCCCGAACGAGGCCAGGACGCGGCCCCCTGGGTGGAGCAGCCCCGCCATCAGGCCGAGGATGCCGCCCGGGTCGGCGAAGTGCTCAAAGGCGTCGATCGACGTGATGACGTCCGCCTTCACGTTCGTTGAGGTCGCGAAGGTGCAGCGGTCGCTCACGCCTGCCTGCTCGGCGCGCCTGCTCGCGCGCTCGAGCACGTTAGCGCGGATGTCGAGCCCGATGACCTGACGGGCGCCGTGGCGCGCCATGTCGATCGCCTCGGCGCCAAACCCGCAGCCGAAGTCGATCACCGTCTTGCCGGCGAGCTGTTCCCAGATGCCCTCGCCCCAGTGCGTCACGAGCTTGCTCCCCTCGTCGGGGGAGGGGACGGGGACGAGCTTGCGCGCGGGGGGGCTAATCCAGTTGAGCAGGCGATGCGCGATTTCTCCGCCGATGAGCATGGTCGTCCGTGACCTCCTGCGGGGGCGATGGGGCCTTGATCTATTCTCCCTCCTTACCACAACGGCGACGTCTTCGCCAGTCCGACTTCGGGGCGCGATCGGCGAGCCGGCGCGAAAACAGCGGGCGCGGGAGGAGGCCTCCCGCGCCCGCTGTTCGTGGGCCCTTTCCCCGGCGGCTCAGATGAGCTCGCGGACCGGCAGGCGGTCGTCGAGGATGTACATGGGCCGGCCGCTGCCGTTGTTGAAGGTGCGGGCCGGGTCGATGCCCATCGCGCCGTAGAGGGTGCTGAGCACCTGCGGGACGGTGTAGCGCCGGTCGCGCGGGTACTCGCCGCGGGCGCTGCTGGAGCCGATGGCCTGGCCCATCTTGAGGCCGCCGCCGGCGACGAAGGCGCTCATGACGGGGGACCAGTGGTCGCGGCCGCCGTCGTTGTTGTTGACCTTGGGGGTCCGGCCGAACTCGCCCCACATGACGGTGACCACGTCCTTGTCGAGGCCGCGGTCGTGCAGGTCCTGGATGAGGCTGGCGAGGCCGCGATCGACCTCCGGGAGCTGACGGCGCAGGGTCTTGAAGTTGCCGCTGTGGGTGTCCCAGCCGCCGATGGACAGGGTGACACAACCGACGCCGGCCTCCACGAGGCGGCGGGCCGTCAGGAACTGCTCGACGCCCTTGTAGCGGTTGCGGGTGCGCGGGTCTTCGCGGTTCAGGTCGAGGGCCTTGCGCACGGAGCCGGAGGCGACCATGTCGAAGGCGCGAGCGTTGAAGGAGTCGAGGCCGCGCATGGTGCCGCTGGCGTCGATGTCGCGGCGGACGTCGTCGAAGGCGGACAGCAACGACTTGCGGTCCTCCGTGCGCTCGGCGTTGACCCCCGAGGCGTAGCGGAGGTTGCGGGCGCCCTCGCCGTTGGGCGTAAACGGCCGGTGGGCGATGCCGAGGTAGCCGGGCTCGGTGCCGCGCGACATGCCGCGCAGGCTGACGAACGGCGTCATGTCGCTGGCGTCGCCGGTGCGGAGCTTGGACACGACGGAGCCGAACGACGGGTGGTTGGCGGTGCGGTTGGCGTTCTCGGTGTAGCCGGTGGTGACGAGCGAGTCGGAGTGCTCGTCGGCGGACACGATGGAGCGGATGACCGCCATCTTGTCCCACATCTTCGCCTGGAGCGGGAACAGTTCGCAGATCTTGACGCCGGGGACGTTGGTGGCGATGGGGTTGAACTCGCCCTTGAACTCCTTGGGCGCGTCGGGCTTGAGATCGTACATGTCCATGTGCGGCGGGCCGCCGGGCAGGTAGATCATGATGGCCGCCTTGGCCTTGGTGCCGGCCACGGCCGGCTTCGGGCCGGTGGTGGCGCTGGCGGCGGTCGCCTGGCCGCGCAGCAAATCGGCGAGCGTCAGGCCGGCGCCAAAGGCGCCGATCTGCAGGAAGTTGCGGCGCGACAGGCCGTCGCAGAACCGCTGCCGGCTCCCCCAGAGTGTCAACATTGTCAATGCCCCCCTAACAGAATGATGCGTCGCTCTCCGGACCGACCGGAGAGGAGTGTGGTGAGAACTGCATCGTAACGGCGGCGGCGCAGGCAGGCAAGCAAAATAAAAGGCCAGCGTGGCCAGGCGCGGTCGGGGACGAGGCGGATGGAAGGCCGCGACAGCCTACCGCGGGCCCGTGGGAATGTCCAGAGGCTTGTGGGAATGCGCTGCCCGCGCCGGCTCGCGCGTACACTCGGGCCGCCCCCGCCGCACGGCCATCGCGAACGCCGCGAGCGCCAGCACGAAGCTCACCCCGACCGCGAGGTCGCGGAGTCGGTCCTGCCCCTGCTCCGCTCGCACCTGTCGCAATTCCTCGCGCGTCTCCTCGAGCTCCGCTCGCAATTTCTTTAGGTCGCCGACGTCGGACCTCGCCGGCAGCGCGCTGGCGGGGACGAGGCACTCGGCCCGATGCCCGCCCGGGGCGAGGATGACCACCCTGAGGGGCCCCGGACGGTCGTAGCGGAAGACGAAGTTGCCTTTCTCGTCCAGTGGCCCTTTCGTCACCAGCTCCCCGCCTTCGCGGAAGACCTCGACGGTCGCCTGGCGCGGTGCGTCACCGGTCTCGAACCAGGCCTCGATCCGGACGGTCTGGGTCGCGGGGCTGGGATAGTACTCGGCCATGAGGCGATGCGCTCGGGCCGGGCTCGCTGACAGGAGCAGAGCGCCGACAGCAAGGAGCAGCACGGGCGGGAGGGCAGGGCGCATGCTCTGTGCCACGGCCGTCTCGGCCGTGGGGGGCGCCGGTGTCGGGTGGCTTCTCGCGGCTGGAACAGTCGTGGCACAGGGCGGCGCGACGTGGACTTCCCCGAGCATCTCCGGCTTGACGCGGGCCAGGAAGCCGACGGTGCAGCCGAGGATCAGGCCCTCGAGCGCGGCCAGCGGTAGATGGCTCAGATAGAGGATCGTGACCACGCCGCGCCATGTGTCCTTGCCGTCGAGGAGCAGGACGGTCCCGGTCAGCGCGGTCGTCATCAGCACGGTCAGGAGGCCGACCAGCAGCCCGAGCGGGAACTCGGGGGCGTTGCCCATGCGGCTCTCGCCCCAGGCGCAGAGGACGGCAAACAGCGCGATGAGCTCCTGCGTGAGTGGATGAAAGGTGACTTCGAGGGCCGGGCGAACTTCGAGCGCCGACAGCACGAGCCCGGCTTGCCTACTCACGTGGGCCCCGAGCCCGCCGAGGGGGTTGGTGCAGAGTACCACGACGCCGAAGACCAGGCACGCGGCCCAGACGGCAGCGCTGAGCCCCACCATCGCGCCGCGGAAAAAGCCTGCCCGCGCCCACGGTGCCCGGCGAAGCAAGGAGAAGCCGCCCGCGGCGAACAGGGCGGGGATGGCCTCGGTGCAGGTGTTGACGCCGATGGTCCACAGCCCGCCGTGAGGGATGAGCAGCGCCTGGAGCGCCACGCCGACGAGGATGGCGAGGGGGGCGCGCCAGCCGAGAACGATGCCGACGAGCCCGTTGAGGAGCAAATGTGTACTACTCGGGCCCAGTTTGACGTGGATCGACGAGGCGACGAAGAACGCGGCCGTCATCAGCGCGATGCGCGGTATCTCCTCGTCGCGCACGCGAACCGCGGCCAGCACGGCGAGCGCCAGGGCGCCGAGGGCCCCGCCGAGCAGCCAGGGCCAGGACAGCACTCCGTCGGACACGTGGACCGCCCACAGGGGGAGAACGCCCATGTCGTACCTCGGCTCGCTCAGCGGGGGGGCTTTTCGTCCACGAACACCCAGAACGTGCAGCGCTGCCGCAGGGGGACGTCCTTGCCCTTGTGGTCGCGCCTGCCGACCCTGCGGCTGGCGGTCAGGCACCACCAGCCCGCGTCGGTCAAGGTGGCGGATGCGACGCCGTTGACGTCGGTGCGCACGGTGCGCGTCACGTGCTCTTCGGGGGGAAGCACCTTCGGCGGGGCCCGGTTGTAGCGCTCGACCTCGACGAGCCCGCCCCGGTAGCCGACGAGTTTCTCTTTCTCGGCGAACCGCTTGCTTGCGTGGAAGATCTCCGCCTGGAACACCATCCCCGGTTCGAGCCCGTAGGGTCGCGTCAGGGGGCGCCACTCGAACTCCGGCTGGCTGGCGGCGCTCCAGCCCTTCTGGGCCTGAACGTGCAGCACTACCTTGACGGTGTCCTCGACGTAGGCCTCGTCCTCCTCGAGATAGAGGGGCGGCGCCTTGAGCAGGAAGACGTAGTCGCCGCGCTGCTCCGGCGCGAATTGCAAACGGTAGCCGGTGACCTTCTTGCCTTTCTCGCCCGGCAGGGCGACCTTTTCGAGCTTATCGACCAGGTCGAGCTTCTTGCCGGCGGGGGCGAGGGCGATGAGGCTGACCGGCTTGGGGGCGTCGAAGAGCTGATGCTCGAACGGGTGGCCCCACTGGTAGGTGAAGGTGACGGCCTCGCCCTTCTTGACCGAGTGCTTGTCGGGCAGCAGCATGTTGTAATGGGCGCCGGCCGTCGAGGCGAGCAGGGCGCCGAGGGCCACGGCAAGCAGAACGCGGGATCGCATGGTGCTTCTCGTCCGTTGGTGCGTGGGGGCTTCCACTCTGCTCATCATACGAATCTGAGAATCGTCATACCAGTTTGGCCGGCCGGCCGTGGGGTAGAATGGTGGGCGAAGAGGTCGCCGTCGAGGGCGGGGAGGGGACGGCCATGACGGAGGAAGAATGGCTGGCGTGTACGGACGTGCTGGCGATGATGTTCTTTCTGCGCGGGCGGGCGAGCGAGCGGAAGCTCGGGCTGTTCCGCTGCGCCTCGCACCGGCGCGACTGGTACGTGCAGCAGAACGCGGCGTGCCTGTGGGCGGTCGAGGTGCTGGAGCGGCATTTCGACGGGCAGGGCGGGGACGAGTGGAAGAAGGCCGACGACGTGCTGCGCGGCCTGCCGGCGGCGACGTGGTCGCAAGACCTGGAGGCGGCGTTCCTCCGCGACCTGCGCTGCATCGCCGGCAACCCCTTTCGGACAAGGAGCATCGGCCCGGCAGTGCTGGCCTGGGACGGTGAGACGGCGGTGCGGCTGGCGCAGGCGATTTACGAGGAGAGGGCGTTCGAGCGGATGCCGATTCTCGGCGACGCGCTCGAAGAGGCGGGGTGCGTCGAGGAGGTGATGCTGGCGCATTGCCGGGAAAAGGAGGGGCACGTACGGGGGTGCTGGGTGGTGGATCGGGTGCTGGGGCGGGAGTGAGCGCTTCAGGATCCGCGCCCCATTTAGCCGCCCCGCAACCGGGCCGCGACGCCCGCGCCCCGGTTGCGGGGCGGCTAAATGGGGCCCAATTACGGCTCCTCCCCCTCCTCGCCCTTGCCGAACGCCTCCCGAAACCCCCGCAAATGCTCCGCCAGCACCTTCTTCAACTTCGCCACCGCCTCCGCCCCCGGCGCCTGCACGAACGCCAGCTTCAGCACGTCGCCGTCGGCGCGCTCGTCGGCGATCTCCGCCTTGCCGCCCAGTCCCTCCACCTGCGCCAGGTTGAACTGCCCCTTCTTGCCCAGGAACCGGAGCTCCAGTGACTCCGCCTCCTTGGTGCGCCACGTCGCCCACCCCCTGCCGACGCCCGGCACCTTGAGCGCGATCATTTGGCGGACGTCCCATTTCACCGCAAGCCCCGGCTCCACCTCGCGCACGATCTGCAACAATTGCGGCAGGACGGCCCGGTCCCAGCGGAGCTTGCGGCCGATGGGGAAGCCCTTCTCGCCGAGGTGCCAGCGCTCGCCGTTCACCTTCCACGGCATCACGTCCTCGGGCTTGGTCTTGGCCCGCTTCAGGCTGTTGTGGAACGAGGTGACGGCCTCCTTCAAGAAGTCGCGGAAGGCGGGGGTGTCGATCTCGCTCAGGCGATGCACCAGCACCGTCACCGACTGCCAGGGGCCCTTGTGGGCCGTCACCCACACGCGGTCCTCGCTGCCGTAGACCTCCAGCCCCGGCGTTTCGTTGAGCGGGCGGATGCCGAGCCTCTGGACCAGTTCCGAGCTCTTGAAGGCGTTCTTGCCGACGCGGAACACCAGCCGCAGAAGCCACTCCTGGCCCGTTAGCGCGTGCAGGAACCAACCCTCCGACTTGGTGGCCGCCGCGATCTCCACCACCGTGCGCTGCTTCCAGTTCGTCTCGCCGAAGGCCCCGAGCTCGCGTATCTGCTCCTCGACCCACGGCAGGATCGCCCCCTCCCAGCGGATCGGCTTGCCTTCGCTCGTGACGCGCTCGACGGTGTGCCAGCGCTGGCCATCGACCTCCCACGGCATCGCCGCGTCGCGCCCCACCTCGGCGAGGTCGAGGTCGCCCTCCTTCTCCGCCTCGGCGGCGTGCGGGTCGTAGCGCTCGCGCTTCAGGTGCGGGCCCGCCTCCAGTATGGGGGCCAGCGCCTTGGCCGTGTGCGAAGGCGCTCCTTCGCGCCAGAGGCGCACGACCTCCTCGGGCGGGCCCTCGGCCACGATGCGGCCGCCGCCCGGCCCGGCCTCGGGGCCGAGGTCGATGACCCAGTCGGCCGTCTTGATCACGTCCAGGTTGTGCTCGACCACGATGACCGTGTTGCCGAGATCGACGAGCCGGTTCAGCACCTCGAGCAGCTTGCCGACGTCGTCGAAGTGCAGGCCGGTCGTCGGCTCGTCGAGGACGTAGAGGGTGCGCCCCGTGCTCGGCCGGGCCAGCTCCGCCGCCAGCTTGACGCGCTGCGCCTCCCCGCCCGAGAGCGTGGGCGCGGGCTGGCCCAGCGCCAGGTAGCCCAGCCCCACGTCGGCGAGGGTTTGCAAGACGCGCCGCACCTTGGGGATGTTGCCGAACAGCTCCAGCGCCTCGTGAACGCGCATGTCGAGCACGTCGCTGATGCTCTTGCCCTTGTAGTGGACGGCGAGCGTCTCGGGGTTGTAGCGGTGCCCGTCGCAGACGTCGCACGTGACCCAGACGTCGGGGAGGAAGTGCATCTCGATGCGCTTCTGTCCGTTGCCCTCGCAGGCCTCGCAGCGCCCGCCCGGCTTGTTGAAGCTGAAGCGCCGCGGCTGGTAGCCGCGCACCTTGCTCTCCGGCAGTTGGGCGAACAGCTCGCGGATCAGGTCGAAGACGCCCGTGTAGGTGGCGGGGTTGGACGATGGGGTGTTGCCGATGGCGCCCTGATCGACGTTGATGATCTTGTCGATCTGTTCCAGCCCCAGCACCTCCTCGACCGCCGCGGCGGGGGTGCGGGCGCGGTGCAGCCGGCGCGCCAGGGTCTGGTACAGCACCTCGTGGACGAGCGAGGACTTGCCCGACCCGCTCACGCCCGTGACGGCGATGAATGCCCCGAGGGGGAAGGCGACGTCGAGGTTCTGGAGGTTGTTCTGGCGTGCGCCCTTGACGGTGAGGACGGGCCGCTTCTCGTTGCGGCGGTTCGCCGGCACGGGCAGCGCCTTCTTGCCCGAGAGGTACTGTCCGGTGAGCGACGCTTTCGCCCGCACGATCTGCTTGGCGGTGCCGCGCGCCGTGATCTCCCCGCCCCGATCGCCGGCGCCGGGGCCGAAGTCGAGGAGATAGTCGGCGTTGGCGATCACCTCGCGGTCGTGCTCGACGAGGACCAGCGTGTTGCCGAGGTCGCGCAGCTTTTGCAGCGCTCCCAGCAGCCGGCTGTTGTCGCGCGGGTGCAAGCCGATGGTCGGCTCATCCAGGACGTAGAGGACCCCCGTCAGCCCACTGCCGACCTGGCTCGCCAGTCGGATGCGCTGCGACTCGCCGCCCGACAGCGTCGGCCCCGAGCGGTCGAGCGTGAGGTACTCGAGCCCGACGTCCACGAGGAACGTGAGCCGGTTGCGCACCTCGCGCAGCAGCTCGCCCGCCAGCTTCTGCTGGGTGGGGGTTAGCTCCATCGCTCGGAACAGCTCCAGCGCCTCACCGAGCGGTTTGGCGCATAGCTGCCCCATCGTCAGCGCCGGCCGGTCGAGGCCGAAGGGCAGCCGGCACGCCGCCGGGTCGGGGCGGAGGCGCGAGCCGGCGCAGACGGCGCACGGCACTTCGGTGACGAGGTGATCGAGCCGGGCCCGGTAGGCGGGGCTGACGCGCGCCGCCTCGTCGATGGCGGGGAAGAGGCCCTTGTACTGGAAACGCGTTCCCTCACCCCCCCGGCCCCCCTCTCCCAAGGAGGGAGAGGGGGGAGAGGAGGCTCTCGTCTTCTGTCTGGCTCCCCCTCTCCCTCCTTGGGAGAGGGGGTTGGAGGGTGAGGGGATCCCCCCCAGCGCGATCCACGCCTCTCCCGTGCCATGCAGCACGGCGCGCTGCTGAGCGGCCCCCAACTCCTCAAACGGCGTGTCGAGCGAGAAGCCGGCGTGGCCGGCGATGGCCTCGGCGAAGCGCAGGAAAGACGAGCCCGGGGCGAGGTCGGGCCAGGCGGCGATGGCGCCGTGGCGCAGCGACCGTTTCGGGTCGCGAATGAGGAGGGCAGGGCTGGCCCCCTGTTGCACGCCCAGGCCCTCGCAGGCGGGGCACCAGCCGAGCGGGCCGTTGAACGAGAAGTGGTGCGGGTTGAGCGGCTCGAAGCCGCGCCCGCAGCGCTCGCAGCTGTAGTGCTGGCTGTAGCGCTGCACCTGCCATTGCGCCTCGGGCTTGCCCTCTTCCACCAGCGCGACGTGCATCACGCCGCGGCCCAGGTCGAGGCACGCCTCCACCGCGTCGGCGACGCGCGAGCGCTGGTTGGCCCGCACCACCACGCGATCCACGACCACCTCGACGAGGTGCTTGCGCCGGTGATCGATGTCGGGTGGCTCCTCGATGGAGTACGACTTGCCATCGACGCGCAGGCGGACGAACCCCGAGCGCCGAACCTCGTCGAACAGCGCCTCGTAGCGCTCCTGGCCGCGCCGTTCCAGCGGCGCCATCAGATAGAGCTTACTGCCCTCCGCCAGGGCCAGGATGCGGTCGATGACCTCGTCGGCCGTCTGGGTGCCGACGGGTATCTGGCAGACGGGGCAATAGGGCTGGCCGAGGCGCGGGTAGAGGATGCGCAGGTAGTCGTGGATCTCGGTGACGGTCCCGACGGTCGAGCGCGGGCTTCGCGAGGCGCTCTTCTGCTCGATGCTGATCGCAGGGGACAGCCCGCTCACGTGCTCGACCCTGGGCTTCTGCATCTGGCCGAGGAACTGCCGGGCGTAGGCCGACAGCGACTCGATGTAGCGCCTTTGGCCCTCCGCATAGATTGTGTCCAGGGCCAGCGAGCTCTTGCCCGATCCGCTCGGCCCGCAGAAGACGGTCATCTTGCCGCGCGGCATCTCGACGGTGACGTTCTTGAGGTTGTGCTGTTGCGCTCCCTCGACGCGCAGCACCTTCAGTTCCTCCGCGCCGTTTCGCGTCGGCAGTGCCTTCTTCCGCCGACCGTTCTTGCCGGGGGCGTGGGCCTTCGGCGTCAGCGCGGGCCCCAATGCCTGCCCGGTGTAGGAGTCGCTACACTCGGCCAACGCTTCCGGCGGGCCTGCGAAGACGAGCTCTCCGCCGCCGCTGCCGCCTTCGGGGCCGAGGTCGATGAGCCAGTCGGCGGTCTTGAGCACGTCGAGGTTGTGCTCGATGACGATGACGGAGTTGCCCGCCTCGACGAAGCCGTGCAGCACTTGCAAGAGCTTCTGGATGTCGTCGAAGTGCAGGCCGGTCGTCGGCTCGTCGAGGAGGTAGAGCGTGCGCCCCGTCGCCCGTCGGCACAGCTCGCGGGCCAGCTTGACGCGCTGCGCCTCGCCGCCCGAGAGGGTGGGGGCGGGCTGGCCGAGCTTCACGTAGTCGAGCCCGACGTCGTGCAGCGTCTGGAGCATGTTGCGAATGCGCGGGACGTGCGCGAAGTGCTCGAGCGCCTCCTGGACGTCCATCTCGAGGACTTCGCGGATGTTCTTGCCCTTAAAGCGGACCTGCAACGTCTCGCGGTTGAAGCGCCGGCCTTCGCACACCGGGCACGTCACCCACACGTCGGCGAGGAAGTCCATGTTGAGCCGATTGGAGCCGTTGCCCTCGCAGGCCTCGCAGCGCCCGCCCGGCTTGTTGAAGCTGAACCGCCCCAGCTTGTAGCCGCGCACCTTCGCCTCGGGCATCTCGGCGAACAGGGCGCGGACCTCGTCGAAGACCTTGATGTAGGTGGCCGGGTTGGAGCGCGGCGTCCGGCCAATCGGCGACTGGTCGATGTCGATCACCTTGTCGATCAGCTCGACGCCCTCGATGCGGTCGTGCTCGCCCACTGGCCGGCCATCGCCTTCGTCCTCCTCGGTCTCCGCGGGCTCGCGCCCCCGGCTCGCCCCGTTGGCGAGGCGAGCCATCAGGCCTTGCTTGAGGATGTCGTTGACGAGCGAGCTCTTGCCCGAGCCGCTGACGCCGGTCACGCCCACGAATAGGCCGAGGGGCACCTCGACGGTGAGGTCCTTGAGGTTGTGGTGGCGTGCGCCGACGACGCGCAAGCACTTCTCCGAGCGCGGCCGGCGCTGCGCCGGAACCAGGATTTGCCGGGCCCCCGAGAGGTACTGTCCCGTGAGGCTCTTGCTGTCGGCGAGGACTTCCTGATACGTCCCGGCGGCGACGACCTCTCCGCCGCGGACGCCGGGGCCGGGGCCGAAATCGACGAGATAGTCGGCCGCGCGCATGGTGTCCTCGTCGTGCTCGACGACGACGACGGTATTGCCCATGTCGCGCAACTTCTCCAGCGAACGCAAGAGGCGCTCGTTGTCGCGCGGGTGCAGGCCGATGCTCGGCTCGTCGAGGATGTATAGGACGCCGACGAGCCCACAGCCGATCTGCCCCGCCAGTCGAATGCGCTGGGCCTCGCCGCCCGAGAGGGTAGGGGCGCTGCGGTCGAGCGTAAGGTAGTGCAGGCCGACGTTGAGCAGGAAGCCGACGCGGCCGCGCAGCTCCTTGAGCACCTCGGTGGCGATGGTGCGCTGTAGCGGGGCGAGCCCTTGTTCGAGCGGGCCATCGGGCGCCATCCAGGCGGCGAGGTCGCCGACGGGCAGGGCGCAGGCCTCGACGATGGACTTGCCGCTGACGCGCACGGCGCGCGCTTGCGGGTTGAGGCGCTGGCCGTGGCAGGTCGGGCAGCGCCCCACGCGCATGTACTTTTCGAGCTGCATCCGGCGCGGGCCGGCGGCGGCCTTCTTGAACTGGCTGAGCAGTTGGGGGATGACGCCCTCCCACTTGCCGCCGTGCTTCCAGACCTTGCCGCGGCGCTGCTTCCACTCGAAGGTGATGTGGCGGTCGCCGGAGCCGTGGAGGATGAGCTCGCGATGCTCCGCGGGCAGCTCGTTCCAGGGCACTTTCAGGTCGATGCCAAGGGATTGGGCGACGCCCTCGTAGGTGTGCCGGCGCCAGCGGCCCATCCCGCGGAAGGGGCCGACGATCGGGAAGGCGCCCGCGTGGAAGCTGAGCGAGGGGTCGGGGACGAGCAGGTCGGGGTCGAAGGTAAAGCGCGTGCCGAGCCCGTCGCAGTCGGGACACATGCCGTGGGGGCTGTTGAAGCTGAAGAGCTGCGGGCTGGGCGGCTCGTAACTCAGGTTGCAGTGAGTGCAGGCGTAGTGGGCGGAGAAGAGGACGTCCTCGCTGGCGGGGGCTTCCTCGACGCGGCGGCGCGCTCTTCCCTCACCCCCCCGGCCCCCCTTTCCCAAGGAGGGAGAGGGGGGAGCCACGCCTTCCGGCCCCCCCTCTCCCTCCTTGGGTGAGGGGGTTGGGGGGTGAGGGAATCGACCTCAAAAGGGCCCTCCCATGCCGCAAGGCTACCTCCTCCTCGTCCTGCACGCCCACCTGCCCTACGTCCGCCACCCCGAATACGAGCGCTTCCTCGAGGAGCGCTGGTTCTTCGAGGCGGTGATCGAGACCTACGTCCCGCTCATCAAGTTCTGCGACCGCATGAAGGCCGAGGGGGCTCCCTTCAAGATCACGCTGTCGGTCTCGCCGACGCTCGCGAACATGATGGAGGACCCGCTGCTGCGCGACCGCTGCGCCCGCCATCTGGACCTGTCGCTGCGCCTCGCCGAGGCCGAGTGCGAGCGCACCCGCGATTGGCCCGACGTCCACTTCCTCGCCCAGATGTATCGGCGACTCTTCGAGGAGGCCAAACACATCTTCGTCGAGCGCTGCGGCACGCGCCTGGTCACCGCCTTCAAGGAGCACGCCGCCGCCGGCAACCTCGAGCTCATCACCTGCGCCGGGACGCACGGTTTCCTGCCCCTTTTGCGCTCCGAACCGGGCTCGGTGCGGGCCCAGGTGTGGACCGCGGTGCAGGAGCACCAGCGCATATTCGGGCAATCGCCCAGGGGCATGTGGATACCGGAGTGCGCCTACTACCCCGGGCTCGACGAGGTGCTCGCCGAGGCGGGCATCCGCTACTTCCTCGTCGATTCGCACGGCATCGACCACGCCGAGCCTCGCCCCCTGTTCGGCGTCGCGGCGCCGGTCTTCTGCCCGTCGGGCGTGGCGGCGTTTGGCCGGCACCCCACCACGTCGAAGCTCGTCTGGAGCAGCTTCATCGGCTACCCCGCCGACTACAACTACCGCGAATACTATCGCGACATCGGCTACGAACTGAGCCCGGAATATCTCGAGCCGTTCCAGTACGCCAAGGGCATCCGCACGCATACGGGGATCAAGTATCACCGCATCACCGGCCCCGGCGACGACAAGAAGCTCTACAACCCCGACTGGGCCGCCGAGGCGGCGCGCAAGCACGCCCGCGACTTCGTCGATCGCTGCGCCGACCAGGCCGCGCGGGCGCGCTCCGGCATGCCCTGCCCTTCCGTGATCGTCTCCCCCTACGACGCCGAGTTGTTCGGCCACTGGTGGTTCGAGGGCCCGCAGTGGATCTACCACGTCTTCAAGGAATTGGCCCACCGCCAGGACGTCGTCGCCGCAGGCACCCCGAGCGAGTACCTGGAACAGTTCCCGATTCAACAGCGCTCGACCCCCGCGGCGAGCAGCTGGGGCAAGAAGGGCTACAACGAACACTGGGTCAACCCCCAGACCGCATGGATGTGGCGCCCGCTCCACGAGGCCGCCGCCCGCATGCGCCGCGCCGTGCAGCAGCATCCCGGCTGCGTGAACGGCAGCCTGCCTGACCGGGCGCTGCGCCAGGCCGGCCGCGAGCTGATGCTCGCCCAGGCCTCCGACTGGCCGTTCATCATCACCAACGCCACGACCGAGGAGTATGCCCGCCGCCGCTTTCAGGACCACGTCCAGCGCTGCCACTATCTCCTCGAGGGCCTCGAGTCGCAGCAGCTCGACCCCGACAAGCTCGCCGCCCTGGAGCACGTCGATGCGCTCTTCCCGCAACTCGACTACCGGCTGTTCGCCTCGTGAGCCCGCCGCTCGTTGGCACGCTCTTTGCGTCTTTTCGCACGGCCCGCCCACCGGAATCGCCTGTTCTTGCCCGCGCGACTTGTGGTAAACAAGGGCGCTCGGCGCTCCGTTTGGCGAGCTGTCTTTCATCAGGAGAACGACCCAGATGGACCTGCGACCCATCCCCGAAATCATCGACGGGATGCCCAACTTCTGCGGCTGCGAGGCTCAGGTCGAGGAGGTGACGCGCCGCCGCGGCCCCGTCTACCTGGCCGAAACCAACCTGCGACTCGAGCGCCTTCAGGCGACCTTCGCCATCGCCCTGCACATGCAGCAACCGCTCATCCCCGCCGGGGGGAACGACCTGCGCAGCGCGGACATTATCAGTAACCTCGACCACATGATGCGCAACCCCCACACCGGCGACAACCACAACGCCGGCGTCTTCGCCGACTGCTACGGCCGCATTGGCGACATGATTCCCGATTTGGTCCGGGAAGGCCGCAACCCCCGCGTCATGCTCGACTACTCCGGCGAGCTCCTCTTCGGCCTCCGCAAGATGGGCCAGGGGCAGGTCCTGGAGAGGCTGCGGGCCGTTACCTGCGACCCCCACCTGCGCCGCCACGTCGAATGGCTCGGCACCACGTGGGGCCACGCCGTCGCCACCTCGACCCCGCTGCCCGATCTCATCCTTCAGATGCGCGCCTGGCAGCAGAACTTCGCCGCCATCTATGGCTGGGACGCGCTGGGCCGCGTCAAGGGCTTCTCGCCCCCCGAAATGCACCTGCCGAACCACCCCGACGCCGCCTATGAATACGTTCGGGCGCTCAAGGAGTGCGGCTACCAGTGGCTCCTCGTGCAAGAGCACACCGTCGAAACGCTCGAAGGCCACGGCCTCAGCTACAAGCACCTGCCGCATCGGCTCCTGGCCCGCAACTCCGCCGGCGAGGAGATCTCCATCCTCGCCGTCATCAAGACCCAGGGCTCGGACACCAAGCTCGTGGCGCAGATGCAGCCGTACTATGAGGCGAAAGGCTTGCAGCGCCGCGAGGTGGGCGGCGTGTCGATCCCGCCGCTCGTCGCGCAGATAGGCGACGGCGAGAACGGCGGGGTGATGATGAACGAGTTCCCCTCCGGCTACCGCCAGGCCATCCAGCAGTTCGGCACCGAGGGCGTCGTCAACGTCAACGTCACCGAGTACCTGGAGATGATCGAGGCGGCCGGCGTCAAGCCGCACCACCTGCCGGCCTGCCGCCCGATCGAGCAGACGCAGCTGTTCGCCCGCATCTCGAAGTGGGGGCCGGGCGCCGCCGACAAGGCCCTGGCGGAGATCAAGAAGGAGAAGCCCCACTTCGGCCTCGAAGGCGGATCGTGGACCAACAACATCAGTTGGGTCCACGGCTACGAGAACCTGCTGACGCCGATGAACCAGCTCAGCGCCCGCTTCCACGAGGTGGTCGATCGTCGCCCGGTCGACAAGAACGGTCCCGCCTATCGCAACGCCCTGTTCCACCTGCTCATGGCGGAGACGAGCTGTTTCCGCTACTGGGGCCAGGGCACCTGGACCGATTACGGGCAGGAGATTTGCCGGCGCGGCAACGACGTGCTGACGCACGATTTTCGCTAGGAGCGAGGGGCGCGGGGTTGCGCGGGGGGGGGTTGTGGGGCGGCCGCGCACCTAAGC
>JBBSEZ010000172.1:0-18894 GCA_038239195.1 Gemmatales bacterium
AGAATGGCCCTCTTCCCGGTTCATCCTTCATCCATTCGAGGTCAGTAGTCCTTGACGCTGAAGCGCCAGCAGCTGAGGCCCAGCAGGAGCCCGATGAACCCGAGGGTGAAGCCGACGGTCTCGGCCCACTTGATTTCCTTGACCTCCGCGTCCACCTCCTTGCGCTTGGGGCTGTCGGGGCCGAGCAGGTCCTTGACGATCAGGTGCGTCGTCAGCACGTCGAGGTCCTTGTAGCGCGGCAAGAGGTAGTGGACGGTGTCGTTGGTGGTATAGACCCACGAGGGAAAGAGCTCGAAGCCACTCGCCTTGTCGCGGGTCTGGTTGATCTGCGTATAGGCGACGCCTGTCGTGAAAAGGACGCCCCAGGCCACGCAGGTCATGAGGATCGACACGATGGCGCTGCGGGTGAGCACCCCGAACAGGGTCGAGACGGCGTAGAAGATGGAGAACTGGAAAGTCAGGATGAAGATGCTCAGGAGAAAGCCCGAAGACCAAAGCCCCGTGCGCAAGCCCAGGACCAGCCAGACGCCGATCACGATGACCGTCGTGATGACGAACATGAAGGTGAGCCCGCCGACGTACTTGAAGAGCAACAGGGCCCAGCGGGAGATAGGCTTGGTGATGAGCAGATCGACCGAGCCCTTGCGCAGCATGTTGGGGATGAAGAAGGCGGTCACGATGGTGCTCAGGAGCATCGCCAGCCCCGCCCCCACCCCGGCGACCAACGTGTCCTCGATCCGGTAGATCCAGTTTCCGATGTTCGCCTGCTGGGTGAGGGTGAGCCCCCCGAAGAACACGCCGACGGCGTGAGGCCAGGTGCGGTAGGTCTCCGGCCGAGGCTTCGTTTCGACCAGGAAGCGATATTTGTGGTCGCCCTGTTCCGCGAGCTTGACGCGCGTCACCTCGAGGGTGCCGTGGGCGGCGAGCTGGCTTTGGACGAAGTACTCCATCTCGGTCGGCCCGAGGCGGTTCAGCTCGGCAGCGAGCTCGGCCTCCAGCCTCCGCAGCTCCTTCTTGGGAACGTCCTGGCTCTGGGCGCGCATGGTCTGGATGAGCAGCGGCAAGACCCGGTTTCTCGTATCGCGTTCTTCCTTCGTCAGCTCCTCGGTGGGTCGTTTGAGGTAATATTCTCCCAGCACGAAGAGGCGGAACAGCCCGGGGCCCTCCTTCTTCGGCTTGGGCTTGGGCTTGCCCTCCTCTTCCTCCTCCTGCTCGGGCTGGGCCTCGACCACGACGAGGTTGTAACTGTAGGTGCCCTCCCACGGGTTGCGCGCGTCGTTGGTCTGCTCGAACTTCTCCAGCTCGTACTTCAGGGGCGTCTGGCGCATCCCCAACGTGCGCTGGGCCCCCGGGAACCGATTGAGGATGGCCTGGAGCCCTTCTTCGGCGGGTTGCGGCTTGAAGGAAAGGCTGGCGAGGGCGAGGATGACCAGCCCCGACAGCCCGAACAAGAAATAGATGACCTTGGCATCCATGGTCTCGCGCAGCGAATCGCGCAGGATGGCGAGGAACTTCATCGTGCGGGCCTCTGTCGGTTACGGTTTAGCGGCGGCTCGGACGGCGGCGGTCGGCATCGCGGTCATCGACGTCTCCCACCTGGCGGCGCGAACGTCCCGGCCGCTCGTCCACCCCGGGCTCGATGGCTTCCACGGTCTGGACGAACAGGTCTTCGAGGGTCTGGCGCTTCTCGACCAGGTGGCGGATGCTCAGCCCGCGGCGGCGCAGCAGATCGACCGCGGCGTCCACGTTCTGCCCCTCGGTCAGGGCCAGCTCCCAGAGCTCGCCGGACCGGCTCACGCGATAGCCCAGGGCGGCCACGTCCTCGACGGGCAGTTGTTGCCCGGGGGCCAGGCCGACCTGGATCAGGCCCTGCTGCTGGGTCAGTTCGGCGATGGTGCCCTGGCGCAGGATCTCGCCGCGCTCCAGGATGATGACGCGGTCGCAGATCAGCTCGACCTCGCCGAGAAGGTGGGAGTTGAGGAAGATGGTGGTGCCCCGATCTTTGAGCTCCTGCATCATGCGCCGGATCTCGCGACGGCCCACCGGATCGACGCCGTCGGTCGGCTCGTCGAGGAACACGACCTCGGGCTCGTGGAGCAGGGCCTGGGCGATGCCGAGGCGCTGCTTCATGCCCTTGGAGTAGGTGCGGATCTTGTAGTGCATGCGCCCGCGCAGCCCGACCAGGTCGAGCACCTCGACGATGCGCACCTGGCGCCTGTCGCGCGGCACTTCGAGCAGGGTTCCGTACATGTCCAGCAGCGAGGCCGCCGTGTGGTACTCGGGGAAGCGGTGGTCTTCCGGCAGGTAGCCGATCTTGCGGCGCGCGGAGACGGTCCCGGCCGGCAAGCCGAGCAGGTCGGCCGTCCCCTCCGTGGGGCTGATGATGCCGAGCAGGATCTTGATCATCGTCGTCTTGCCGGCGCCGTTCTGGCCGAGCAAGCCGAAGATCTGGCCCTTCTCGACGCTGAACGACACGCCCTTGAGCGCCTGAATCCTGCCGTATTGTTTGACGAGGTTCCGGATGTCGATGACCGCCACGACTCACCCTCTCGGACGGGGGGCTTCAGACACTGGGAATAGCTTAGTGACCAACCGCGTTCGGGAATAGGGGGCCATCGGTTTCCGACGCGCCGTCCTCAAAAGTCCCTCGTATACCCCGCCGTCCACCCGCCGTCCACGGTGAGGACGTGCCCGGTCACGTAACTGTTCTCCGGGTCGGCCAGGAACAGCGCGGCGACCGCGATCTCGTCGGTCGTGCCGGGCCGGCCGAGCGGGACGTGGTCGAGCATGCGCTGGACGTGCTCGCGGAACTTGCCCCCCTCGCCGTAGAACAACTGCCGCGTCCCCTCCGTCAGCGTCGAGCCGGGGGCGATGGCGTTCACCAGGATGCCGTGCGGCCCCAGCTCCAGGGCCATCGCGCGCGTGAGGTTGATGACCCCCGCCTTGGCGGCGACGAACGCGCACTGCAACCGCAACGGCACCAGCCCCGCGATGGACGCGATGTTGATGATGCGCCCCGACCCCTGCGTGCGCATCGCGGCGGCCGCCGCCCGGCTGACCTCGAAGACGCCGGTCAGATCGACGGCCAGCAGGCGGTCCCACTCCTCGCGCGGAAACTGGTCGATGGGCACTCGATGGGCCAGCGTGTTGACCCCGGCGTTGTTGACCACCAGGTCGAGTCGGCCAAACGTGGCGACCACCTGAGCGACGACGGCCTGGACCTCGTCGGGGCGCGTGACGTTCATCGAAAACGCCCTGGCGCCGGGAAAGCGCGCCGCGGCCCGGGACGCATCGGCCGCGTCGAGGTCGGTGTAGATCACCTGGCTCCCGTTGGCGGCCAGGCGATCCGCAATCGCCTGGCCGATGCCGCGCGCCGCGCCGGTGACCAGGCTGACCTTGCCTGCCAGGTCGCACTTCATGAAGAATGCTCCTTTGGTTGCGGAAGGGGGGCCGAGCGAGGGACGCGGATCAGGGCGACGATCGCGCCGCCAGCCACGTAGCAGCCCGCCAGGAACAGCAGGCAGGCTCGATCGTCGAACTTGGCCTCCTTCATCTCGCCCACGACTGCCGAGCCAACCAGCCCGGCCAGGTTGGCGCTCATGTTGATGAACCCAATGGACACCGCCGCCGCCGAGGCCGACAGGGTCAGCGTCGGCAGCACCCAGAACGGCGAGGGCCAGAAGAAGGCGAACAGCCCGACCAGACACAGCCAGCCGAAGACGGCGCCCCACGACTGGCCCGGCACCATGCTGGCCGCGAGAAAGGTGCCCGTCAAGACCTGGCCGGCCACGCAGTGCCACTTCCGCTCCCCGGTCCGGTCGGACGACTGGCCCGACACCCACACCCCCGCCAGGCCACAGGCGTAGACCAGCCCCGTCCAGGCCAGCACCTCGCGGGGCGTCGTGGCCCCCCGCAGCTCTTTCAACAGGTTCTCCACAGCGGTCGGCAGCCAGAATACCAGGGCGTAGCCGCCGGTGTTGGTCGCGAAGATCCCCAGGGCCAGCAGCCACGTGATGGGCTGGCGCAAGGCCTGGCCCAGACCGACGTGGCCCACCCCGGCCGCTTCGCGGCGCTCGGCCGCCAGCACCTCTTCCAGCCAGGCCCGCTCGGCGGGGGCCAGCCACGTCGCCTGCCCGGGCCGGTCGGTCAGGAGGAACGGTACGGCCACGCCCATCAGCACGGCCGGGAGCCCTTCGACGAGGAAGACCCACTGCCACCCGGCCATCCCGAGCGCGTCTATCTCCAGGACCCAGCTCGACACGAGAGCGCCCAGCGCCAGGCTCACGGGCACGCCGAGCACAAGCCCTGCCATGGCCCGGCCCCGGTCGGCGCGCGGGAACCAGTGGGTGAAATAGACGATGATGCCCGGGAAGAAGCCGGCCTCGGCCAGGCCGAGCAGGACGCGCGCCACGTAAAACTGCGTCGGCGTCCTCACCAGGGCCATGCCCATCGAGCACAGCCCCCAGGTGACGAGGATGCGGGCGAACCACTTGCGGGCGCTCCAGCGCTCGACGAGCAAGGCCCCCGGGACTTCCAGGATGAGGTAGCCGACGAAGAAGATGCCGAACCCCCAACCGAACACCTCGTCGGAAAAATGCAGGTCGTTCTGCATCCGCAGCTTGGCGAAGCCGACGTTGGCCCGGTCGAGGTAGGCGATGACGTAGAGGACAAAGACGAGCGGCAAAATCCGCCAGGCGACCTTGCGGCGGACCGCGCGCGGATCTACGCCGGAGGGAGAGGGCTCGGCAGTCATCGTCGCTCCTACCACCGGGGAGAGGAATGGCGTCGTGGAGGCGTTCAGAACAATATAGTCGTGGGCTGCGAACCTCCCAGCGGGGCCGAGCGGCGAGCAGTTCCTGAACGTGGGCCACAACGAAATTACCGGGACCGACCTGCGCTGCTCCGCGACCTGCCGGCGCTGGAGAGGTTGACCGTGTGGAAAACCTATCTCCCGCTCCAGGACACGAGAGCGCCTGTTGGCAGCAGCGCATTCTCAGTTCAACCGATGCACGTCGAGTATCCCGGCAAAGCCCGGCAGCAACTTCGTCGCGTACGTCTGCCCGCCGCCAACCTCGATCGGCCGCTGCCAGCGGTCTCCGCGCCGTCGATACACCCACAGCGCCGGGTGGTCGGCGTCCTCGCGCGAGTCGAGCACCCGGTATTCGCGAATGGACGGCACCTGCAAGTACAGCCCGACGTTGCGCTCCAAATCCTTGGCCGGATCGCCGGGCGACAGTACCTCGGCCACCAGCACCGGGCTGACGTCGCGCCAGTCCATGTCGGCGACGGGCAGGTCGATGGGGTAATCCTTGTAAGCGGCCACGTCGGGCTCGGGCTGCGTCTCCTCCACCCGGTCGAGCAGGAACACGCGCGCCTTGGGCGCGACGTGGTTGATGACCTCGGGATGAACGATCGAGTACGCGAGGAGCTTGCGCAAGCGCAACAGCCAGACGTCTAACCAGCCTTGCCGCGCGTCCGGGGCGGGCGACACGTACAACCTCCCTTAAATGAGCTCGTACCGGTGCCCTTCCTCCCAGCGGGCCGAGCGAAACTCTTCGTGCGTCAACGGCCGCCCACGATCGGCCGGGCCTGGCTTCAACGCGGTCGTCATGAATGCGCCTCACCTTCTCCGGAATGTCCCCCGTCCCCGTACGTCAGGCTTTCCAGCCTGACTCCGCAAAAAGTCAGGCTGGAAAGCCTGACGTACGGGGCCCTATTTCCCCGGCTCCGACTCCATGAACGCGAACAGGTCCGCGATCTCCTCCTTGCTCAGCGCCTCCAGCAGCCCCTCCGGCATCACCGAGATCAGCGAGGCGTAGCGCTGCTCGACGTCGATCTTCTTCACCGTCACCTTGCTGCCGTCGCTCAGCAAGACGCTCAGCGACCCCTCCTGGTCGGCCACCAGGCCCGTCAGCGTGATCCCCCTCTTCGTGACGATCGTCGTCGAGCGGTACTGGTCGCTGATGACCTTCGACGGGTACACGATCGACTCCAGCGTATCGGCCCGCTTGAAGCGCTTCGACAGCGTGCTCAGGTCGGGGCCGACGCCCTCGCCTTCCTTGCCGTACTTGTGGCACTTGATGCACTGCGCCTTCTCGAAGACGGCCCGGCCTCGCTTCGCGTTCCCCGTCTTGCCCTCCTTGTTGAGATAGGTCAACAGCTCGCCGAACTTGTACTTCGACATGGGCGGCCGATCGCCGGCCACGTCCGGCAGCGCCGGCTCCTTGGGGAAGGCCTGCACGTACCACTTCCCCCACGACTGGAGCTCCCCCTTCCAGTCGCTCTTCTCGGAGCCGAACTCCCGGCCCCCGCTCCAGTGGCGCAACACCTCCACCGCCTTCCAGCGGTTGCCCGGGTCGAGCTTGCGGCTGGCGAGGATCAGCGCCCGGTAGGCCTTCGCGTCGTCGGCCTTCGGCTTGATGGGCGACTTCTTCAGGGCGGCCACGACGTCGAAGAGGAGCACCTTGTTGGGCGTGTTCAGCCCGGCGAGCAGGTCGGGGTAAAGGTCCGCCTTGGGGCGATCGATCGCCGTGCGCAGGATCGCCTCGCTCACGGCCCGACGCACGTCGGCCTCGCGGTGGACCTTGCCCAGGCGCCCCGTCAGCGCCTTGAGGTCGGCCACCAGCGCTGGCTCCCGGTCGCGCTGCAAGCGCTGCGCCAGCACCAGGCTCACGAGCGGCGTCTTCTCGCCCGACGCCAGCAGGGCCTTGCGGTCGGCCAGCGTGAAGGCGCTCAGGCACTCCCGGAAGATGTTTTCGAGGAACGGCACGTAGCTGTGCCCGCCAGCCCACGTCTTTGTCGATTCGTACCACCTCACCAGGGCTGCCTTCTGCTCCGTCGTCCAGCCCTCGTGCAACAGCCGCAGGCAGTAGAAGTAGTGGATCTGCTGCTGCCGGTCGCCGTTGCTCGCCTGGAGCGCCGCCAGGAGCTTGGCATGCACTGGCGAGTCAATCCCGCCGGCACGCTTCAGGTGCGTGAGCACGATGGCCAGCTCGCGGTTGACCCGCTTGTCGGCGTGGGGGAAGAGCCCGTCGCAGCGGGCGGCGATCGCCTTGAGCGCGGCGGGCGGTTTGCCGGCGTGGAACAGCACCATCTGCACCACGCGGGCGTAGTCGAGCACGGAGCGGGCGTCGCCCGGGGCGGCCTTCTCGAGGCGGGCGTAAATGGCCTCGGCGTTGGCCTCGGCCTGATTCGTCTTGCACAGGGCGAGGATGGCGTGATAAGCGATCAGATCGTTCGTCTCGGTGCCCAGTTTGGCCAACCACTTCGCAGGAGCGATGCGCTCCAGCACCAGCCGAGCGGCGGTACAAACGAAGTGGTCCTTGTCGCCCAGCAACGGCCAGACGTCGGCGACGGGCGGCTCGACGCCGGCGCGGATCAGCGCCTCGCAGGCGCGACGGCGCACCATCGCGTCGTCGTCCTTCAGCGCCTTGAGCAGCGCCCCGTGCCCGTCCTTGTCGCCGCGCACGCCGAGCAGCCAGACGGCGTGGGCGCGCACGTCGGCGTCGCCATCGGCGGCGAGCGTCTTCAGCAGGCCGGCGTCGAGCTTCAGCTTGTGCAGGTGGAGGAGCGTCAGGGCCCGGACGCGCTCGCGCACCGGGGCCTTCGCGTCGGTTGCCACCTTTTGAAGGTCGGTGCTGGCGGCCTCGCGCCCGCCGCGCCCCGCAAGGTACTGCGCGAACCGCGCCTGGCTCCAGGCGGCCAGCGGCTGCACGAGGTGCGAGCTCTCGTTCTCTGCTTTCTTCGCCGCGCCTTCGTGGACGATGCGATACACCCCGCCCCGCGTGCCGCGCCCGCCCGTCGTGAAGTAGATGGCCCCGTCCGGCGCCACTTCGAGGTCGGTCACGTTCATCGGCGCCCCGACGCAGAACTTCTCGACGTCGGCCTTGTAGGTCGCCCCCTCCCTCTTGAGATGCACCGCGTAGATGATGCCGAGCGACCAGTCGGCCATGAAGTAGGCCCCGCGGTACTTCTTCGGATACGCCGGGTGGTCGTAGAACTCGAGCCCCACCGGCGAGCCGCGGCCCGTCTCGTAGAGGGGCGGCAGACTATCGAGGTAGTAATTGGGCGTGTTGGCCGCGCCGGTGCGCCAGACGAAGTCGGCGCCGGGCGTGCAGTGGTTGATGCGCACGTCGCGATACCAGGGCAGGCCCTCGTCCCATTCCATGTCGCTGTCGAACGTGAACAGCTCGGCGAAGGGGCTGAAGGCGGCGTCGAAGTGGTTGCGGAACCCGGCCGCGACCAGGCTCACGTTCTTGCCTTCGTGGTCCATCCGCCAGATGGTCCCGCCGGGGGCCAGGATGTTGGCGGCGTGGCCGTTGGCATCGTTGAGGCGCGGCAACAGCACGTCCTCGGTGGAGCCCTTCTTGCCTTGGTCGGGGCCCGGGTTGCCGGTCGGCCAGCGACGCAGCGGCGAGTTGGGGGCCAGCTTCGCGGGGTTGGGGGCCTTGCCCTTGCCGAGATCGACCCAGGCGTGGTTGCCGATCACCACGTAGAGCCAGCCGTCGGGCCCGTGCAGGATGGCATGCGGGCCATGCTCCCCCATCCCGCCCTTGAACTTGTGCAGAAGCGTTACCTCGTCGATCTTGTCGGCGCCCTTGGTATCGCGGCAGCGGTAGAGGCCGGTGCCCTTGGGCCCGTTGCCGACGAGGTAGAGGCCGTCCTTGATCCAGCACATGCCGTGGCTGCCCTTGATCTGCGTGCAGTAGTCGCGCACGGTCTGCATCACGCCGTTCTTGTCGGGATCGGTGCAGAGCAGCACCCCGCCGCGTTCGTCGGAGACGAGCAGTCGGCCCCTGGCGTCGAAGGTCATGTTGACCAGCGAGAAGGGGCCGCGGTCGCCCGGGTCTTTCACGGCCTCCTCGACCTTGAAGCCCGCCGGGACGGTGAAGCGGCGCGGCGCGCCCTTGCCGACGACGCCCCCGCCGCCCCAGGGGGCCGTCTTGCCGTAGGCGCCCAGCACCTTGACCTTCGACCATTTGCGGTCGTCGAACTCCACCTTGCGCCAGTCCTCGGGGGCGCTCTTCGACGCCCGCCAGGAGGCGTCGGTGGCGAGTGCGAGCCGGGGGCTGCCGGTGGCGGCATAGGAGAGGCGGACGATGAGGCCGGCGGGCCCGCTGTCGTTGGTGGCCTCGACGGCGATAACGTTCTTGCCGCGGACGAGGTGCTTCTTGACGTCGTAGCGGCGGACGTCCTTCCACTCCTCGCCCTCGCCGACGCGGGCGCCGTTGACCCAGACGACGTAGCGGTTGTCGGCGGTCACGTCGAGCGTCGCCTCGGCGATGGGGCCGCGCGCGATGGTGAAGGCGCGGCGGAAGTAGCGCGTGGCGGCGGGGGCGGAGACGCGCGGGTCGCCCTCGTTGTACCAGACCCACTGCGTCTCGCCGGGGCCCTGGGCGGCCGCGCGGGAGGAGGGCCAGGCGATCGCCAGCAGAACGATGCCGAGGAGGGCGGGCAAGAGCCTTCGAGACATGTGCTTCTCCGCGATGATGAAGGCAGGGTGAGTCGTGCGGTCCGGGTGGGCCAAACTGAAGACTATTGAACCGCACCCCCGCGGGCATTACAAGAGGTTAGGCGAGCCTTCGTTCTCCGAGGGCTGACGCCCCCGGCTCGCCTCGCCACCCAGGAGCGCCACCGATGACCGTCACCCGGGAAGTTCGCGAGAACGGCTGGTGCGCCACCCTCGACCTCGGCAAACAAGTGCTGCACGTCGAGGCCGCCGCGGATGAAGACGCGCTTCGCGCCCTGCTCCCCAACCTGCCCCATTCGCCACGCGAGCCCACCTCGGCGGCCGCGCTCCTCTTGAAGGCCAAACGGTTCGACGATGGCCTTTACGCTGCCGTGGACCTCGCCGCCCAGCACGGCGCGGGCGGCTTCGCGGGCAAGGCCCGTCTGCTCCGCTCTCTGGCCGACGCCCTCCTGGCCGAACCGGCCGACGCTCCGCACGCCGCCCTCATCCTGGCTGCCGGCGTCCTGGGCGGGCTCGCCGTGCCGGATGCTCCCGCGCTGCACGCGGCCGTTCGTGCCCTCCTCGAACCGTTTCTCGGCGACGAGCTCCGTTCCAAACCGCTGGGCCACTACGCCTGGTCCCCCGACCTCACCGCAATCTTCCGCCAGGACCGGCTGCTCCAAACAATACTCGAGCCGGCGACGGCCGACGCGCTCGCCCGCGCCCTCGACCGCGCCGCGGGCGGCTGGAGCACTTACGACGCTTGCCTCCGGCTGGCGGAGCGCCTCACCAACCCGCTCGCCGTCCCGGGGCTCCGTGGCGACGCCGAGGTGCGGGCCTTCTTCCCGCCCTCCCGTTCGCACGAGGTGGTCCTGTTCGAGAAGCTCTACGGCGACCGGCCGATCCCCGAAGGCTTCGACCCGATGACAGAAATGATCCGCGAGGTTCGCTCGGGTGGGATCAACCTGGAGCCGACGAAGCGCTCGGGCTGGTACGACCTTCAAACGTGGTCGCTCGCCCCGCTGCTCGTGCCGGAGCGCATGCCCGAGTCGGCGCGCCTCCAGTGCGGCCAGCGCTACCGCCGCCATCTGGAAGACCTGTTCCGCGGCGCCCTCGCGTTGGCCCGCGAGGCGCACGTCAAGCAGGCGGGCGGGGGTTATGGCGGCGGTAGCCGCGGGCCGCGCGTCCCTCCCATCTGGGTGAGCCCGGACTTGACCGTGGAGCCGTTGCCCACGCTGTACGCGCGCCGGGCGACTTGCTATCGCTTTGTGCAGTCGCTGCTCGAGGAGGAATTCGGGGCCGCCACATTGAAATCGTTGCACCGCCTCACCCCCGCTGGGCCGCGCGAGGCCAGCCTTGCGGAGGAGTTGCCCGCGATGGAGAGACTGTTCGCCGGCGCGGCGGAGACGGCGTGCCGCGAGCTGGGAATGACGCCGCTGCCGGGGACCGAGGGCGCCGGCCCGGCGTTCGCGGACTGGCGGGAGGGCGCGAGGTCCGACCCCGACGTCAGCGGGGACGCCCGCATGATGGTCCCCGTCTTTTACGACGTCCAAAGGAGGCAGACGAAGGTGTGGGCGCTGCTCGGCTGGCGGGCCACGCCTGTGGCTGTGAGTTACCGCGTTCCGCCTGCGGTCACGAGGGTGGCGCCACAGGGCCCGGGCGAGCCGGCCCGCGAGCTCGACGCCCCTCCGGTCCTGTTCAGCGGGGGGCACTATCACCTGGCCGTGCCGGTGCTGGCCGAGGTGTACGTGAACCGACTGCTCGATCGCGACGAGTTTCGCCGCCTCTGCGCCCTGCACCGCACGCGCGAGGCGATCCTGGCGAACCTGCGCTGACGGGATCGTTTTCCGCTCGCGCCAGGCGAGCTACTCCGGCGCAGTCAGCTCTCGCAGCCATCTCACCCGATAGTCCGCCGGCAGCCCGAGCTCCCTGCGGGCCTCCTCCAGCAGGGCCTCGCAGGGCGCGCGGGCCTGCGCCGGCGTTACCCTGGAGGCGAGGTTGGCGGTGATCTCCACCATCGGGTAGTCAGGTTGCGGGCCTCAAGCTTCTCCGGGCTTAGCTGGATGCGCAGGGTGTAGGCCCACTCCCCGAGGAAGGCAACGTCGCCGACGCCGGGCACCCGGGCGAGTTCGTCGCGCAAGTTGATGATGGCGTAGTTGCTCAGATAACGGCTGTCGTAGCGCCCCTCCGGCGAGGAGAGGGCGACGAGCAGGAGGGCGGGGAGCGGCGCCTGCTGGACCGTCACTCCGCCCTGCTTGACCACGTCGGGCAGGGTCGGCAGGGAGAGTTGACGCGGTCCTGGACCAGGGCCCGCGCGGCTTCGAGATCGACGCCGGGCCCGAAGGCGATGGTGAGCGCGTAGGCGCCCTCATTGGTGCATCGAGACGACAGGTGGCGCGCGCCCTCGACGCCCAGGACCTGCTGCTCGATGGGGCCGCGACGGTGTCGGCGACCACCTGGGCGTTGGCGCCGGGGTAGGTCGCCGCGACGAGGAGGACCGGCGGGGCCCCCGTCCACGTGGTTGGGGCCCCCGGGAGGCTGGGCTCGTCGGGGGATGAGGTTGGCCAGGAGCGAATGAGGAAGTAGGCGCCGCCGACAAGGAGCAAAGCCACGGCGGCGAACAGACAGGCCCAGTGTTTGAAGCGCATGGCGATGGCCCTCGTCAACTCAGCGCGGCGTGCCCGCCCCCGGCAACGTCCGCAGCAGGCCGACGGCGGCCCACCCCGTGCCCCAGTGGATCGACACGGGGGTCCGTTTCTTGACGTTCTCCGCGGCGAGGGCCTGCCGGCTCAGGGCCTTCCACGAGCCGTCCGGCTCCTGAGTCTGCACCAGATACGTCCACGCGCGGCGGACGGCCAGCGCCTCAGCTCCAGCGCCCAGCGCGCTCAGGGCGTAGAGGCACTCTCCGGTCACCAGAGGATGACTCGGGCCACCCTTGGCGAAGGGCCAGCCGCCGTCCTTGTTCTGGCGCTGTTCCAGGGCCTTGCGCCAGCGGCCGGCCTCTGCCGTCGTGCCGTGCCGCCGCTCCGTCAGCATCTTGAGCGCCAGCCAGTCGGTGCGCGTCCCCGGGCGCGCATCCTTCAGCCAGGCCAGCGCCCGCCCGCGCTGCTTGACGAGCGACGCCCGCGTCGTCTCGGGGAGCGCGGCGCCAAGGTCTTCGAGCGCATCGAGGGCTAGCACGATCCACATCGTATCGACCTCGATGCCCTCCTTCTCCGCTCCCTTGATGCCGATGAAGTTGCCCTCCTTCCACGAGCCGTCGGGCCGCTGCCGTTTGGCGATGAGCGACTCGAAGAGCGCGAACGCCTTCAGCGATTCCTTCGTCCGGGGAGCGCGGTCGAGGGCCAGGACCATTTTGCCCATCGTGGAGAGGAACCCTCCGGTGAGTTCGCCCTTGTGCTTGTCGGTGGTGCAGAACTGGAGCGACCAGTCGGTCATTTCCTGCACCTGCCGCGCCGGGACCTCGATGCCGCGGGCCTTTGCCTCCTGGTGGGCCCAGATCGCGTAGGGGACCTGATGGCAGGTGACGCACTGCCTCTTCTGCCGCCATGCCGACGAGCTCTTCATCAGGTAGGGGAGGCTGCGTTCCGCGGCCCGGCGCGCCTGGGCCGGCGGCCCCGAGGACGGGGGAGCAGCGGCGAGAACCAGGGGGAGCAAGGCGAGGGAAAACATGGTTGAGTTCCTCGAGCGTTCCAGGGGTTGGCGTTCCAGGGGTTGGCGTCCCTGGCTATTGAATGCCGCCCCTTCGGGGCTCGGGTGGGGCAACTGCCGGCGCGACGCCTGTTCCGATGCTCTACTCGCGAACGGAAGGGGGCGATAGAAAAAACGACGGGCCGGGGGCCCTCGCCGCGTGCGCCGTTTGATCGCCGAGCGGGGTAGCCCGGGCCCCCGGTTCGCTTGCCTGACTGGGAACCGGTGCGCTCGCTTCTTCCGCCTTGCGCACGGAAGGCGACGTGCCCTGGCCGTTCAGTCCTTCCGGGGTGGTTGGGTTGCCGGCGAAGTCGAGCCAGCAGTGCCGGCGGTAGTCGTAGAGCTTGCAGTCCCGGCAGGTGCGCAGGTATTCCATCGGCGTCCAGTAATGGACCACGACGCTGTGTTCCGGTGCCTGTTGTTCGAGCAATTTCTGGCTGGCGGTTAGCTCGTACAGGGGGATCGTCGGGTCGATGTGGTGCGCCGGATGGTCCATGATGTTGTGCAGCATGCGTTCGATCGGCCAGGGAAGGACGACGTGCGTGGTGGATCGCAGTTGGACGTGATAGAACGACCACTCTTCCTGGTTGTCGTACCACGCCGTCCGCGGGTGCGTGTGTTGGATGAACGACACAATGCCCTGGAACGACATCCACGTTGCCCAGGGGAGAACGACGCAGAGAATCGCGAGCGTCGTGCGCGAAAACACCAACTCCGGCGTGTAGGCCGACAGCGCCCAGGCGACAACGAACTGCAGCGCCACAAACGCCAGTACCAGCAACCGATCGAGATGGAACCAGAGCCGAAAGGGCGACCGGTCTTTCTGGCTCGGAAAAATCAGGTGCTTGAGATAAAAATCGATGGCGTAATACAGCCCGATTCCAAGGGGCTGGCGATAGATGCGCTCCAGCCAGCGACGCCAGAGCGGGAGGGCATCGAACTCGGCCTTGCTGAAGGGGGAAAAGTCGGGATGTCGGCCCTTGAAGTTGGTCCAGCCGTGGTGCATGGTGTTGTGCGAGTGCGACCACGACGTGTACGGGTGCCAGGCCGGGAGCATCGACAAGCGACCGAGCAGCCGATTGAGCCAACCGATCGGCGTCAGGCTGTGGTGTGCGGCATCGTGCCCGACGACGAACATCGCTCCAATGACCAGCGGCAACGACACCAGACAGAACGCGCGCCACCAGGACGTGGGGAGGAGTAGCGCCCCCACGAACATTGCGAGGTACATCGCGGCATTGAAAGAGAAAAGCAGCACCCCCCGGAAAACGGTGCTGCGCCTGCGATCGCGGGATAGGCTGGCCCGCCAGGTGCGAGCGGCTTCTGCGGCGGTCTTTTGCCTGGGCGCAAGCGGAGTGTTCATGACAAGTGTTCCGATGTTTCCTGTTTTGCCCATCTCGACCATTGTCCGCAATCGCGAGGGAGCCGTCAAGTCGCTCCGCAATCGCCCGCGCGGCCTCGCGATTGCGCGGGCCCCGCTTGCCTGCGAAGTTGGGCCGGGCCGAGAGCGCCCTGGGCGAAATACCAATCGAGCGACCGCTGCAACCCGTCGAAAGGTGAAACCTGGGGCACCCAACCGAGCTCGGTTTGGGCCTTGGCGCTGCTGTAACAGGTCGGCCGACTGACCAGGGTCACGACAAAGCGGGTGAAGTGGGGCGGGCGGCGCAGCCGAATGATCTTGCCGATCGCCTCCGAGAGGAAGCCCCCCCCATACGCCAGCCAGTAGGGAAAATGGCGCCGCAAACGCGGTAACCCCAGGGCATCGGTCAGCGCGTCGAGGTACTGGCGCTGGGTGATGGCCCCGTCGCTGCACAGGTTATAGGCCTGCCTGCTCCCGGCGGGGTGGTTGGCGGCACGGATCGCGCCCTCCGCCACGTCGGAGGCGTAGACCATGTTGAGGAGGTTATCGCCTCGGCCGATGACGCCCACGCGCCCGGCCTTCAGGGCGTGGAGGGAGCGCGGCAGACTGCGGCGGTCGCGCGGGCCGTAGATCCAGGTAGGCCGAATCACGGTCCAATCGCCGGGGTAGTGCTGGAACAATCGCTCGGCGGCGATCTTGCCGGCGCAGTAATAATCCCAGAACCGGGAGCTCTTGCCCAGCGGAGACAGCTCGGTGAGCGCGGCGCGGGACCGGCCCGCGAGGCCGTACACGCGAACCGAGCTGACGTGCAGCACCCGCCCCACCCCGACTGCCTGGCAAGCGCCGAGAAGGTTGCGGGTCGCGTCGATGATTCCCTCCTGGAACAGTCGCCACGGCCCCCATTCGCCGACCTGGGCCCCACAGTGATAGACGACGTCGGCGCCCGCCACGGCAGGCCGAAGCGAATTGGGATCGTTCAGGTCGCCCACGGCCAGTTCGACACCCAGTTGTTGCAAAAACGCCGTATCGCTGCCCGGCCGGACAAGGGCGCGCACCCATTCCCCGCGGGCGACGAGCTGCTCGGCCACGTGGCTTCCCAGGAGCCCGGTTGCGCCCGTCACGAGGTTCAACTTGGCGCTCATGATGCCCTCTCGGGCCTTCGGGGGCCTGCCTTGTGTCTCCGATGCACTGGTTCGCAACCGATAAAATTGTAACACCTTCCGGAGGGGTTGCGAGCGCGAACACAAGCGTCAAAGCTTTCCCCGCCCACCGAAGATGCCCAATCCAACGAAAAGAACGACCGGGAAGGGGGCTTCGCGGTCGCTTCCTTGCCTTGTGGTGGTCGGTTTCGCCCAACCCCGGGCGCAGGGAAGCATGGGCGCCCGCAAAGGCCTGCTCGTTCGCCGATCCCCTCTTCGGCAACTCGCCCCGCGCCGGGCCCACCAGCCGCGCGCCTATCCTTCTGGCTCCGCGCCCTGCGCCCTCAGGCCGTACTTGTCCAGGAGGCGGTACAACGCGCGGCGGCTGATGCCCAGGGCCCGCGCCGCGTGGGCCTTGTTGCCCCTGGCCTCGCGGAGCACCGTCACGACGTGCCGCCGCTGAGTCAGGTGCAGGTTCGGCGTGTCGGCGTCCTCGCCATCCTCGCTCGGGCTGTACGCGATCAGTTCCTCCGGCAGGTCGTCGAGCGTGATGGTGTGGTCTTCGGCGAGGATCTGGGCCCGCTCCATCACGTTGGCCAACTCGCGCACGTTGCCCGGCCAGCCGTAGCGCACCAGCGCCTCCAGCGCCTCCGGCGCGACAAGCGAGCGAACGGGGCCGAGTTGCCGGCTGGTCAGGAAGTGCTCCACCAACTCGGGGACGTCCTCGCGCCGCTCGCGCAGTGGCGGCAGCGCAAGCGTGATGACGTTGAGGCGGTAGTAGAGGTCCTCGCGAAACCGCCCCGCCTTGATGTCGTCCTCCAGCCGGCGGTTCGTCGCGGCCACCACCCGGACGTCGGCGTACCGCTCGGCTGTGGCGCCCACCCGCCGATAGTGGCCGTCCTCGAGCACGCGCAACAGTTTGGCCTGAAGCCCCCCGGCCATCTCGCCGATCTCGTCGATGAACAGGGTGCCGCCCTCGGCGACCTCGACCAGCCCCGGCTTGGCCTGGACCGCGCCGGTGAACGCCCCCTTCTCGTGGCCGAACAGCTCGCTCTCCAGCAGGCTCTCCTGAAGGGCGGCGCAGTTGACCGTCACCAGGGGGCGGTCGCGCCGGGGGCTGTTGGCATGCAGAGCGCGGGCCACCAGCTCCTTGCCCGTGCCGCTCTCGCCGCGCACCAGCACGGTGGCGTCGGTACACGCGACCTTCTCGATCAGGGCAACCACCTTGCGCAGCGCCGGCCCGGAGCCGACCAGCCGGTAGCGCGGCGACTCATAACGCACCTTGGCAACCCACTGCCGCTCGCGGCGAGCCAGGCGGGCCTTCTCGAGGGCCTTCTGGACGTGGACCTCCAGGTCGGCGAGGCGGAACGGCTTGGTGAGGTAGTCGTAGGCGCCCTTCTTCATGGCCTGGACCGCCGTCTCGATGCTGCTGTGGGCGGTGAGCATCAGCGCCTCGACCTCGGGCTGGAGCTCCTTGAGCCGAGCCAGTAACTCCATGCCGTCCATGCCCGGAAGGTGCAGGTCGAGCAGGGCCACGTCGTAGCGGGCGTTTGCCGCGGCGGCCAGCGCCTCCTCGGCGCTGGTCGCCGCCGTGACGGCCAGGCCCAGGGCCTTGAAGCGGCTGGCCAGGGAGCCGCGCAACTCCTCGTCGTCGTCCACGATGAGCAGCCGGACGGGAGGAACAGAGGTCGGCATGGCAGGCGTTCGCCGTGAGCTCGGGGGCGGAGCGATCGGTTGAATTGTCCCAGCCGCCCGTGCCCGGTTCAAGGTGACTGTGGTGACAAGGTGAGGGGGTGACAAGGTGAAAGCACAAGAACAAGGGCGCCCCAATCCCTCTTTACACCTTACACCTTGTCGCCTTGTCACCCCGTCACCCTGTCACCTTGTCACCCCCTCACCTTGTCACTCGGCGAGGAGGGGACGAGGCGGCGCAGCACGTCCAGGGCGCTGACGACGCCAACCAGAACGCCGGCGCGATTGACGACGAAGAGGCGGTGGACGTTGAGAGCGCACATCTCCTCGATCACCCGGACCGTGGGCGTCTCCGGGGTGACCGAGAAGACGGCCGGGGTCATCAGGTCGCCCACCGGCGCGGGGCCCACGGGCCCTACCGTCTCGCGGTCGTGGATCAGGAGGTCGGTCTGGCTGAGCACGCCGACGGCGCGGCCGGCCTTGTCGATCACCGGGGCGCCGCTGATGCCCCGATCGACCAGGAAGGCGAGCGCCTCGCGCACCGAGGCCGTCTCGCGGATCGACAACGGGCTGGGGGTCATCAGCTCCTGGGCCGTCAACTCCCGCAGGGCGGCGGGGGCCTGCATCTCGGACAACGAGGCCTCGTTCATGGCTGGTCCTCCGGTTGCGCGCCCCCGGGCCCGTGCGGGCCGTCGAGCGCTCTGCTCCCATCGCCCTCCTTCAAAAGCAAACCCAATGCCGGGTGGAAAAGGTGTCGGACGACCCCACGCCGCGAGGCCGAGTGCGGCGCCCTGTGCGGTTGCGGCCCTCGCCTGTGCGGAAACGGCGTCGCGACGCCGAGGAAAACGCCTCGTCCGCCCGAAAGCCCCCCTCGGCGGCGCTGGCACGCCCCTTGCGATAGAGGTGAGGTGGCCCGCACCGGCAACCGGGGCGGCGAAACTCTCCTGACGAGGTGAGCCATGACGACCACGATGAAACCGATCCACGACCTCACGGCCGAAGACCTGATGAGCCGCGACCTGGTCGCGATCCCCCGGCAGACGTCGCTGCGGGATGCGGCCCACCTGCTGGCCGACGCCAAGGTGACCGGCGCGCCCGTCACCGACGAGGCCGGGCGCTGCGTCGGGGCCCTGTCGGCGACCGACCTCGTCCGCTGGATGGACCGTGGCGACCAGGCGGCCAAGCGCTGCTTCAGCGAGACGCGCTGCTTCTGCTGCGACTGGGAGGTGCTGGAACTGGAAGCGCTGCCGGTCGATGCGGTGAGCCGCCACATGACCGAGGGCCCGGTCACGGCCAAGCTCACCACGCCGATCGGCGAGCTGTCGCGGTGGATGCTCGACGCCCACATCCACCGGGTCTTCGTCGTGGACGAGCGCGGCCGGCCCGTCGGCGTCGTCTCCACCACCGACGTCGTGGCGGCAGTGGCGCGCCAGGAGACGCGCGACTTCGTGGCGCCCGACGCGGCGTGGTTGCCCCCCATGAAAGGATAAGGCGGCCGGGAGGTCATGTTGTCCCCACGTAGCCGCGACGCGAAGCGCAGCGCGTCCACGCTGCGCTTCGCGTCG
>JBBSEZ010000173.1:0-18712 GCA_038239195.1 Gemmatales bacterium
CCGGATCCGCACCATGTGCGGGCAACCGCTTTACCCGCCCCCGCCCGCCGGGGGGGCGCGTTGGGGGGGGCCAAATCTGGGCGCCCCCGGGGGTGGGGGGGGGGGGCCCCCCAAGACTCGGCCCACCCTACGCCCGCCACGCGACTTCCCCGCGTGGGCCTCGAAGACCCGGCCCACCCTACCGCCCTCACGAATACATCTGGAAGCGCCCCACGGCCTCGAAAGCCTGACGGTAATGGTCCACGTGAGGTTCGCGGCGCCCCGGCGGCCAGGACAGGGCGAGCACGTCGAAGCGCGCCGCCCGATCGAGCAGACGGTGCCGGCTCAGGTAGTCGAGGGCAATTCGCGTCAGGCGCGCTTGCTTGGCCTCGTCCACCGAGGCGGCGGGACGGCTCGCGTCGGCGCGCTCCGTCGAGCGGACCTCGACGAACACGATGCAATCGCCGTCGAGCACGATGAGGTCGGCCTCGCCGGCGGCGCAGGTGTAGTTGCGGGCCAACACGCGATAGCCCAGCCGGCGCAGGAAGCGCGCCGCGGCACGCTCGGAGCGGGTGCCGAACCAGCGCCGCCACCAGGGCTTCTTGGGGGAGGAGTCGGGCGGCATGGGCCACCTGTTGCGCGAAGCGGCAAGCGCCTGGGGCGCCTTGCCGTTTCGCGATCCGAACCTTAGGCGGGCGGCAGGAGTTGGTTTGCTGTAGGACGGCTCAGGAGAGCCGTCCTACAAGCAGGCCTTTTCCTGCCGCTCGCCTTACTTCGCCGGCTCGCTCGGCTTATTCGGCTTGGCCGCGGCCTTCTTCGCGGCGGCCGCCGCGGCGGCCACCTCGCCCGGCACCTTGACCTTGCGCTCGCGGAGGCGCGTGGCCTTGCCGACGCGGTCGCGCAGATAGTACAGCTTGGCGCGGCGCACGCGGCCGGTGCGCTTGACCTCGATCTTGGCGATCTTCGGCGAGTGCAGCGGGAAGACGCGCTCGACGCCCTCGCCCTGCACGATGCGGCGCACGGTGAACATGGCGCGCATGCCCTCGCCCCGGCGGCCGATCACCACGCCGTTGAAGATCTGCACGCGCTCCTTCTGGCCTTCCAGAATGCGCTGGTGGACGTCTACCGTGTCCCCCACCGTGAAGTCGGGGACGTCCTTTTTGAGCCCGGTCTCCTCAACCAGGCTTAGTAAGCGATTCTGCATGGTCCTCACCTTCTTTCTGCGTGTCGGTTGGCTCGTTCGGCCGGCCCGCCCCCCGCCGGGTTCGGGCCAGCGATTGTTCCTCGCGCCACCGGGCCACCGCCTGATGGTCGCCGCTCAGCAAGACCTCCGGCACCGCCAGGCCGCGAAACTCGCGCGGCCGGGTGTACTGCGGATATTCCAATCGTCCCGGGTCGTTGTGGGACTCCTCCACCAGACTGTCCGGGTCGCCCAATACGCCCGGCACGTAGCGCACCACCGTGTCGATCACCACCATCGAGGGGACTTCCCCGCCGTTGCACACGAAGTCGCCGATCGAGAGCTCGCGCGGCCGCAGCTCCTGCCGGATGCGCTCGTCAAACCCCTCGTAGCGCCCACACAAGAGCACCAGCCGGCCACAAGTCGATAACTCTCTCACCAGCGCCTGCGTCAACCGCTCGCCGGTCGGCGTCAGCATGATGAGGGCGCCGGGACCGGCCCCCTGCGCCTGCACCGCCTCGACGGCGGCGACCACGGGCTCGCACATCAAGATCATGCCGGGCCCGCCCCCGAAAGGGCGGTCATCGACCTGCCGGTGCTTCCCCTGCGCCCAGTCGCGGAGGTTCCACAGGTGGGCCTCCACCAACCCCTTCTGCAACGCGAGCTTGAGCAAGCTCTGCGACAGGTAGCCCGGGAACATCTCCGGGAACAGCGTCAGGACGTCGAAGCGAAACGCCGGCGCCGCCTTCCGCTCTTCTTCGGGCACACTCACGACTGCACACTCACCTTCAGGCCGTCGGCCCTGCCGGTGCCGGTGCCGGTGCCGGTGCCGGCGCGGCCTGCGCCGGCGGCGCCCCCTGAGGGGCGGTCGCGGCCTGGGGCCCCTTCGCCTCGATCTCCTCGAACTTGCCCATGTACTTCTTGAGCAGCACGGCGACGTTCTCCGACGGCAGAGCGCCGACGCTCATCCAGTACTTGATGCGCGATGGCTTGAGGCGCACGCGCTCGTCGGTGTTCTTGATCATCGGGTCATAAGACCCCAGTTCCTCGATCACGCGCCCGTCGCGCGGCTGACGCGCGTCGATGGCCACGATGCGGAAATACGAGCGGTGCTTGCGCCCCAGCTTCTTCATGCGAATGCGAACTGCCACGGCATCTCCAGGATTAGTCCTTAGCCCGTAGTCCTTAGTTCTTAGCAAAGAGGATCCACGCTGTCTTCTGTCTTTGCCAAGCACTACGGACTAAGGACTACTATCTCTTTTTACGCTTCTGCTTGCGATCCTTGGCGCGCTCCTTGGGGCTCTTGCGGTGCCCGGTGTCGCCCTTCTTCATCGTATTGAGGACCTGCGATCCTGGCATGAAGGCGCCGGCCTTTCCCAGGCCGGTCACCATCTTGATGCGCTCCCAGACGCTCATCCCGGCCAGCTTGGTCATCAGGCTGCGCACCTGATCGAACTGCACCAGGAACCCCTTGACCTCGTGCGGCTCGACGCCGCTGCCGGCGGCGATGCGGCGCCGGCGGTTGATGTCGATGACGTCGGGGTTGTTGCGCTCCGCCTTGGTCATCGAGTCGATCATGCCCTGGATGCGCTTGAACGCCTCCTCGGGGTCCTCCCCCTCGGGGATCATCTCGCTCATGCCCGGCATGGCGCCGAGCACGTCCTTCATCGGGCCCATCTTTTTCAACTGGGCGAACTGCGCCTTGAAGTCGTCGAGGGTGAAGGTGCCCTTCTGCATCTTCTCTTGCTGCTTGCGAACCTCCTCCTCGCTTACGTCTTGCTGGACGCGCTGAACCTTCTCGATGAGGTTCATCATGTCGCCCTGGCCGATGATCCGCGACGCCATGCCCTCGGGCCGGAACTCCTCCAGGCGATCGAGCTTCTCGCCGACGCCGATGAACTTGATGGGGACCTTGGTGATCTCGCGGATCGACAGCGCCGCCCCGCCGCGGGCGTCGCCGTCCATCTTGGTCAGGATGACGCCGTTCAGCTCCAGGGCGTCGTTGAACGCCTTGGCGCTGTTGACGGCGTCCTGGCCGGTCATCGCGTCGCAGACGAGGTAGATCTCGTCGGGCTTGGCCTGCTTGTCGATCTGCTTGAGCTCGTCCATCGGCATGTCGGCGATATGGAGCCGGCCGGCCGTGTCCAGAATGACCGTGTCGAGGAGGTTCTTGCGGGCGTGGGCGACGGCGTTGCGGCAGACGTCCACGGGGGTCGAGCCGGTCTCGCTGTAGACGGGGACGCCGATCTGGTCGCCGAGGACCTTCAACTGTTCGACGGCGGCGGGGCGCTGCAAGTCGGCGGCGACAAGGAGGGGCTTGCGGCCCTGGCCCTTGAGGGTGAGGGCGAGCTTGCCGGCGGTGGTCGTTTTGCCCTGGCCCTGAAGGCCGCAGAGCATGAGGACGGTGGGCCGGTCCTTGGCGAAGCGGATGCGCGAATCGACGGGCCCCATGAGGGCGACGAGCTCGTCGTAGACGATCTTGACGATCTGCTCGCTGGGGTCGAGGGTGCGGAGCACCTCCTGGCCGATGGCGCGCTGGGTGACGCGCGCAATGAACTCCTGCGCGACGGTGTAGTTGACGTCGGCGTCGAGCAGGGCCTTGCGGACCTCCTGCAAGCCTTCGCGGACGTTGGCCTCGGTGATCCGGCCACGCCCGCTGAGCCGCTTGAGGGCCTCTTTCAAGCCGCGTTGGATGCCTTCGAACATTGCACGTGCCTCACGAGGCCGCCCGGCGGTCACGGCGCCGGGCGGGCGCGCTCTCACCAGGCGGTAAACCGCAGATTATAAAGGGGGCCGTCGCCCGATGCAACGGCACCGGCCGCGGAAAAAGGAGGCCTTGACGGGACGCAGTGAGAAAATAGGACGGAGAGGGGGCGTTTCTCGCCGGGCGGTTGCCCTTATTTAGCCGCCGAGCTCTGCTCGGCGCCGTCGTGCCCCTCCGAATCGGAGGGCACGCGCCTCCCCGTCACCTCCGCCCCTCGATCGCCACCACCGCCCTCCGGGCCCCCGCCGCCACCGCCCCCTCGCCCTCGCTCGCGACCTTCTTCAGCGCCGGCAGCGCCTCCTTCGTCCCCACCGCCTCCAAAACCCGGCAGGCCTCCAGCCGCACCGCCGCCGTTTTGTGGCTCAGCAAAGGCAACACGGGCCCTTCCGCGACAGGCCCCAGCGCGCGCAGCGCCCGGCCGGGGAAGGCGCTGTAGGGGTGTCGGCCAAGGCTGTCGGCGAGGGCCCGCGCGGCGGGCTCGCGCTTTATCTTGCCCAGCTCCTCGATGACCGCCCAGCGCACCCAGGGATGGTCCTCTTCTTTCATCCGCCGCAGCAGGTCCGGCAGGCCCTCCTTGCCGGCCCACGTCCCCAGCGCGCGCACGGCCAACTCCCGGACGTAGTTGTCGTGGTCGCCCAGCACGCCCCGCACCACCTCGAGCGCCTCCTTGCTCGCCTCGCCCGGCTCCGCCCAGACCAGCCGTTCCAGGCCCGCCCGCCGCGTGCGGAAGTCGCCCGACTTCAAGCTCGCCTTCACCCGGGCCAAATCTCCCGGGCCCAGGGCCCTCCTCGGCGGCGCCTTGGGATTGGGCACCCAGCGATACGCCCAGACGGGGGTCGTCTGGGTCTCGCCGGCCCGCGACCGCACGACGACCTGGAAGTGGAACGTCGCCGGCCCTTCTTCCGGGGTGGGTGTGGGGAAGTGGCCCACCCAGGTCATCCGCTGGGGCGCCAGGTCGAGCGACCGGGCGCCCTTCGTCTCGGCCAGCCCGCCCTTGCCCACCGCGGGCCTCGACGCGCCCGGCAGCCAGTGGAAGCGGGCCGACTCGATCTGTTCGAGCGGGTCGAACAGCAGCACGCTGGCGCACACCTCACTCGCCCCCACCCCCACCCGCCGCGGGTAGAGGCCGACCTCGACGAACCGGCCCTTCATGATCTTCGTCAGGTCGGTGGCGGGCACGAGCCAGCCGATGCGCGTGTTGGGGAGGCGCGCCACGGCGATGCCGACGAGGTGCCCCCTGGCATCGACCACGGGCCCGCCGCTGTTGCCGGGGTGGAGCTCGGCCTCGACCTGCACCAGCGCCAGCTCGCCCTTCTTGTCCTCGCGCAGGCTGCTCACCGCCCCCTTGCCCACCGTCACGGCCGGGCTCCTCCCGCGCAGGTCCAGGCCCTCGCCGAAGGGGAACCCGAACACGTAAAGAGACTGGGTCTCCTCGACCTTCAAGGCCTTGGGCACGACGACCGAGGCCGGCGCCTTGTCGAAGCCGTCCACCTTGAGCAGCGCCAGGTCGCGCTCGGCGTCCTTGAAGATGACCGTGGCGGTCAGCTCCTTCTCTTCGCGCGTCCCGCTCTTGAAGACGACCTTGACCTTGCCGACGTGGGCCGGCACGCGCAGGGGCGGCAGGCGCCCCGCCCGGCGCACCTCCAGGGCGGGCACCACGACGACGTGTTCGTTAGTGGCCAGGTAGGCCACCGAGCCCCGGACGTGGAACACAAACCCCGAGCCCGTGGCCTCGTAGAGGCCGGATTGCACCTTGACGAACACCGTGGCGTCCTTGATCTGCCGGAGCACCTTGGCGGGCAATGCCCCCTCGGCGCGGGCGGACAGAGGCGCGCCGAGCAAGAACAGGAGAGCGAACGTTGCGCAGGATCTCATCGGGGGCCCTTGTCGGTTGCGGCGGGTTGGCCGAAAGTCGGTGAGAGGATCGTATCGGCGGCTTCGCTCGGCGTCAAAAGAATTCGCCGATAGGTTAAACGGCGAAGCCGCGAGCGCCCTCCCAGAGAGGTCGCTCGCGGCTCGCGGTTAAGCCGAGCGGCAGGAAAAGGCATCCTTGTAGGACGGCCCTCCTGAGCCGTCCTACAAAACTGCGGCTCGCCTGACCTATCGGCTCGCGCCGTCAGGTCGCTTAGTAGCCACAGGGCGGCGGGGCGCAGACCGGGCCCGTCGGGTAGGACGGGGCCGGCGCGGTGTAGACCGGCACGCAGATCGTCACCGGCACGGTCTCGGTGATGACCTTCGACACGCACTGGTAGGTCGTGACCGGCCTCTGGACCGTCCGGGTCGTGTAGGTCGTCACCTGCTGGGGGACCTTCCGGGTGGTCGTCTTGTACTCGACCACCTGGACGGTGTACGTCGTGGGCGTGGGCACCAGCTTGCACACCACCACGTCCACCGTCTCCTCGGTCGGCCGCATCACGCAGACGTTCACCTCGTAGTTCTGGAGCTTCGTCTCGTAGCTCGTGACCGGCACCGACGTCTTGCGAGTCTCGTACTTGCTCTCGTGGACCGTCACGTCGGCCGAGCGGTTCTCGGTCTTGTAGCGGACGACGTTCACCTGCTGCTTGGTGACGACCGCCTCGGGCACGCAGCGCGTGACGGGGACGTTGACCGTCGTGGTCACCGGCACCCGGTGGTAGCCGCACACGACCGTCGTGGGAGCGCAACCGCCGCAGGGCATGGGGCAGGACACGGTGCGGACCACCGGCTGGCAGATCCAGTTCGTGACCGTGCGCGGGACGATCTCCTGCACCGTCTTGTAGACCGTCGAGTGGACCGTCTGCTCTTCCACAGTCGTGTAGGGCACGCTCACCTGGTAGGTGCGCTTCTCGACGCGGCTGCTGGGGACGCACACCGTGTAGGTCTGCTCGACCATCGTGGTCTTCGGCACGGAGACGTACGTCTGGCGCGTCTGCTTCTCGATGGCCTGCCGGTACACCGTGCGCTTCTGCTTGACCGTCTCCGTGACCTGCTTGTAGACCGTCGCCGTCCGCTGCTCATTTCGCGTGACGGGCGTCGTCTCCGTGACGTTCACTTCCACCGTCTTCGTGACGGGGACCGACTCGACGACACTCACGTTCGTCGTCACCGGCTGCATCTCGTACACGGTGCGCTGCACCTGACGATACTCGGTCTTGTAGGTGTACTGCACCGTGGGCCCGCAGTCGTAGCCCGAGCCGTAGCCCGACCCGTAGCCCGACCCGTAGCCCGACCCGCAGCCCGACCCGTACACGGGGACGCACGCCCCGCCGCCGCCCTTCTTGTGCTTCGCCTCGGCCGTGCTCGTCACGGCCACCAGCAGCCCCAGGGCCACTACGCTCACCAACAATCGACTCATCGCGTCTCCTCTAAAGTTGTGAATCGAGAACGGATAGGTAAGTTAGGTATCTTGGGCGACCTTTCAAAAGAATAGAGAGGGAGAAAGAAAATGGCAAGAGAAAAAATCTGGGATGCTTGCGAGTTCTGTGCATCCTGGGCCGGTCGTAACGACTGGGCAAAAACATGCAACAATCGTTCCAAAGTGTGAGGCGAGCTTCAGGCAGCGCGAGAGGAGGGGATGGGGAGGTGGAGGATCGCGTCGAGATGGGCAAAGAGTTGCTCGGCGAAGCGGGGGGCGTTGAAGCGAAGGGCTTGTTGCCGAGCGGCCGAGGGAGACAGGTCGTCGCTTCGGAGCTCCAACGCATGGATCGCGTCGATCAGGCCCTCGGCGGTCTGTTCCGCAAACCACGCGCCGGTGGGCGGTTGCGAGGCGTCGAGCGGAACGACGGTCTCGGTGGCCCCGCCCCGGCCGAGGGCGATCACGGGCGCCCCGCAGGCCTGGGCCTCGACGGGGACGATCCCGAAATCTTCTTCACCGGGAAAGAGGAGGGCCCGGCAGCGGCGCAGGTGATCGCGAATGACCTCGTCGGGCTGCCAGCCGAGAAAGTGGACCGTCGGGCCGGCGAGGGCGCGCAGCCGGCCTTCGTCCTGGCCCGCGCCGATGACGACGAGGGAGCGCCGCAGCCGGTTGCACGCCTCGATGGCCAGGTCGAGGCGCTTGTAGGGAGCAAAAGCAGACACGAGTAGGAAGTAATCTGCGCGGTCCACGGGAGCGGGGCGGTAGAAGTCGGTATCGACGGGGGGGTAGATCACCGCGCTGTCCCGGCCATAGCACTCCGCGATGCGATCGCGCACCGTCTCGCTGATCGCAATGAAATGGCTGACGCGTTCCGCCGTCCGCCGGTCCCACGCGCGCAAGCGCGCCAGGAGGGCGTCGCGCGCCCGGTCCTTGAGGCTGCGGCCGGCGCCGAAGTAGGCCTGGCGCATGTGCCAGGCGTAGCGCATGGGGGTGAAGCAATAGCAGACGTGGGGGACGGGGCCTTTCCCGTCCTCGCGCTGCGGCGGGCTGGCGCCCTTGGCGACACAATGGCTGAAGCTGACGACCAGGTCGCAGGGCGGCAGGCGCCAGCTCGACGCTGCGGCGGGCATCAAGGGCAGAAGGTAGCGGTAGTAGCGCCCCACGCCGGGCAGACGATTGAGCAGGCTGGCGCGAACGGGCCTGCCCTCGATCGGCGCGCTGACCGAGCCGCGCCGGTGCAGCAGGGTGAAAAGGGGGGCGGCCGGCCAGCGCCGGCACACCACTTCCAGGCACTTCTCGCCGCCGCGCATCCCGGTCAGCCAGTCGTGGACGAGTACCACGCGCGGCTGGGTTGTCGCATCCATGCGTCCTCCTCCTCGGCCTTGGCCCGGAGAAGATGGCGCATTCGGCGCCGGCAGTCAACCGCAACTCGTCGGGCGAGAGCGCGAAACGACAAGCAAGAAGGGCCCTGCTTGCTTGTCGTTTCGCGCTTTACGCAATCACCACCAGGTTGTCGCGGTGAACCACCTCCTCGTAGGGGCAGGCCCCGAGCACCTCGCGCACCTGGTCGCTGCGCAATCCGCGTAGCCGGTCGGCCGTCGCGGACGGGTAGTTGGTCAGCCCGCGGGCGAACTCCACGCCGTCGGGGCCCCACAGCGCCACCACGTCGCCCTTGCCGAACGAGCCGACGACCTGCACGACGCCGATGGGCAGCAGGCTGCGCTTTTGGTGCTGGACGGCCTTTTGCGCCCCGGCATCGACGACGAGCCGGCCGCGCGGCCGGGCCGTGTAGCCCAGCCAGCGCTTCCACGCCGGCAGCGTGCTGTTGTGCGGCAAGAATAGGGTGCCGACCGGCTCGCCCCGGAAGATCGCGTCGAGCACGTCGGGCCGCTTGCCGCTCGCCATGATGACCGACTCGCCCGCCACCGTCGCCAGCCGCGCCGACCGCAACTTGCTGCGCATCCCACCCGATCCGAGGGCGCTCTTGGTGGCCCCGGCCTTCTCCATGACCGAGCCATCGATGCTCGCCACGGTGGGAACGGGCCTGGCCGACGGATCGACCGTCGGGTCGGCCGTGTACAGGCCATCGACGACGCTGAGCAGAATCAGCAGCGGGGCCTGGAGCAAATTGGTGACGAGAGCGGCGAGGTGATCGTTGTCGCCGAAGCGGATCTCGGCGACGCTCACCGTGTCGTTTTCGTTGATGATCGGCAGGCAGCCCCACTCGAACAGGGTGACGATGGTGTTGCGCGCGTTGAGGTAGCGCCCCCGGCTGTCGAAGTCGCTGGCCGTCAGCAGCAACTGGGCGGTGGGCGAGCCGTGGCGCACCAGACAATCCTCCCAGGCGCGCATGAGGAACGATTGCCCGACGGCGGCGCACGCCTGCAACTGCCGCAGGTCGGTGGGGCGCTTGCCCAGGCCGAGGCGGCCGATGCCGGCGCCGATGGCGCCGGAGCTGACGAGGACGACCTTGCGCCCGGCGGCCTTGAGGCGGTGGAGTTGGTCGGCGAGCGACTGCAACTGCGCCGGCTCCAGCGTCCCGTCGGGGCGGGCCAGCACGCTGGTGCCGACCTTCACCACCACGGTGTGGGCGAGGGCGATCACTTCCTGGCGAACGGGATCGAGCATGGGGGGCTTCTCCATCGACCGGCGAGCCGGGGCCAACGGTTGTTGTACGAGCTCGCCCGCCACGCAGGGGGTTGTGTCGCCCCTTGCGATGCTCTATCTTCAATCCCGACAAGATCATTCTCTCCGGAACGAGGGACCGATGCGCCACGCCTTTCTTGCCTTCCTGCTCGCCGCGACCTCGTTCGCCCTCCCCGGCCATCTGCCGGCCCAGAAGCACGACCCGAACGTCGCCCCCACCGGCCCGCGCACGCCCGACGACGAGAAGAAGTGCTTCGAGTTGCCGCCCGGATTCGAGGCGCAGTTCGTGGCGTCCGATCCCGACGTCCACAAGCCGATCAACATCGCCTTCGACGACAGGGGCCGCCTCTGGGTCACCACCACCGTCGAATACCCCTACGCCGCCCCTCCCGGGCGCAAGCCGCGCGACTCTCTCAAGGTGCTCGAAGACTTCGCCCCCGACGGCCGGGCTCGCAAGATCACCACGTTCGCCGACGGGCTCAACATTCCCATCGGCGTCTTGCCGCTGCCGGGCACCGGGGGCCGGGAGGCGCTCGTCCACAGCATCCCCAACATTCTCCATCTGAAAGATAGCAAGGGGACGGGCAAGGCCGACGTGCGCGAGGCGGTCTACAAGAGCATCGGCTTCGCCGACACGCACGGCATGACCAGCGCGTTCACGATGGGCTTCGACGGTTGGGTGTACGCCTGCCACGGGTTCCACAACACCTCGACCGTCAAGGGCAAGGGCCCCGGCTCGATCACCATGCAGTCGGGCAACACCTATCGCATGAAGGCCGACGGCTCGCGCCTCGAGCAATTCACCTGGGGCCAGGTCAACCCGTTCGGGCTGACCTTCGACCCGCTCGGCAACCTCTACTCCGCCGACTGCCACAGTCAGCCGATCTACCAGCTCCTCCGGGGCGGGCGCTACCCCAGCTTCGGCAAGCCGCACGACGGGCTGGGCTTCGCGCCGGAAATGATTACCGGCTACAAGGGCTCGACGGCCATCTCGGGCATCGCCTATTACGCCGCCGAGCAGTTCCCCGCCGCCTACCGCGGGCACGTCTTCATCGGCGACGTGGTCACCAACGAGGTCGTGCTGTTCAAGCTGACGTGGAAAGGCTCGACCCCGACGGCGACCACGCACGCGTTCCTGCGCAGCACCGACAAGTGGTTTCGCCCCGTGGACGTCAAGCTAGGCCCCGACGGGGCCCTGTACGTCGCCGATTTCTACAACCGCATCATCGGCCATTACGAGGTCCCGCTCAACCACCCCGGCCGCGACCGCGAGCGCGGCCGCATCTGGCGCATCGTCTACACCGGCAAGGGCGCCAAGGCCCCCCCACCGGCACGCAAGGACTGGGGCAAGGCCAGGACCGACGCCCTTCTCGCCGACCTGCGCGATCCCAACCTGACGGTCCGTCTGCTGGCGACGAACGAGCTGGCGCAGCGCTCCGAGGAAGGACTGACGAAGAAGCTGCGCCAGGTCGCGCTGGCCGACAAGAAAGGCGAAGCCGACGCCTGGGCCCGCGCGCATGCGGCCTGGGCGCTCCAGCGGCACGGCACGCTCGACCAGCCCACGCTCGAAGCGCTCGCCAAGGACCGCTCGCCGTTGGTGCGCGTTCACGCCCAGCGCGCGCTCGCGGAGATGCTGCCGGGCTCGGGCCAGGGGGCCAGCCTGGCCATCGCCGGGCTGAAGGACGCCGATGCCCACGTTCAGCGCGCCGCCGCCGACGCCCTGGGACGGCGCCCTGACGCCCGCCACCTGCGCCCCCTGCTCGACCTGCGCCACGCGGTCCCCGCAGGCGACACGCACCTCCTTCACGCGGTGCGCATGTCCCTGCGCGAGCAGCTCCGGCCGGCCGAGAACTGGAAGAAGCTCGGCAAGGGGCTCGCCGAGAAGGACGCCCGCGCCATCGCCGACGTCGCCCTCGGCGTGCCCTCGCCCGAGTCGGCCGCCTACCTGCTCGAGCACGTCCGCAATTACTCCTACGCGGGGGGGCCGCTGCGCCGCTTCCTCCACCACGTCGCCCGCCACGGCGACCGCGCCACCACGGCGGGGCTGCTCGACTTCGCGCGCAACAACCGGCCCGACGACCTCGGCCATCAGGCCGAGCTCGTACGGGCCATCGAGCGCGGCACGCAGGAGCGCGGCGCGGCGCTCGACAACGCCACGCGCTCCTGGGCGGTGGACGTGACCGGGCGGTTGCTGGGCTCGAAGGTCGATGCCGAGGTGCGCCGGGGCATCGAGCTGACGGGCGTGCTCAAGCTGGAGGGCCAGCAGGCGAAACTGGTCGCCCTGGCCGTCGCGCGCGCCACTCCGGCGGGGCAGCGCTCCGCGGCGCTGGCCGCCCTGGCGAAGATCGACGCTCGCCGCAACACCGGGGCCCTGGGGCGCGTCCTGGCCGACGCCTCGTCGCCGATCGACCTGCGCGAGCAGTGCGCCCGCCTGCTGGCGGAGGCCAACCAGGCCGAGACGGGCGCCCAGCTGCTCGCGGCGCTGCCGTCCGCGCCCGCCCGGCTACAGAACACCATCGCGGCCGGGCTGGCAGGCAGCCAGGAGGGGGCGGAGAAACTGCTGGAGCTCGTCGCGGCCGGCAAGGCGTCGGCGCGGCTGTTGCAAGAGCGGGCGGTTACGGTGCGCCTTGCGTCGGCGAAACTGCCGAAGTTGAAGGAGCGCCTGGCCAAGCTCACCGAGGGGCTGCCCGCCGCGGACGCCCGGATGCACGCACTGCTCGACGTCCGCCGCAAGGGCTTCGCGAAAGCGCGCACGGACGTCGCCATCGGCGCCAGGGTGTTCGAGAAGAACTGCGCCAACTGCCATCAGGTAAGTGGCAAGGGCGCCAAGGTGGGCCCGCAGCTCGACGGCATCGGGTTGCGCGGGCTGGAGCGCCTGCTCGAGGACACGCTCGACCCCAACCGCAACGTCGATCAGGCGTTCCGTACCACGTCGCTGGTCCTGAAGAAGGGGCGGACGGTGTCGGGGCTCCTGCTCAAGGAGGAGGGCGCCGTGCTGGTGCTGGCCGACTTGCAGGGCAAGGAGGTGCGCGTCGCCAGCAAGGACGTCGAGGAGCGCTCGATCTTGCAGATGTCGCCGATGCCGGCCAACTTCGCCGAGCAGATCGCCGAGGCGGACTTCCACCACCTCATGGCGTATCTGTTGACGCTGCGGCCGGCCGGGCCATGACCCTTTTGGAGTGCGGCGCTTTTAACGCCGCTTTCTTTTCTTCCCTCGGGACCGCATACAAAGAAAGCGGCGATAAATGCGCCGCACTCCAAAAGGGGCCTTTTTACTCTGGAGACCGCGCGTGTTGATCCTGATCCTGATCCTGCTGTTGGTGTGGGTCGTCCTGACCGTGCTGCTGGCGGCCTGGACGCTCTTCTACCAGAGCTACATCTACACCGAGCCGGCGACCGGCATCGAGTGGCGCGCCCCGGCGGCGGGGTCCGCCCTCATGGTGCCGCTACTGCTCTGGGTGGCGATCGACTACCGTTCCCCCGGCAACTATCGGACCCTGTTCGACTTCAGCGCCACGGAGAACCAGAAGCCCTACGCCGAGATGCGCGTGCCGAACGCGGCGGGCGTCGAGCAGGTCTACAAACGAGTGCAGGGCGACGTCCGCGCCGAGTACCGGCTCGACGGCAAGCCGAAGTCCCCGCAAATCCCGCCGCAGCCCTCGAAGATCATCGTCGTGCAGGGCGAGGAGCGGCTGGTCTTCGAGCGCCAGCCGGAGGAGAAGCGCGCGCGGTTCAGCCTCAACAAGACCGAGCCGCGCATCCACTACGTGGCGCGCGACGCGACCGGGCGCAAACTGGAGATGGACGAAGGCAACCTCGGGCAGGTCTCCACGTTTCTCCGCGGGCGGTTCATCGGCAACCTGTTGCTCAACTTCCTCTTCCTGGCGGTGTGGTTCGTCGGGTTGTGGCTACTGCTGCGCTTCGGCTGGCCGGTGGCGCTGCTCCAGGCCATCGTCTACTGGGTCGCGATGACGCTCTTCGTGCTGCCGCCGGTGCTGACGCGGGCCGAAGAGGTGGCGAAGCAGCGGGCGGAGGCGAAAGCGAAGAGCTCGTAGGGAACGGCCTCCGTGGCGTTCCTCTTCGGCGGAACGGCGCGGCGGCCGTTCCCTACAGGCCCCGCAAGCGCTCCAGTTCCGCCAGCGGCGCGCCCGGCTCGCGCAACCGCCGTGCCGCCTCTCGCGCCGCCTCCACGTCCTCGTCCGTCAGCGCTCCCAGCGCCGCCTGCAATCGACAGCGCTGGAGGAGACAACGGCACTCCTGCGCCAGCCGGCCCTTCCCGCCGACCGTCGCCAGTTCCGCGTCGCGCACGCGCAAGGCCCGCTCGGGCTGGCCGCCGCGCTCGTGAAACGCACACTTCGCATCGAAATAGGAGGAATCCGGCGGCATGCGCACGCGGGCGACGAGGGCCACCGCCTGGCGGTAGCAGCGCGTCGCGTTCTCCTCGTTCCCCTCGTGCCGGGCCACCAGCGCCTGCCACATCAGCAGCCCGGCCAGCTCGACCTTGTGCCCCACCTGGCGGGCCACCTCCTCGCCGGCCTCGGCGGCGTCGCGCAGCCCGGCCCAGTCGCCGCGCCGCCAGGCGATCTCCGCAAGGCCCGCGTAGGTGAACACCGTAAAGTGCCGGGCCATGCCGGGGTCCTCATCGCCGTCGGCCAGGTCGAGCGACTTGCGCGCAGCCCATTCGGCCCTGTCGAGGTCGCCCAGCTCCACGGCGAACTGGCGCTGACCGCCCAGCAGCATGTAGCGGTCCTCGCCGATGGCCGGCACCTCCCCGTCGAGATACGCCAGCGCCTGGCGGATCGGCCCCGCGTAGCCGACGGGGTCGATGCCGACGTACGCCGACACGAGGTCGTCGTGGATGCGCAGGCGGCGCGGAAACTCGCCATACGAGGGCTTGCGCACCTCGAGCGTGTTGCGGACCGCCAGGTCGAGGACGTCGCGATAGTCCTGCTTGAAATGGAGCAGGGCGTGGACGCGATAGTGGTCGTAGTAGAGGGCCCACCACGGCTCGCGCAGCGCCTCGGCGAGCCGGCGCCCGTCGGCGGCCAGCGCCAGGGCGCGGTCCGGGTCGCTCTCGCGATGTTCGTAGGCCTGATGGTGCAGCCGGGCCAGGCGCAGGCGCTCGGCGTCGCCGCGGCGCATGGCGTCGATCTCGTACAGGTCGAACCAGTCCCAGGCGCTCATGGCCGCACCAGCTTCTCCAGCGAGCGAACCACCTCGCCGAACGCTCCCACCGCGTCGGCCGCCGACAGCATGCGCCCCGCGAACAGGCGGGCCACCTGATGCACCACCGCCAGTACCGCTTCGAGCACCTCCTTCGCCGGCGGTTGCTCCGCCAGCCGGCGCATCAGGGGGCAGGAGGCGTTGAGGAACAGCGTCCCGCGCAGCTCGTCGCTGTCGGCGAACTTGCTCTCGACGTAGCTGTGAACGAGCCCCGCCAGCGGGCCCGGCAGGTCGCCGGCTTGCAGGCTGGACTCGGCCTCGCGCGCCAGCTCCGCCCCTTGCGGGTAGAGCATCAGGGCGGGCGCCTCGGCCGGCTTGAACGACGCCACGCGCGCCCGCACCCCCGCCAGCCGGTAGTGTTCCAGCAGCGCGGCGAACGGCCCCTCGGCCACGGGGCGCAGGAGCTGCTGCGACTCGCCGTCGAGCTGGACCAGGCGCACCTCGGGGTGGCGCTGGGCGTACTTTTCGAGGAAGGGCGTCACCGAAAACCACGACGCATCGATGGCGGGCACGTCGCGGCCCTCGGCCAGCAACCGCTCCTGGAGCGAGCCCAGCTCGCGCGTGACGTAGTAGAGCGTGCCCCCCGACTGCTCCAGGTAGTCGGCCAGGCTCAGGGGCCCGCGCGTGGTGCGGAAGGTGACGATGTCCTCGACGCGCTCGAAGAACTCGCTGTCGCTGACCGCCCAGCCGATGAGGACGTCCGAATGGCCGCGCACCACCTTCTTCCAGACGGCCGGCTCGTCCTGCGCCAGCCGGCGCAGCCCGGCGCCGAGCTGCTCCTCCAGCGCCTGGCGCACCGACTCGAAGTTCTCGTCCTGGTGGATGCCCTCGCGCGAGGCGGTCGGCTGGAGTGCGGGGCACTCGATGACTCCGCGGACAAAGCGGGCCCACGGAGGCAGTAAATCGCGCTCGCGCTCGCAGATGAACATCCGGCGGATGAACACGGTCAGGTCGCCGAACTCGCGCACCGACGCCACCGAGCCCGGCGGGACGAACAGGAAGCCGGCGAGCGGGACGGTGATCGTGTCGTGGCCGAGGTTGACCCTGGCGTCGTGTAACGGCAGCACGCACAGGGGCCGGGCGCCTTGAAAAGCGCGGGCCACGTACTCGGGAATGGCGCGGGTCGGGTCGTCGTCTTCCCAGGGCGGCGCCATCAGGTTGATCGGGGAATCGTCCTCGCAGACGTGAATGGGCACGGGCAGGAAGTCGGCGTAGGTGCGCACCGTCTCGGCGAGGACCTGTTCGTTGAGCACGAACGAGGCGGCCGGCTTGATCTTCAGTTCGACCGTGGTGCCGACCTCGCCGCGCTCGCCGGGGCCGAGGTCGTAGTGCTCGTCGCCGGACGAGTGCCAGCGCAGGGCCGGCCCGCCGCTCAGCGAGCGCGTGACGAGCGTCACCTCGGAGGCGAGCAAAAAGGCGCTGAGGAAGCCGAGGCCGAACTGGCCGATCAGCTCCGCCGCCTCGTCGGGCGAGCAGAGGGCGAGCCGCTCTCTCAGCTCGCGCGTGTAGCCCCGGCCGATGGTGGCAAGGTAGGTGCCGACCTCGTCCTCGGTGAGCCCGTGGCCGTTGTCGCGGATGGTGACGACGCGACGCGCGAGGTCGAGGCCGACGTCGATGCGCGGGCGGTAGTGGGGCTCGTTGGCCTCGATCTTGCGGCGGATGCAGGAGTCGTGGGCGTTCTGGATCAACTCGCGGACGCCGACCTTCTTGCTGCTGTAGAGGTGCTCGGCCAGCACCTTCAGGAGCCCGGGAAGGTGGAGGTTGAACCGCTGGCGCTCGCTCATGGTGGTCTCCCTTCCGAGCGCGTTACGTGTTCAGGATGTGGAGGACGTCGCCATCCTGGACGACGTAGCTCTTGCCCTCCAGCCGAAGCACGCCGGCGGCGCGCGCCTCGCTCATCTTTTCGCCCACGCGCGTCTTGGCGGCGCCGTAAAGGCGCTCGAAGTCGGCGTAGCCGAGCACCTCGGCGCGGACGAAGTTGCGCGCGATGTCGGTGTGGATCTGAGCGGCGGCCGTGACGGCGTCGGACCCCTTGGGGACGGCCCAGGAGCGGCACTCGTCGTAGCCGACGGTGAAGAACGAGACCTGCCCCATCGACGCGAAGATGGCGCGTAGGACGTCGTCGCGGACGAGCCCGCCCAGACCGAGCTCCTCCATGAACATCTGCCGCTCGTCCTCGGGCAGGTCGTGTAGCTCCAACTCCAGCTTGGGCGGGGCCTTGAGGGCGGTGGGGGCCAGGGCGAGCAGGTCGGCGGGGAGGGGCTTGCCGGCGAGGCTGTCGCCGACGTTGACGAAGACCTGCTCGAGCTTGAGCGTCAGCAGTTGGAAGCTGCGGATGGCCTTTTCTTCTTCGGGGCGCAGGCCGAGGTCCGCGGGCGACTTCTCGCTCTCGAAGGCGGCGTTGATGCGCTGGAGGAGGTCGAGCTCGGCCTGGTCGGCGTCCCTCTGCTTGGCGGGGCGCGGCTTCTTGAGCAGGTCGCCGAGCTTGTCGATGCGGGCGGTCACGATCTCGAGGTCGGCGAAGACGAGCTCTTGCCGGAAGCGAACGAGCTGAGAGGCGAGGTCGCTCTCGCTGTGGCCGTTGAGGACGACGAGCAGCCCGTTGGCCTCGCGGAGGATGCCGAGGCGGCGCGGGTTGTCGCGGCGCTCGTCGGGCAAAAGCCCGGGCGTGTCGAGGAAGTCGAGCGCGGTGGCGGCGGTCTTCTTGGGCTGGAAGCGCTCGACGAACAGGTCGAGGCGCGGGTCGGGGAGCTTGGCGACGCCCGTCTGGCCCATTTGCGCCTTGCCCGGGTCGGACCGCGCCCCCGTGAGCCACTGAAAGACGGTACTCTTGCCCGAACCGGCGTATCCGACAATGCCGACTTTCATTGCGGTCAATCCTCGGGGCTCGCTGCCTTCTCCGTGCGTCGAATAACGCCCACTTTACCAGCTTTGGGCCATCCTGGCTACCGAGGCTCGTCGGACAGGCGGCCGGCTGTCCCACGAAAAAATCCGGCGCGCACCGCGGCGCAAGTTGGAATAAGGCCCACGTTACCAGGGTGGAAAGAGAGAGAGGCTCGGTGGGAAAATGACACCGGGGCCGCTCTTGCGAGACGAACCAGCGCAAACGAACTTACCAGAGAGGTTTACCATGCGACGCATGATTTTGGCGGTGGCGGCGGGCGTGCTGGGGCTGGCCCTGGCGGGAACGGCGGAGGCGGCCCACGGCGGGCACCGGGGCGGGCATGGCGGCGGCGGGCATGGCGGCGGGCATGGCGGCCACGCGAGCTCCTCCCGGGCCTACTACGCGACCTACGGGACGCGCTACTCGGGCGGCTATTACTACCGCGGCCGCGAACACCACCACTGGTCGCGGACGGTCTGGAGCCCGGTCTACAACCGCTACCAGTACTACGACCCCTACCTCAGCTGCTACTACTACTACGTCCCGGCGTCGGACTGCTACTACCCGGTCCCCTGAGCGTCCCCTGGTCCCCGAGCCCCCACGGCTCGCTCTCTTCCCAGAGGGCGGGCCGTGGTTCGTTTCCCCCTTCACCGCCAGCGAGAAAAACGCTCCCCCGTAGGACGGCTCTCCTGAGCCGTCCAC
>JBBSEZ010000174.1:0-18661 GCA_038239195.1 Gemmatales bacterium
CTCACGCCGGTACGTGTCGGCATTGCCAGCGCTGCTCCTACGTGTCTTGGAATTGGTAGGGCTGTCATCAACTCTCTATACTGGGTTGGCGCCCAATACTGGATAGTCCCCGAACCGTTACACGAAAGATGAGTTCATGGGGTTTCGGGCCCTTGGCCGAGGGTAGATCACCGGACTTCGAGCCGGTAATCCGGGTGCTTGAACGCGCTGGCGCGCTGGACCAGCCGGAACGACTTGCCGAAGACGGCCGAGCGCATCCAGCCGTCCTGCTTGCGCGTGGCGGCGTAGCCGCGCGCCACGTGGCGAAAGACGTCGAAGCGCAGCGGATCGGCGCGGGCATCGACCAACCAGTATTCGCGAATGCCCGCCTCCCAGTAGGCCTGTTTCAGCACGACCTGGTCCTTGTGCTTGGAGCTGTCGCTGACGACCTCCAGCACCATGTCGGGGGAGCCTTGCAGCTCGACGTAACCGCCCTTCTTTCCCTCGATGAGGCGAACGCCCTCGGATTGCAAGGTCGCGGTGGAGATGAAGGTGCTATCCGGGCTGCCGGAGACGTCGGCCTTGTAGTTGGTCAGCAGCGCCCCACGTCCGAGAAACAGCCCCAACTGCCCCGCCTCGATCACAGCACCAAGAGCGGCGGCCACCTTTGTCCGCACCAGCACGTGGGTGAAGATCTGTTCCTTGCTCACGTCCACCCACACCTCCCCGCAAAGCCACCAGATGCGGCCCGTCTCGGGGAAGTCGTCGCTATCAACCCAGCGTCGAAACGAATCGACGTCGTGTACCCACCCTGGAACGCTCACCGTCTCGTCTTCGTGAATGAACGTCACCATGACCGCTCCCTCGTCGTGACCGGCCCCTCGCCGGCCCCATCATAACGCGCGGGGGGGATGAGGCCAGAGCGCTCCCACTTCGAGCGAAGGCCCGCTCCAAGACGTCATGGAATGGCGCTCGTCCACCAGTAGGCCTGGATCAGCACCAGCAACCCCATGAGCAGGGCGAGCGCCAGACTGTGGACGAAGACGAAGCGCAGGATCGGGCCCTCCTGCCCCGGCTGCTGCGTGGCCGCGGCCGAGACGACGATGCTCTGGGCGTCGATCATCTTGCCCATCACCCCGCCCGTGCTGTTGGCCGACGCCAGCAGCAGCGACGCCTGCTCGACGCTCAGCGACAGCGTGCCCTGCTCGACCAGGCGCCGCGCCGTCACCGTTTGCAGCCCGCCGAAGAGGGCGTTGGACGAGGTGTCCGAGCCGGTCAGGGCCACGCCCAGCCAGCCGAGCAGGGCGGCGAAGAAGGGGTAGAGCGCGCCGGTGCGCGTGAAGGCCAGGCCGAGCGTCGCGTCCACCCCGCTAAAGCGGGTCGCGAACGCCAGGGCCAGCATGCAGGCGATGGTGAACAGCGGCCAGCGCAGGCGGTGGGCGGTGATCGCCCCGATCTCGAAAAAGCGCCGCGGGCCGATGCGCAGCCAGATCGCCGAGGCCACGGCGGCGAGGAAGATCCCCGTCCCGGTGGCGGACAGCAGGTTGAGCTTGTACGTCGCCTTCTCCACCTCCGGCGCGGGCACCACGGGCGGGACGCGCACGACGGCGTTGTGCAAGTTGGGCACCTCGAACGCGAGCGTTGAGCGATCGAGTTGCTCCTTGATGGGCGGCAAGCCCCATAGGAACACGAACGCCGTCAGCAGCGCCCACGGCACCCACGCCGAGACGACGGCGCGGCCTTCGAGCGGGGGAAGCGGAACGTTGGGGGCAGGGGGCTCGTCGGGGAAGTGCCACGTCTCGCGCGGCTGCCAGACGCGCAGGAACAGCGCGAGGCAGACGAGTGACACCAGCCCGCCGGCGACGTCCACCAGCCAGGGGCCGTGGTAGTTGGCGACGGCGAACTGCACCAGGGCGAAGCTCCCGCCGCAGACCACCAGTGCCGGCCAGACGCCGACGACGCCGCGCCAGCCCGCCATCACCCACACCAGCCAGGCCGGCACCAGCAGCGAGAAGAGCGGGAGCTGCCTCCCGGCCATGGCGCTGAGTTTGAGCGGGTCGAGGCGCGTGACCTCGGCCAGCACGGTGATCGGCGTGCCCAGGGCGCCGAAGGCCACGGGTGAGGTGTTGGCCAGCAGCGCCAGCCCGGCGGCGTGCAGGGGCTTGAACCCGGCGCCCAGCAGAAGCGCCGCCGAGATGGCCACGGGCGTGCCGAAGCCCGCCGCCCCCTCGACGAACGCGCCGAAGCAGAAGGCGATCAGGAGGGCCTGAATGCGGCGGTCGTCGGACAGGGCCAGGACGGAGCGCTTGACGACGTCGAAGTGGCCCGTCTCGACGGTGAGGTTGTAGAGGAAGATGGCCGCCAGCACGATCCAGCCGATAGGGAACAGCCCGAACGCGGCGCCGTAGCCGGCCGCCGCCAGGACCGTGCCGGCCCAGCCGAGCAGGCCGGGGCCCTCGGGGCTGGTGGTCTCGGCCGGCGTGAAGGCGAAGACGGCCATGAACAAGGCGCTGAGCAGCCCGAGCAGCGCCGCCATCTGCGCGGAGGCGCGGCCGGTGGCGAGCAGCCCGAGCAGCAACACGATCGGCAGCGCGGCGGCCAGGGGCGACAGCCAGGCGGAGGCGAACGGGTCGTAGTTCTGAGTCCAGAGCATGCGTGTCCCGAGAGAGAAGGCCACGAGCGTCGCGCTCACTTGAGGTATTTCTTCAGCGCGTCCGCCCAGAGCTTGTAGCCCTCGGCGCTCAGGTGCAGCCCGTCCTTGACGAACAGTTCCTTGCGCGGCAGGCCGTCCTTGCCCAGCATCGGGCCCCAGACGTCCACGAAGGTCAGGCGCTGGTCCTTCTTGCACTCCGCCTCGATCAGTGCGTTGGCTTTCTTGATCTTGTCGGCGAGGCGCCAGCGGGCAATGCTCGGTTTGATCGAGATGAAGACGATCGGAACTTTCGGGCGCCGGGCGTGGACGGTTCGCGCGAAGTCCTTGAAATCGGCGAGGACCTGTTCGGGCGTTTTGCCCGCCCCGAGGTCGTTGTCGCCGGCATACAGCACCAGGAGACGCGGCTGGTGCGGCAGGAGGATGCGCGGGGCGAAGTGCGTCACGTCGGCGAGCTCCGACCCGCCGAAGCCCCGGTTGACCGCCGGAATGCCCGGGAACGACTTCGACAGGTCCCAGCGAACGATGCTGGAACTGCCGGCGAACAGGACGGCGTTTTTCGGAGGCGGTTTGTCTTTGTCGCGCTTTTCCATCGTCGCGATGGTCTTCTCCCAGCGCGAAAAATCGCGCTTGGGGCGCTCGTCGGCGGCCGGGAACAAGGTGGCCAGGAGCAGGAGAGGCGTCATCGGAAGGCCCTGTCGGGAAACTCGTGTCAGGCGAGCGGCAGGAAAAGGCATCCTTGTAAGACGGCTCTCCCGAGCCGTCCTACCGCAAACCGAGTCCTGCCGCTCGCCTTACCTCGCTGCGCGGGCCGGCCCGCGCGGCGCCCTTCACTTCAGTCGAAACTCATGCCCGCGCTGCCCCGGGACGCTTTGCAATCGCTCGCGCAGCGTGGCAGGCACCTCGCGCCCTTCCAGGGCGTGCCCGGGGCCCACGCGGCAGCAGACGCAGGTGATGCCCCCCTTTGCGATCGCCGCCTCGCCCTTGAAGAACTCGAACGCATAGGCGATCGAACTGCGGCCGATGCGCTCGACGCGCACCGTTACGTCCAGCACGTCCTCGAAGCGCGCCGGACGGGCGTAGTCGCACGACGCCGCCACGCGCGGAAAGGTCAGGTGCTCTCCCTCCCACTCCAGCATCACCGACAGGCCGCAGGCGCGCAGATAGGCGTGCTCGGCCGACTCCATGTAGCGGAAGAACTGCGAGAAGTGGACGATCCCCGCCATGTCTGTGTCGGCGAACTCCACCAGGCGCTGCACGCGAAACAGTTCGGACACAATGGCCCCTCCCCGCTCACCGGACGTATTGCGAATAGACCGCGGCCTTGACGTGCAGCCGCGCCCCCTCTCCTACCCCCCAGTTTGGGACACCGTGCGCCCTCCAGGAGATTGGGCAGCACCGAGCTCGCCATCGAACTCAGCTTTCCAGGTTCCTATTGCACCATAGCCAAGGATAGCGATCAAGCAGATGCGCTTGTCGGTGGCAATCGTCCCTGGATAAGATGGCTACGAAAGGAGGGCGCCATGATCGAGTTGACCGACGAACAACGGCAGGAACTGGAAGGGGACGTGCCCCGCGCGATCGATCCCTGGACCAAGAAGACCTACGTCCTCGTCAGCGAGGAGGCGTACGAACGAATGCAGGCGCTCCTCGTGCCCGAGCGGCTGCCGCTGAACGAACAGAAGGCGGCCCTGCGCGCGGCGGGGCTGCGGGCAGGCTGGGACGATCCGGAAATGGACGTCTACGACCGCGAGGAGGCTACCCCGGAAATGCCATGAATGTACAGCGCGGCGACGTCGTTATGGTGGACTGGACGTACAGCGACCGGACCGGAAGCAAGCGCCGCCCGGCCCTGGTGGTGCAGGCGGATGCCTACAACCAGGTGCTGGACGATACCATCCTGGCGCTCATCACGGGAAGTTCCCGTCGCCGGGTAGGGGTAGCGACCCAACTGGACGTCGACGTCTCGACGCCGGACGGGCAACAGACAGGGTTGAGCATCGATTCGGTGATTGCGAGAACCTGCTGACGCTCGACCGGCAATTCGTCTTGCGCATTCGAGGTCGCCTGTCGGCGGCCCTCATGCAGCAGATCGAGGGCTGCCTGAAGGCGGCCCTGGAATTGCCGTGACGATGCGGATCGCGCGGCAACGTGGCCGGTTGGGCGATGGCTGGCGACCTCGCCACGGATCGCGCCATGCCGCGCTCACTTCACGTAGCGCGCATAGACCGCCACCGTGTCCGTCGCCATCCGGTCGGCGTGGAAGCGCTCGCGAACCGCCACGCGCCCCACCCGGCCCATTGCATCGGCCCCGGCGCGGTCGTCGAGGGCCTGTTTCAGCCCGCGCGCCAGGTCGCCCGGATCGTCGGGATTGACGAGCACCCCCCCGCCGGTCATTTCGATCAGTTCGGGGAACGAGCCGTGCCGCGGCTGCACGACGGGCACGCCGTTGGCCAGGGCCTCCAGCACGTACAGCCCCTTCGGCTCGCGATACGTCGTCGGCACCGAGAGCACGTCGAGCCCCTGGAGAAAGCGCACCTTGCTGGCGTGATCGGGACATTCGACGTGCGTGAAGTCTGCTTTCAATCCGGCGACCTCCAGCTTCTTGCGCAGGTCGTCGAAGTAGCGGAGGTTGTTCGCGCCCAGCCAGCCGGAGACGTGCAACCGCGTTCCTTCCGTGCCGGGCATCTGGCGCAGCAGCCGAAACGCCTCAACGAGAACGTGCAGCCCCTTCTCGGGACAGATGCGCGCGAAGTAGCCGATGGTAAACGGCTTGCCCTCCCGCGCCGGGCGCTCCCCGTGGCCGTGCAGGTTGATGCCGGGGTGGACGACGTGGATTTTCGCGCGCGGTACGTCGAAGTACCCGGCCATGAAATCGGCGTAGTAGGCGCTGGTCGCGATGAACCCATCGATCTCGCGGCAGTGCTCGCGGATGAGCGCCAGGCAGCGGCCCTTGTGCGGCTCCGGAAGCGATTCGAGGTAGACGTCGTCGCCCTGAAGCGAGCAGAGGACGGGCACCTGCAAGCGCTGCTTGATCTCGTGGACCATGCCGGAGAGGATGGCATTGGTCAGGTTGACGAGTTGCGGCTTGACGTCGGCGGCGAGCCAATCGACGAGCTTGGCGACCTCTTTTTTCTGATGCCCGTGCTCGCCCTGGAGCATGGAGACGGTTAGCCCGCCGAGGTCCTCGGCCTGCGTCTTGACGGCGAAGCGCGACACCCAGCGCAGCAGGCGGGGCGCGTCGAGCAGCCGATCGAGCCACCAGGGCGTGTGCCGGAACAGGCCGAGCTTTTCCTGCAAGTAGACGTTGATCCCGCCGAAGAAGACGCGCTTCTGGCTGACGTCCTCTTCATCGGTGTGGATGGGCGTGTAGGTCGGCACGAGCAGGGCGTCGTGGCCCTGGCGCGCGAGGGCGGCGGTCAGCGTGTTGTCGCGCATGCAGCTGCCGCAGAACATGCCGGCGGCGCCGGCGGTTACGTAGACGAGCCTCATGGGACGGCCCCGTTCTCGTCCGGGTTACTCGGTGAACTGCTCCTCGCGCGGCTCCGGGAGCAAAAACGACATGAGGAGCCCGACAAGGAACACGAACAGTCCAACGCCCGCCGCCGTGTAGGCCATGCGCGTCGGGTCGTCGCTCCCCGGAATGAACGCCATCCCCGAGACCAGGCTGGTGATGGCGGCGAACGACGTCCCGAGCATGCGCCCGCCGATGTTGTGCGCGAAGCTCTCGCCCGTGCCGCGCAGGTGCGTCGGGTAGACGCGCGGCAGGTAGTTGCCCCAGAAGCTGAACTGGGCCACCGTGACCAGGCCGGCCAGGAACATGCCGACGTGGAGCAGCGTGATCGGCGCCCCGCCGTACTCGAACAGGGTGCGGTTCTGCGTCCCGGCGTAGGCGAAGACGAGCGGCATCACGATCAGCCCGGGCACCTGGAAGAGGCGCAGGAGGGCCTGCCGGCTGACGATGCGCACGGCGAGCAGGGCGAGCAAGAACCGGCCGACCAGCCCGCCGATCTCCTGCCACAGCGAGAGCTGGCCGGCGTTGCGGCTGTAGACCGCCTGTGCGATCTGCTTCTGGCGCGCCTCGCGCTTCGGCGCCGGCAGCTTGGCCAGTTCGTCCTTGGCCTCGTCGAGGGCGACCCTGGTCTGCTCCTTGACGTGTTCCTGCCCCGGGACGATCTGTGGCATCTGTTGGATGGCGCCGAAGGCGGCCCCGTAGCCGCAGCCGACCATGATGGTCGTGATGATGGTCGTGGCGCGGAGCTGGGGCGAGAACAGGGCGGCGATGCTTGGGCGCCGGAGAGTGCCCGCATCCTTTTTTTGCTGCCAGATGGGCGACTCCGGCAGGAAGGGCCGGATCAGGATGAGCGGGATGGCCGGGATCAGGCCCGACATCAGCGTGTAGCGCCAGGGGGCGTGCTGGCTGGCCTCGCCGATCGTGCCCAGGGATGAGGTGAGGAAGTCCGGCATGAAGATGGGCGGCAGGTGCTGCGACCAGGCGCCGATGAGCAGGAACGCCCCGCCGACCATCAACCCGCCCAGCGAGGAAAAAGCCTGGGTGTAACTCAGGGCGTTCTCGCGCTGCTCGGGATTGGGGAACAGCTCGGCCAGCCAGGCCACCGCCGCGACGAACTCGATGCAAACGCCGACGAACGTCGTCGTGCGCAGGACCAGCAGCATCGTCATCGACGTGGAATAACCGGTGAGGAAGGCCGAGACAGCGTAGAGGAGGATGCTCCACGTCAGCACGCGCCGCCGGCCGAGCAGGTCGGTGAGGTAGCCGCCCAGGAGGCCGAACACGCCGCCCGCCATGGCGGGCACCCAGAACATGAGGGCGCGCCACTCGTTGAACTCGCGGCTCCCGGGCGGGGCGTTCGGCAGCAACTCGCGCAGCGCCGGGGGCAGGACGAGGGGGAGCATCAGCAGTTCGTAGATGTCGAATGCGAAGCCGATGGCCGCCATGACGAGGATGAGCGACGTCGTCACCGTCAGCTTTTGCGGCGGGGGAGTGCCGCCGGCGCCGGCGGGAGGGGGCTGGTTGGGGCTGAAAGCGTCCGACACCTTGATCTCCACTTCGGAAGGAGGAACCCGAGCGCGCCTATCGCTTCTTCATCGCTTATCTTATTCCGGCGCGACAACTTCGAGCAGTTCCAGTGCCGGCCGCCCGTCGCAGTGGATCAGCGCCAGCCGCCCGTACAGCGGCCTCGGCTCGCTCAGCCCGAACCACGCCATCTGCTTCGGCCCCGGGTCGATGCGCAGATACGCCTTCGGCTCGATCCGCCGCAGCACGTCGTGCCGGATCAGGATGCGCCCAATCGGCGTTTGCCCCGCCACGATCTCGTCGCGCACCTCCGGGCTCACCTGCCGCAGGTCGATGCGCACGATGCCGAACTGAACGATCCGCCCACTGCCCTGCAAGACGAGTAGGATCTTGCGCGCGTACGAATCGCCGTTGTGGCGTCGCGCCAGGATGCGCACGTCCACGGGCTCGCCGTGGAACGCCTCGACCGTGACGGTCATGTGGTGTTCGTGGACGAGCAGGCCGCGGTACGGCTCGGGCACCCGTTCGCCCGGCACGAGCTCGTAGGCGGGCAGGTCGTCGGCCGGCGGGAACTGCGCGAAGAGCGTTTCCAGGTCGGGCCCGGCAGGCTCAACGGGGACATTCATCGGGGGGCCACCAGCGGGAGCAACGAGAGCATCGGGATCGGGGCCGGCTCCGGTGGCGGCGCGATTTCGCGTTCGAGGACGCTATCGACCAGGTAGTAGAGCAATTCGCGCAGCTCGGTCGGCTGCACCTCGTCCGCGACGGCCTCGGCGCGGGCGCGATACTTCTCGACGAGCTTCTCCGCCTTGAGGAACACGCCCGCCCGCGCGAACAGGCTGCGCACGCGGGCGACGACCTCCTCCTTGCTCAGCGACGGCTTGCCCTCCAGCAGCGCCAGCAACTCCGCGCGCTCGGCGGGGGCGCTGCCTTCCAGCGCGAGGGCGAGCAGCAGGGTGGGGCGGGCGGCCAGCACGTCCTGGCCGGCGATCAGCTTGTTATCGTTGTCGCCGTCCCAGTCCTTGAGGTCGTTCAAGATCTGGAAGGCGACGCCGAGGTGTTTGCTGAGCTCGCCGACCATCTTCTCGTAGGCGTCGGCGGGCCCCGCCAGGCGCAGCCCCGCGTAGAGGGCCGCCTCGAAGGCCGGCGCCGTCTTGAGCGCGTAGATCTTGAGCGCGTCGAGCGCCGTCAGGCTCTTGTCCTTGGCGTCGCGCCACAGCAACTCGGCGCCCTGGCCTTCGGAGAGCTTCAGGTGCGCCTCGGACAGCCGATTGAGGACGTCGGCGGCGCAGTCGCCGCCGAGCTCCTTGCGCTCCCGGCCCACGAGCCGGTAGCCGAGGCCGAGCAGGTAGTCGCCGACGTTGATGGCGACGCCGACGCCGTACTGGCGGTGCAGCGTCTCCCGGCCGTAGCGGAAGGTGTCGTCGTCCTCGATGTCGTCGTGGACCAGCGAGGCCTTGTGGAACGCCTCGATGGCCAGGGCCGTGCGCCGCACCGAGTCGGGCAGGACCAGGCCCTCCGCCGACAGGGTGCCGGCCCCGCCCTTGAGCGCATCGTAAGCGGCCAGGGTGATGAACGGCCGCGAGCGCTTGCCGCCCTGGGCGAGCCAGTCGTAGGCGATGTTCTCGTGCTGGGCCAATGGGCCCGCCTTGTCCGTCCCACTCGACCGCGCCCGCGGCGCCAGCCGGCTCAGTTCCGGCTCCTCGCAGACCTGGTGGGCGGCGCGCATCAGGTGGACGTAGGACTTTGTCTTGACCGCGGGCGGCGGGGTGTGCAGGTCGATCAGCTCCGACACCCAGTCGTCATCGACCGAGGTGCTGCGGCAGTTGCTGGAGAGCAGGGGGGCCGCGACGCAGGGGACGCCGGCGAGGAGGATCTTGTCGATGGCCTTTTCGAGGACGTTGAGGCAGGCGACGCCGACGATGGCATCGACGTGGCCGCTGACGATGATCTTGAGGACAATGGGGGTGCCTTCGGAAACGAGCACCTTGTAGCCGAGGTCTTCCGCTTTCGTCTTGAAGTCGGCGACGGAGCAGGCGCCGCACTTGCGGCAGTCGAGGCCGAACTCGTCGTAGTCGGCGGGGCAGCCCTCGGCGTGCTTGAGGCAGTGCGGCAGCAGCAGCAGGCGGCGGTGGAAGGGGATGGCCTGGACCTGCTCGCGCCAGAACTCGTTGGCGATGCAGACCATGATGAAGCCGAGGTACTGCTCGCCGAGGCCCATCTGTTGCAGGAGGTCTTCGCCGAGCTTCTGGAGGGCGGGCCGGCCGAGCGGTTTGGAGCGGTCGAGGCCGACGCCCACCTTCGCTGCCTCGATGCGAACCCGGTCGCGCACGTCGCGCGTCTCGGGGACGACCTTGAAGGCGGCGGAATTGGTGCGCTTCTCTTTTTTCTCGGCCGGAGGGGCCTCGGTAGCGGTCGCCACGGTCGAATCCTCTTAGGAGGGTGGACGCTCTTGGTTCAGAGTGACAACCCCACCGCAACGATCGGGTAGCGGGTTGGGCGGACGGTCGGGTGGGAGAGGGCGCGCGGACCAGCCCGACTTTTGGACGAGGCAGGGCATGCCCTTATTCAGGGTGGCAGCCCCATTCTGGCTCGGTTCGGCCCCCCGCTACTCCCATGATAGGAAGGGACGGGGAAGCGGCCACACGTTCAGCCCTCAGGGGAGGGGAGCGGGGAGACTTTTGCTGCTGTTTCGAGAGAGGAGCGTGGTAGAATGTGCGAGCGCGAACTTCGGGAGGATTTGTGGCACGGCACGTCCCCACGGCAAGAAAGAAACGAACGCGGCAGCACGTGATCGCGGCCCAGAGCGTCAACTACGTCGAACGGTTCATCATCGACGAAGGACACGTTGCCCAGCGCGTCGAGGAGGACTACGGCTACGACCTGTCCTTGTTTACCTTCGACGAAGAGGGGCACGCTGAGCCTGGGTTGGTGTACCTTCAACTCAAGGCGTCGGAGAAGCTGGCGCTCGCAGACACGGACTACGTCTTCGACCTGGACGTCCGAGACTATCGCTTGTGGCTGTCCGAGCCGATGCCGGTCTTCCTGATTTTGTTTGACGCCTCCCGAAGGCGGGCGTACTGGCTCGACGTCCAGCACTACTTTCAGGAAGGCTCGCCACGTCAGCCGAAGAAGGGCGCCAAGACGGTCCGCGTCCGCGTCCCCCGGCGCCAGGCCGTCAACCGCCGGGCGGTGGCGCGGATGCGGGCTCGCAAGCAAGAGGCCCTGGATCGTGCGGAAAGAGGGGTGGACCATGTCTGAGGTGACCTACGGCCGGCTCGATGAGGCCCTGCGTGCCCTGGGCTTTTCCTCCCGCGTGGTGGAAGGAAAAGCCAGATGGTACAAGCACGAGGAAACAGGGGCGGTGATCGCTCTGCCAGAATTTTCTCTCGACGATCCCGTACTTCCGCGCCACCTGGCCGCCGTGCGGGGCACGTTGGAGATTTACGGGATTGCCGACCCTCTTGACTTCGCGTTGCGACTCCAGAAGGCGAGTTGACGGATCGCCGCAGGTCGCGGCGTGCAAGGACCGCCGCTGAGGCCGAGCTCGTCGCAGTCGGAGGAAGACCATGCCCGTACGTGACTGGACGCGCGTCGATGACGGGATCTTCCACGACTTTCACCTCGCCTGGATCAGCGAGTTGCGGCGCGCCCTGAATGGCGGCTTGCTGCCACCCGATTACTACGCTCTGGCCGAGCAGATCGTCGGGGGCATCGGCCCCGACGTGCTGACGCTCCAGGCCTCGAAGGCGAACGGCAATGGCACACCTTCCGGCGACGTAGGGAGCGCCCTGTCCGTGGCCGTCGCGCCGCCGCAGGTGCAGGTGGTGCTGCGGGCCGAGGTCGATGACTACGTCCTCCGCCGGCGCACCCTGGTGATTCGCCACCGGAGCAACCACCGCATCGTCGCCCTGATCGAGTTGCTCTCGCCGGGCAACAAGGCGAGCCGGCACGCCTTCCGCAGCTTTCTCGACAAGGTTGGCGCGGCCCTGGCGCACCGCATCCATCTGCTGCTAATCGACCTGCACCCGCCCACGCCGCGGGGCCCGCGCGGCCTGCCGTCGGCCGTGTGGGAACAGCTCACGGGAAACGTTTGGGGGCCGGTCGCGGACAAGCCGCTGTCCCTGGCGGCCTACCCGGCGGGCCCGGTAGCGACGGCGTACGTACAGCCTCTCGCGGTCGGCGACGTCCTGCCCGACATGCCGCTGTTTCTGACGGCGGAGGAGTACGTCAACGTGCCGCTGGAGCGGACCTACCTCGGGGCATACGAGGGCGTGCCGCGCTTCTATCGGGACGTCTTGGAGGGGTGAGAACGCCGCCCTTGCTGTCGAGCCGCCGCCCGCCTCGACAGCAGCAAGGGCGGCGGCTCGAAATGCTCTCGACGGGTGGAGGAGGTGGGGCTCTAATGATCGCAAGGTAGAGGCAACGCGATGCCGCAGCAGGAATTCGACAAGAGCGGCAAGTGGCTGCTCCAGAACCGGGGGAAGGCCATCCTCTTCCTCGGCGGGGCGCGCCAGGTGCGTTCCTGCCGCGCGCTTCAGGCCGAAGTCGTCCAGCCGCGCCGCTTGCCGGACGGCTTGCTCGAAGTTCGTTATCAGGGCCGGGAGGGGCCGCACTACGTCCTGGTGGAGGTGGCGACCTACCCCGAGAAGCGCGTCCCGAAGCAGGTCGTCGATAACATGATGCTGGTGCTGCAAACGCGCGGCGTGCTGCCCGACGTGCTGACGCTGGTGTTGTGCCCGCGCGGCCGCTATCGCGTGCCCGAAGCTCAAACGATGCAAAGCGCCCTCGGGTGGGCCGAGGCGAGCTTCAAGTGGAAAGTGGTGGAGTTGTGGGGGCTCTCCGCCGAGGAACTGCTCGCGGCGGAGGACGTCGGGCTGGTGCCGTGGGTGCCGCTGGCCCAGTTCGAGGGGCCGCCCGAGGCGCTGCTTCGGCGCTGCCGCGAGCGGATCGACCGCGAGGGGGGCACAGCGAGAAAACTTCCTGGCGGTCACCCAGGTGCTGGCGGGACTGAAGTTTCCGCAGCCGGAGTTGCTGGCTCTTTTGGGAGGGGAACAGGCCATGATCGAGTCGCCGGTGATGAAAGAATTCGCGGAGAAGATCGGGCAGGAAATACGGGTAGCGGTCATCGTGGAGGCGCTAAAGGCCCGATTCGGGAAGGCGGCCAACCAGGTCGAGGCCCAGGTCCGCCCGTTCGTCAACGAAGAGCAACTCGTGCGACTCCACCGTTTTGCCGTGGTCTGTCCCAGCGTCGAGGCGTTTCAGGATCGCCTACAGAGTGAGCCGCCGCGCCCCGCCGATGCCGCGAAGGGCAAGCGACGCAAGCCAAAGTCGTAAAGGGCGGGCCCGCGCGTTCATCCGGGGTGCGGACCAGCGCCGCGGCCGACCCAGCGCCGCCGCGGCGAACTGCTCGCGGCAGAGGACGTCGGGTTGGTGCCGTGGGTGCCACTGGCCCAGTTCGAGGGGCCGCCCGAGGCGCTGCTCCAGCGGTGCCGCGAGCGGATCGACCGTGAGGCGGGGGCACAGCGAGAAAACCTCCTGGCGGTCACCCAGGTGCTGGCGGGCCTGAAGTTTCCGCAGCCGGAGTTGCTGGCTCTTTTTGGAGGGGGGAAGGCCATGATCGAGTCGCCGTTGATTCGGGAAATCGTGGATGAGACCAAGCAGCAGACGCGACAGCAGACTTTGCAGGCCGCGATCGAGAAGTTCCTCAAGGCGCGGTTCGGAGCAGTGCCCGTGGAGGTCGCGGCGGAACTGCGACAGGTGATGAAGGCAGAGCAACTGGATCGGTTGGTCGATCTGGCGGGGGCGTGCCCCAGCGTTGAGACGTTCCGCGCAGGCTTGCAGGGCGAGTTGGCGAGCCTGGTTCCTCCGAAGAGCACACGCCGACCGAAGAAGAGGTGAGCCGAGGCCCCTCAGGGGCCCCCCATCTCCATCTTCCGGCGCGCCCGCCCCAGCGCCGCCACCGCGAACGCGAGCGGATACGTCTTCTCGAAGTACCACAGCTTCGCGAAGTAGAACCCGATCGGCGTCGGCTCGTGCAGCCCCCCCGCCTCGACGCGCTCGATCAGCCAGACCAGCCCGCGCTCGACCGCTTCCTCGGCCCCGCCCTCCAGCAGCGCCTCGACCGCCAGCGCCGTCTCCTCGATGCTCGACGGCGTGCCGGCCAGTCCGCCCCACCCGCCGTCGGCGTTCTGGTGGGCGCGCAGCCAGGCGAGCCCGCGCCGCGCCGCTTGATCGTCCATCAATTCGAGGTCGCGGTAGGCGGCCAGGACGCGGGCGGTGCCGTAGGTCGGGTTGACGTCGTCGGGGGCGTGCTGGTTGCCGAACCACAGCGGAAGCCAGGAGCCGTCGGGGCGCTGCTCGCGGGCCAGGTAGGCGAGGCCGTGGGCGGTAGCCTGTTCGATTGCCTGGACGGAAGGCAGGAGGAACGATCGCCCTGCGCTTTTCGCGCGGACACCGCAGGCTTTGGAGAACGCGCGCGAGAACCAGCCAGAGAGCACCTCGCCCGACCAGGCGCGGAGGGCACGCAAAGCGTGCGCGGTCAGGTCGGTGCCGCTGCGGTCGAATGGCAGTTTGCCCCAGCCGCGACAGAAGGTCGGCCAACCGCCGTTGCTGTTCTGTAGCCCCAACAGCCAGGCCAGGCCGTGCGCCACCTGACAGCCCATCTCGCTCTCAGGCCCCGGCACCTCGACAGGCGCCGGGTCGCTGTCGGTGAACTTCACCCGGCGCACGGCCTGGCGCGTGAAGGCGCGGAGAGGGGCATTGTCGTCCTGCGGCACCACGCGGGACAGTGCCAGCAGCGCCCCCGGCGTGTCGTCTGCGTCCGGCACCGCCCCCGGCAGCGGCGCCCACGCCCACCCCCCCGGCTCCGCCCCCGTGAACGGGTGCCGCTCCCTGTACTGCTGCCGCAACAACCACTCGCGCAGCTCGTCGCGCCGATCCAGGCACTCCAGATCGCCCGCCCCCGCCAGGGCGTTGACCGCCAGCGTCGTCACCCACGTCGAGAGGTTCGTGTCGATCGGCCAACTCCCATCCGGCCGCACCGACGATTCGATGAACGCCACGCACTTGCGCACCACCGGATGATCGGCCCGCCCGCAACTCGCCAGCCCCAGCGCCACGAAGCTCGTCAGCGGCGTCGCCTCCAGGAACCCGCCGTTGCTCGGCTGGATCGCTTCCAGCACGCGCAGGCTCTTCTTGAGGGCCAGCCCCCGCATCCAGCGAAGGGGGGGCCACGGGCGGCGATGGTGGTAGACGGCCTGGCCGATGGCGATGAGGGCTGGCAGCGCGTAGCTGACGACGGGCAGGCGCAGGAAGCGGAACCACGATTGCGGGAACACCGCCAGCTCGAACGGCAGCGCCGGCACCTCGCGCCACGCCACCAGCCCCGCCAGGGACGACGTCATCAGGATCGGCACGGAAAACGTGCGGTCCTTGCCGTAGCGGGCGCGCACCGCCTCGGCGATCTGTTCCGGCGTCGTGCCATGGCGCTCCGCCAGCCACTTCTCGCTCTTTCGCAGACATTCGGGATACGAAGAGGCCGCGCCCGTCAGATGGAGCGCGGCGCGGCAGAGCATGGTGGTGGAGATGTTGCTGAAGCTCTTGACCGTGTCGCCCCAACCGCCATCGGCGTTCTGGTGTTCGGCCAGCCAGTCCAGCCCGCCGGCGATGAGGGAGGAGAACGAGCCGTGCCCGGCTTTCTGGACGAGGGCGAGGGCGCTGATGCCGACGGCGGTGGACAGGGCGGACGTGGACAGTTCGCCGACCCAGTGGCCCTCGGGGGCGCGCTCGGCGAGGAGGGCGGCGCGGGCCGTCTGGTAGGCGCGCTCGAGGCGGGCCCGGTCGATGCGCGTCATCCGGTCTGCCCGCGTCGGCTCAGGTACGCCTGCAAGGCGGCCGCCTTGCCGTTGAAGCCCTGCCGGGCCAGTTCCTGGCAGACCACTTCCAACTTGGCCGGCCTTTCCCCGCGACAGGCGAAGGCCGGCTCGCGCTCGCCTTGCTCCTGCTCGTAGCGCAAAAACGCCTCGAGGCGCGACTGCACGTCGCCGAGGGTGCAATCCTCGGAGAGCGATTCGACCCACTCGATCACGCGCTGCTTGAGCGTCCCCATCGAACCACCTCCGCTGGCGATCTCCTGATCTCGCTCGCGACTCCCTTCGACTGTCCAGCTTCTCGTTCAACCTCCGCGTCGTCAAGAACTCGCGGGGGGCCCTTCATTCGACGCCCGCCCCCGCCGTTCCAGCATCGCTTTCAGTTCCGGCAGCACGACCAGGTCCTTGGGGCGACCGGCCGCCGTCTTCGTGGCGATCAACTGCTCCAGCCCGAGCACCTTGACGGGCTGCCCCGCCAACGTCACCTCGGCCGCCTGGCCGATGATCTGCTCGTAGCCCCCTATCGCGGACATGTCTCCTAGCAAATCGAGCGACTCATGCCCGATGTCCAGCGTAAAATTCGAGCCGAGTTGCAGCGCCCGTGCGTCGAATACGAAGGGCAGGTCGGCCGGAAAGCCCCGAGGCCGAGGCCCCAGCGAGGCCAACGCCGCGACCAGGCGCCGGATGTTCTCCGGCGTTCGGCGATAGCAAATGTCGAGGTCCCGCGTCACGATGGTCGCGCCTTGAAGGACGGCGCTCACTCCGCCGACGATGACGAACTCGACATTTTCTGCGAGGAGGCGTCGGACGACGTCTTCGGTAAACCCCAGCATGGTGGAGGGCCCTTTGACGAAGGCTCGCCAGTTCTCGTGATGCCGCAATCGCTCGGTCGGCCGCATCGCCAGCATCTTGTTCAGCAACGTGCGATCGAAGTCGCCCTGGTGCCCAAGGTCGAAGAAAGCGGGAGACAAGACGTGTGCGTCCGCACCCATCGAATTGGTCTCTGTTGCTCTGCGCTCGGCGATGATGTGATTGTGAAGCGCCCGGGGCCGATTGTCCAGAGAGAACTTCGACTTTTCGCGAGAGGAACTGGCGCCATCAATCGCTCTCGACGCCTTCCTCGCTGAGGCCCGGGAGGAGGTGCCTCAATGCGGACTGCGCTCAGACGACTTCAGCCCTGAGGCGACCTCCTGCTCCACCTCGCCCTGCGTGAGGACGCGCCCAGCCTCGACGTCCGCGATCCCTTCCGCGACCTTCTCGCGCAGGGCGATCCGATATTTGACGTCCGCGAGCGTGCAGTCATCCGGCAGCGCCTGGATCATCTCGAGCACTTCTTCCTTGATCGACCTCGTCCTGGTGCCTTCCATCCTCAGCCCCTCCTCAAATCTCCAGCTCGTCCAGCGCGTCCATCAGCTTGTCCAGGTCGTCCTTCGGCCCCGCCGGCTTGTCCGCCTGGCGCCTCGCAATGCCCACGCTCAGTCCCACCGCGCCGCGCCCGTCGGCCACCAACTCCCGGTCGCGCTCCCGCGCCGCGATCGTCAGCGCGTCGCCGCCGCCGAACAACTTCGTCAAATCGATCTTCAGCCCACCGATGTTCCCCACCGGCGCCCCCGCGATGGCCGGCGTCTTGTAGTCGGGGAACATGATCGCTTGCTCCGGGCACACCCGGCTGCACGCCGGGCAGCCGCGCTTGCAGTTGTCCTGGTTCTCCACCAGGATGCGATCCAGCGAATCGACCCCGTACACCCCGAACAGGCAGAAATCCAGACATTCCATGCAGTTCGTGCAGCGCCCGTAGTCGATCACCGGATACCAGCGCCGCGCCGCCTGCGTCAGCAACTGCTCCGGCGCGAACGCGGGCGCCGCGGGGGCCGGTGGCTCCTCGCGCAGGTAGCGCCCCAGTTGCACCACGCTCGGGTTTCCCTTCACCCACTCCTTCAACTTCTCCTCGCGCCGCTCGCGGCACTCCGCGGCGATCCGGCGTGCCTCCTCGACGTAGGTGCGGTGGTCGGCGTGGTCGCGCAGGTCGAGACAGTAGACGTGCCGGTCCGGCACGTTGACCGCGCCGATGCCCTTCGTCGGCTCCGCCGCGCCGACCTCGCCCTCGTCCTCATCGACCTCCGGGGCGGGAGTGATCTTGTTGTCTCCGTAATGTCCCTTGATTCCGATGCGGTCGAGCAGCCAGTAGGAGGCGCGCGGGTACATCCAGCCCAGCACGACCATGTCGCCACTGACCGATTCGAGGAACAGTCGGCCGGTGTGGTTGGCGTCGAGGTCGTAGAGGTAGGGCACGATCGACACGTCGAGCCCCGGCTCGAGGATCAGCGCCGCGGCAATGCTCTCCTCGAGGGCCCTGCGCCCGGGGGCCTTGCTCTGCGCCTGCGAGAGGACGACGGTCAGCTTGGGACGACTCATGGTGGTGGCTCAGTCCTCGGTGTTGATCTTGCCCTTGATGAGGCGCTGGGTCTTCTCCCAGCCCTCGGCCAGGTAATGATGATATTGCGCCACGTCCATCAGCGCGTCGAGAGAATTCCCCGCGCCCGCGTCCATCTCGAACAGCCAGCCCGCCCCGTGCCCATCGACGTTGATCGCCGACGGGTCTTCCAGCAGCGCTCCGTTGAATTCGACCAGCGTGCCCTCGATCGGGGCGAACAGGTCCGACACCGCCTTGGACGTCTCGATGTGCCCGATCTGCTGCGAGGCCGCCACCGCGTCGCCGGCGCTCACCTGCCAGTCGAGGAAGTAGACGTCCTGCATCAGCCGGATGGCGTAGGTCGTGAAGCCAAACCGCCAGCGTCTCTCGCCGTCGGCGACGGGCGCCGCCCACGTGTGGTTGCGCGCGTAGCGCAGCCCGCCCGGCAGCACGGCGGGGTACTTGCCCATCAGGAAGGTCAGGTCGTCGGGCATGCGGTCGTCTCTCCCTCACCCCCCAACCCCCTCTCCCAAGGAGGGAGAGGGGGAGAGTGTTTGTGGACGGTCCGGCGTAGGGTGGGCCGAGTCTTTGTCAGCGGTCCGAAAGTTTGGCCGTGACACCCGGCCCGAAAGTTTGGCCGTTTGGCGCTGTTCTGATTCTTCTGGGGCGGTTGGTCACGTGGCGCGCTGCCTGGACACACGGAGGCCCAA
>JBBSEZ010000175.1:0-18556 GCA_038239195.1 Gemmatales bacterium
CGCATTCACGCACATGGCCTGCGCTCCTGGGTAACGGAGTTGAAGTACCGTTTTCCTAGGACGCAGGCCTTATCTGTCAACCCCTCAACCACTTACAGCTTCGCTCGACACTGCAACCGGGAGGGATTGAAGCCGAGTGTCCAAATCAACTAAGGCTCGAGTCTGGGAAGACGGTGCCACGGGGTGGCGTACCAACGGTCAAGGGCAACGAGAAGTCCCTGCTCTTCGTTACGACAACCCTAACCGGAATGGTGGGAGGGGGAACAACTATGTCCGGTTTGATGGGGTTGATCCAGCCAACCCCAAAATCCTCATCGACCGGAAGTTGAACGTCACCACAAAGCGGCAACAGGTTCGCAAGTTTCGGGACGGCCCGCTTCGGGCGTTGGAGCAGAACCGGGAGTACCGCCTTCGGATCGAAGTCCCCACTCAGCGTGCCGCCACCGATGCCCGACGGTTGGTTCGCTACGCTACAAACAGTGATACTCCTCATCCCCAAATCGACATTGTGGTGGTGCCGTCCCCATGAAAAAGAAGAGGCAACGATACTGTCTGATGATCCACGCCCGTGTCGATGAGGCGGTCAGCGCCCAGGAGAAGCACGCCCGCTTCTTCGAGGGCATAAAGGGGCTTCCCGCTCCGTGGGGGCCTGGCGACCGCCCCGTTCCTCCGATCCGGGATTTCGGGTGTCCTAATTCGCCAAGCATTAGTTCGGGAAGTATCGCCTTGACCAAGTTCTTCGGCGATGGCGTAAAGCGTGCTATGATCTTGTACTCCTATCGCCGGATGCTGAAGGACGACGGTTACTCCGACGACGGCCTCATCCTCGACTTCGACCCGGCGAAGGTGGACCTGCATCACCTGATCTACGCGGTAGTCCCCCGGTTCATCGAAACCTTCGACGCCTACCGTGTGGATTACTACGATGAACAGTTCGTGGACTTGGCATATGAGCAGCGGGTGGAAGAAGGGCGGATTACCTTCACTGCCAAGTCAAAGGAGTACGTCAATCCTCGGTTCAAGGTTGCTGAGATATGGCCAGTCAGCTTCTACGACGAACTGCTCTCCCGCCGGGCTTTCAACTTGTCGCCTGCCGAAATCATGGAGCGGCTCCAGGGGAAGGCCGAGTACGTTCAACTTCTGCATGGGGGCGTGTACCTGGTCGGCAGCTCCCGCGTGCTCCCCTTCGAGGAGGCACAGAAACTCTGTCGCGAGATGAAGCTCGCCCTTCGCGCCTGACATGCGCCCGAACAGTCGGTTCCCCGGCCTATTGCACGCCGCCTCATTTTCCCCCTGCCGGAGCCCCAACCCAAAGTTGATGCTGTATGACACCATCTCCGACGAGCCGAGAATTTACGCGTCTACATTCGCAGGTTGCTTGCGGCGGAGGATTTGGGAGATGTACGGCATGTGATGACCGGTGCGCATCCTTGACTGCGATGGGGAGGGAAACCTGTCAACTGTCAACAAGCACAGCGAGGTCCCAATGTCTGCTCTTCGATGGCTCGGCTCGCCACGTTCCGCGGGCGGCGTGTTGTTGCTCGGGGCAGCCTTCCTGCTCACCGGCCCCGCGTGCAACAAGAAGCCCGCGAGCAGTTCGCCCTCCCTGCCCGCCAAGCAAGGGCAGCCCGCCACCCTGAAGCCGGACGCCGAACTGCTTGTCGGCAAGTGGGCGTCCGCTTCCCGCTCGGGCTCGGGCGTCGAGTTCACAGCGGACGGTCGCGTTATCTTGTCCGATGCAGGGCGTGTGCGTGAGGGCCGCTATCGGTGGGGCCGCGGGCGCGCCGTCGAGATTCTGGCTACTGACGGCGAGTTCCTGATACGGTGGCAGATCGATGCGTTGGGCGCCAACGAGTTGGTCGCCACGGCGAACGCGAAGCAAACCACCTTTCGGCGCGCTCGCTAACCGCCAAGATCGGGTGCTGGGCGCCAGGGTGGCTCGCAGCGGATGCCCCCCTCAACGATCGGCGCCCCTCGGCTTGGCCATTAGCCGGAATGGTCCTCGCGGCCAGCCTGCCGAGCTTGGTCATCCCATCCTTGGCGCATTCTCCCCCGACCTTCCGCTCGCCTCGTTGCCCTCCGGCCTCACCGAACCGAGCGCCCCCGCCAGCGCCGCGACGTGCTCCGGCGTCGTCCCACAACACCCCCCCACCATCCGCGCCCCCGCCGCCACCAGTTCCGGCACCGCCCTCGCCATCTCCTCCGGCCCGAGCGGATGCCCCCATTCTCCCCCCTCCCGGCTCGGCGTCCCCGCATTGGGCCGGGCGAACAGCGGCAGGTCCGTCGCCGCTCGATAGCGGCGCACGACCTCGACCGCGTCCCCCATCCCCACCTCGCGCCCGCAGTTCACCCCCAGCGCGGCCACCCCGTGCCGCTCGGCGTGTCGCGCGAACGTCTCGGGGGGGTGGCCGCTCAGGGTGACGAGTTGCCCCGATGGCGAGCGCAAATAGGTGAGCGACAGGAGCAGCGGAACGCCCTCGACCTCATAGGCGCGATGGAGGGCGTACTGCACCGCCGCCAGCGCTGCCGGGTGGGAGCACGTCTCGAAGAGCACGCCGTCCACCCCTTCCAGGGAGGCCAGCACGCGCCGCAGGGCCTCCCGATCTGCAAACTCGGCGGGCCCAGCGCCGAAAGGCCCGACGTCTCCCAGGACGTAACGCCCCGCCCCTGCGACCTGGCGGGCCAGCCGCACGGCCGCGGCGTCGATCGCTTCGAGGCGATCCTCCCATCCCCATTTCGCAAGGGCAGAGGGGTTGGACTGAAAGGTGTTGGTGAGCAGCACCTCGGCGCCGGCCTCGGCGTACGCGCGGTGGATGGCGCGCACCCGGCTGGGGCGCTGGAGGTTCCACGCCTCGCCGCACTCGTCGGCGGCGAGCCCGGCGCGGCGCAACTCGGTCCCCATCGCCCCGTCCATGAGTAGCACGCGACCGGAGGACATGGCTTGCGTCAGGTCCACGGCTCAGGCCCCGTACTTGCCGAGGCGGCCAGCGTGGGCCATTGCCAGCGACATCAGGTACATCGCCTGGAACTGCCCGAGCCCGCCGCGCAGGCACGCCGACTCGCCGAATTCCGTCACCCCGTCGGTCCGGGCCGTGTCGCTGACGAGCAACGTTGGCACCGGGTGCCAGGAGTGGCTGCGCATCTTGCTCGGCGTACTGTGGTCGCCCGTCACGATCAGCACGTCGGGGCCCAGCGCCCGCACCTTGGGCATCTCGGCGTCGAGCTTCTCGATCATCTCGACCTTGGCGGCGAAGTTGCCGTCCTCGCCCGTGCTGTCGGTGTACTTGTAGTGCAGGAAGCAGAAATCGTACCTGTCCCAGAGCCCCTTCAGCGCCTCCATCTGGTCGCTGAGCGTCGATCCTGCCTCGGCAATGTCCATCCCCACCAGGCGGGCCAGCCCCCGATACATGGGGTAGACGGCGATGGCCACCGAGCGCAGGCCGTAGATCTCCTCCATCGTCTGGATCTTCGGATAGCGCGCGAAGCCCCGGAGGGTCGCCATGTTCGTCGGCGCCTGGCCCTTGAGCACGCGCCCCGCCTCGGCCACGAAGCGCTCGACCGCCTCCGCCGTCTTCTGCGACGCCGCGTCGGCCCCGCGCGCCGACAGGGGGACGACGCCGACCTGCTGCGGGTCGGTGTCGTTGACCTGATCGCCCAGCCCGTCGCCCCGGAAGACGACGACGAAGCGGTGCTCGCGCACCGGCTCGACGAACACCTCGACGCCGGGAACCTTCACCGTCTGCAACAACCTGCACATCGCGACGCAGCGTTCGGTGGTGGGCCGGCCGGCCCGGCGGTCGGTGATCTTCCCCGCCTCGTCCACCGTGCAGAAGTTGCCGCGCGTGGCGACGTCGCGCGGGCCGACGTTGAAGTTGATGCCGAGCGCTTCGAGGATGCCCCGGCCGATGCGGTGCTCCAGAGGGTCGTAGCCGAACAGCCCCAGGTGTCCCGGGCCACTGCCAGGCGTGATCCCGGGCAGGACCGGCACGCTCAGCCCGCAAACGCCTTCGCGGGCGCAGGCGTCGAGGTTGGGGGTGTGGGCCGTCTCCAGCTCCGTCTTGCCCCCGGGCTCGAGGGGCAGGCCTCCCAGGCCATCGGCCACGAGCAAGACGATCTTGCTGGTCGCCGTGGGCTCGCGAAGTTCCTGGATCAGTGCGTGCAGGTTCATGAGTTGGTCCGGTTTGGGCGCGAGGAGTTTACCCTCGCCAATAAGGGAAGTATAGTAAGGGGAAGCAGTTTGTGGGCCCGTACGTTCCGCGCGCACCTTTCTGACGCGAGCAGGTGTTCTATGGCCATGGAGCTTCCGGACGAAGCCATCTCCTACTCCTACCAGAACCTCCTGGTGCCGGCGGGGGAGGAGTGGACGGCGGCTGCCGAGGCGCGCGCCCGCAACTTCCTCCCACCCGCCCGCCTCAAGGAGCTGTCGCAGCGGTTGCTCCAGTGCCGCTCCCAGGTGGCCGCCGACCGCGAGATGCGCCAGGTGCCCGACGACTACCGCCCGCTCGACGCCGGGTTCATCGACCTGCCGCAGAGCCTGCTCGACGCCCACCGTCGCAAGGCCGAGTCGAGCGAGCTCGGCAAGGTGATGGCGCTGGCCAACCGCCTCAAGGAGGACGCCGACCGCGTCGTGTTCCTGGGCATCGGCGGCAGTTACCTCGGCGCCCGCGCCCTCTTCGAGGCCCTCCGCAGCGCCTATCACAACGAACTGCCCCCCGAAACGAGGCTCGGCGTCCCTCGGATCTATTTCGAGGGCAACAGCGCCGACAACGACGCCCTGCAAGACCTGCTCGACCTGCTCCAGATCACCTGCGTCGATCCCGAGCGGCGCGAGGAGCGCTGGGCCGCCGTCTGCACGAGCAAGTCCGGCACCACGCTGGAGCCCGGCGCCGCCCTGCGCGTGTTCCGCCGCGAGGCCACCGAATACTACGGCCTGCGCTCCGAATGGCTCACGCGCCTGTTCGCCGCCGTCACCGCCCCGACGAGCAAGTTGCGCGACCTGTTCAAGGCCCAGGGCCACGGCAACGACGACGTGCTCACCGTGCCCGACAACGTCGGCGGGCGCTACTCCGTCTTCACGGCCGCCGGCCTGCTCCCGGCCGCCATCATGGGGCTCGACGTCCGCGCCCTGCTGCTCGGCGCTGCGGCCATGACCAAGCGCTTCCTCGAAGAGCCGTTCGAGCGCAACCCGGTGCTCCAGTTCGCCGGGGTCAACTACCTGATGAACGAGGAACTGCACAAACCGATCCGCGTCCTCTCGATCTGGTCGAAAAAGCTCGAGGGCGTGGGGCTGTGGTACGACCAGCTCCTCGCCGAGAGCCTGGGCAAGCAGGGCAGAGGGCCGACGCCCCTGACCAGCGTGCAGACGCGCGATCTGCACTCGCGCGGCCAGCAACACCAGGACGGGGCGCGCGACCGGTGCATCAACAACCTCGTGTTGAAGGCCCCCCGATCGATCCCGATCATGATCCAGATGGCCGACCACAACGAGGACGAACTGAACGCCTACGCTCGCAAGGGCCTGCCGGACCTGCTGAGCGCCGCGCTGCGCGGCACCAACCACGCCTATCACGAGGTGGGCCGACCGACTGCCGACTTGATCGTGCCCGCGCTGTCGGAGCACACGATGGGCCAGCTCCTGCAAATGCTGATGCTCGCCACCGTCGTCGAGGGCCGGCTGATGGGCGTCAACCCCTACGGCCAGCCCGGCGTCGAGGCGTACAAGCGGCACATGAAGGACGCGCTGAAAGCGTAGGCCGATCCGCGCCTTCGTTTAGCCGCGGTTCGCAGAACCGCGCGGGCCCGGCCACGCAGGGAGGAGATTGCATGTCGGAACCTGCTCAAGCGCCCGAGCCGGGCCATGACGGTCCCTGGCCGGTGCTCGACCTGACCGAGCGGCGCGTGCTGGGCGTGCTGGTGGAGAAGGCCAAGACGACGCCCGAGGCCTATCCGCTCAGCACCAACGCCCTGGTGACGGGCTCCAACCAGAAGTCGAACCGCGACCCGCTCCTCAACCTCAGCGAGGACGACGTCGAGGAGGCCCTTTCGCGCTGCCAGCGCAAAGAGCTCGTCATCAAGATCACCGGCGGCCGCGTCGTCCGCTGGCGCCACTATCTCTACGAGTCGTGGCACGTCAACAAGGTCGATCTCGCGCTCCTGGCCGAGTTGCTGTTGCGCGGCCCTCAGACCGAGGGCGAGCTCCGCACCCGCGCCGGCCGCATGGAGCCACTCGACGATCTCGACGCCCTGCGCGCGGCCCTGCGCCCCCTCGTGGAGCGGAAGCTCGTCGTCTACCTCACCCCCGAAGACCGGCGCGGCGCCGTCCTGACGCACGGCTTCCACGACCCCGCGGAGCTGGCGCGGCTGCGCGGCCACCACGCTTCCCTGCCCCCCGCACCACCCGGCCCGGTCAGCGCTCCTGCCCCCACCGCCTCGTCCCGGCCGCCCGCCGATGACAAGGTGCCGGCGCTCGAAGCGGCATTGGCCGAGACGCGCGCCGGGCTTGCGGATGCTCGCGGCAAGATCGCCGCGCTCGAAGAGGCCCTGACCGAGCTGCGCGGCAACTTCGGCGCGCTGGCGCAGGAGTTGCAAGCCTTGAAGAAGGCGCTGGGCGTCTGAGGTCGGAACACGGCGCTGGCAACCGCGCCGTCGGAGCGCGGCCTCCTGGGGTGACAAGACGATGCGGTTCTTCTATCGGCTGGCGGCGCCGGTCTTCTGGTTGTGGGACAAAGCCTACGCCGGCTTCGATGCGCTGCACGACGCCCTCGTCTGGCTTGCCACCCCCTTCGGCACCAACGTGCGCGGCCCGCTCCGGCGCTATTCCATCCTCCTCGGCATCTATGCCGTCATCTACCTGATCGGTGCGCTTCCCATCCCCATCCTGCCGTTGCTCGCTTTGGGGATCGGCTACGTCGGCGTACTCGCGGTCGGCCGGGCGTGGGTCAAGAACGAGACGCAGCGTACTGCCATCGCCAAGAAGCTGGTCGATGGCGACCCCGACGCGCTGCCCGACCTGCGCTGGACGGCGCTGGTGTCGGCGCTACAACTCATCGTGTTGTTTCCGCTGTTCTTCCAGCAGGTGCATGCTCACTTTCCCGGGCTCTACAAGGTCCCGGAGGACGCGACGTTCGGCACCTGGTTCATCTTCACCCTCGACGCCTACAACAAGGTCCTCATGGGCCTGTTCAACCTGTACGGCGTTCACTTCGAGACGGCCGAGCCGATCTCGCCCTGGGGGCGCCACCTCATTCTCATCGGCCGGCTGACCATCGAGTGGCTGCTGATCCAGGGCGTCGTTCGGCTGTTCGCCATCCGCGAGACGATCCGGGATGCCGTCGCCGCAGTGATCCGCGATCCCGGAATGGCCGTCCGGGTGGGCCGACGCACAGTGCGCCCCCTCATCCACGAACTCAAGAACCCAGACGCGGCCGTGCGCCTGCGCGCCGCCGACGTGCTGGGCTTGCTCCGCGACACGGAGGCGGTGGGGCCCCTCATCGAGACGATGAACCGGGACGCCGACGAGGGCGTGCGCTCGCAGGCGGCGCGCTCGCTGGGGCTGCTGGGCGACCGGGAGGCGGTCCCGGCGCTGCTGGCCATGTTGCGCGACCGCAGCGACGAGGTGCGCCGGCACGCCGCCGAGGCGCTGGGGCTCATCGGCGACCCGCGCGCCGTGCCGGTGTTGATCCAGGCGTTGGGAAGCGACGCGGCGGGCGTGCGCGTCGAGGCAGCGCGGGCGCTGGGCCACGTCGGCGACGACACCGTGCCCGACCACCTGATTCCGATGGTGGTCCGCGATCCCGACGAGGCGGTGCGGATCGCGGCGACGGGGGCGCTGAAGATGCGCTGGCGCGACCGGGCCATCGAGGGGCTGGTCGAGATGCTGGGGACCGAGGAGGAGAAGCCCGGCTGGCTGGGCAAGTGGTTCGGGGCCAAGCGGCCTCAGAACGAGGCGGACCAGGAGGTGAGCGACCGGCAGCGCGCCGCCGAGGCGCTGGGCGAGCTGGCCGACGCGCGGACCATCAACGCCCTGGCCGAGGCGCTCCAGGCGAACGACCGCCTGGTGCGCCGCGCCGCTGTGGTAGCGCTGGGCAAGATCGGTGGGCCCGCGGTGGTCGAGCCGTTGATCCGAGGGCTTCAGGACCGGGAGCGCGACGTGCGCTGGCGAGCGGCGGAGGCGCTGGGAGAGACGGGGGACGAGCGGGCGGTGGCGCCGCTGCTGGAGGCGTGGCGCGACGACCGCGAAGGGGAGGTGCGCCTGGCGGCGGGGGAGGCGGTGCAGAAGATCGACCCCGAGGCGGCGCGGGTGGCGGGGGTGGGCTGAGCGGGCAGGTGGCCTTGTCCGCAGCGAACGAGGGCGGTACTGTCGCCGTCCGAGTTGGTCCGTTCGTTCGCAGGAGGACAGCCAAGGTGGCCGCGCAACGCAAACCATCCGAAGACGGCGGCTCGCCCAACTACCTGAGCCCCGGCGTGATCGCGGAGACGCTCCGTCTGGTTCACGCCCCCGCGATGCTTGAGAAGGCGGGGGATGAGAAGATATCCGTCTTCTGGCGCGTCTTCGGCGGGACGATCCTGAGCATCGCGGCGCTGGCCGTTGTCACCGCCTATCAGCAGTTCACCTCGACGCTGGGCGAACTGCGCGCCGCCCAGGCTCGCCTCAACGAAGCGAACGCCAGCGCGGCCACCAAGGAAGACCTCAACACGCGGACCACTCCGATGTGGGCCTCCATCAAGGACACCGGGGCGAAACTGCCCCTCCTCGAAGCCCGCGCCGGGCAACTGGAGGGGCAACTGAAGGCGGCCGAGCAGGACCGCAGCAGGTTGCAGGATCGCGTGGAGCAACTGGCGGAGCGCGTGGCGAGGCTGGAGGGGCGCGACGCGGCGCCGGGCGCAACTTCCCAGAAAGGCCCCTCGCGCTGAGCGCATCCAGGAAGAGGGCCTTTCGCGCAGCCCCGCCATCCGCTATAATGCCCGCATGGAACGCCTCAACAAGTATCTGGCGCATGCGGGCGTTGGCTCGCGCCGCCACTGCGACGACATGATCCTCCACGGCCGCGTCTCGGTCGATGGGCAGACGGTGCGCGAGCTCGGCACCCGGATCGACCCCGAGCACCAGAAGGTGAGCGTGGACGGCAAGCCGCTGCACGCCGAGCCGCTGGTCTACTGGCTCACGCACAAGCCGCGCGGCTACCTCTGCACCAACCACGACCCGTCGGGCCGGCCGCTGGCGACCGACCTGCTGCCGCACGTCCCGCAGCGCGTCTACACGGTGGGCCGCCTCGACGAGGACAGCGAAGGCCTGCTGCTGATGACGAACGACGGCGACCTCGCGTTCAAGCTGATGCACCCGCGCTTCGGGGTGCGCAAGACCTACCTCGTGCAGGTCGCCGGCAAGCCGACGCGCGAGGACATGGAGCAACTCCTCAAGGGCGTCTATCTGAGCGACGGGCACGTCAAGGCCCAGCGCGTGAAGCGCCTCAAGACGCAGGGCGAGAGCACCTGGATGGAGATCGTGCTGAGCGAGGGCAAGAACCGCGAGGTTCGCCGCATGCTCGCCAAGCTCGACCACAAGGTCTTGCGCCTCCGCCGCATCGCCATCGGCACCATCAAGCTCGATCGCCTGCCCAAGGGCAAGTCGCGCCGGCTCAAGCCCGACGAACTGGCCCGACTGCGCGCGATGGCCGAGCGCCCGAAGCGCGCGGAAGCCGCCCAGGCGGCGAGTCGGGAGGCGCCCCCCTCCCGATCCTCTGCCAGCGAGCCGCGCGGCCCCCGCGCTGGCAAGGGCAACCGCCCGCACTCCGAGTTGGTCCCGCACGGCGCCGGTCGTCGGGAGCACAAGCAATCATGACGGGCCCCGCCACGCCCGCGTTTCAGCACGCCACCCTCGAGGTGGTCGAAAACGTTCGCGTCGCGCAGCAGACCTATCGCGTCCGAATCCATGCCCCTGAACTGGCCCGGGCTATCCGCCCGGGCCAGTTCGTCATGCTGCGCCTGCCGGGTACGACCGACCCGCTGCTGGGGCGGCCCTTCGCCCTCTACGACACCGTCCTCGACGGGGCGGGGGCGCCAGTGGGCGTGGACGTCGTCTATCTCGTCGTCGGCAAGATGACGGGGAAGCTCGCCGAGGTGCGCGCCGGCGAGCGGCTGGAAGTGTGGGGCCCGCTGGGCAACGGCTTCCCGGACCTGGCCAGCGTCGAGCACGTCGGGCTGGTGGCGGGCGGCATCGGCCAGACGCCGTTCCTGGCTTACGCACGCGAGTTGCTGGGCACGCGCGGTTACGCGGGGCGAGAAGCGCACGCCGCGACACGGCGCGTTTCGCTCTATTACGGAGTGCGAACGGCGGCATTGGCCGCAGGCGTCGAGGACTTCCGCGCCGCGGGCGCCGAGGTTCACGTGGCGACGGACGACGGGAGCCTGGGGCAGCGCGGCTTCGTGACGCAGTTGTTGCAGCAGCACGGCCCGCCGTCGCACCTGGTGGGCTGTGGCCCCGAGCCGATGCTGCACGCGCTGGCGAAGCTCGCGGCGGGGTGGGGCGTGCCGTGTCACGTGTCGCTGGAGGCGCCGATGGCGTGCGGGGTGGGGATCTGCTTCAGTTGCGTGACGCGGGTCAAAACGGCGGAGGGGTGGGACTATCGCCGGTCGTGCGTGGAGGGGCCGGTGTTCGACGCGGCGTGCTTGGAGTGGGGGAAGTAGGGCGAACGGGGGCGACGAAAGGCAGCCGGTTACGGGGCGAATGACAAGCCGCCCTCCTCCAGCCGGTCCAGTTCCGCCAGTTCCTCGGACGTGGCCTGCTGCCGCCGGGCCTTGCGGCTGAGTTCCGCCAGCCGGGTCATTCCCCCTTCGGCCGCCGTGACTCGCCACTCGGCCACAGCGGTACGCCTCTCGGCATGCTGGAGTGCCGCATAGTGTTCCGCGAAGGAGAGGAACGGCCTGCCGTCGGGATGATGGACGACCATCTCCGGCCCGGACAGGTCGAAGCGAATGCCCAGGCGGGGGCTCACGAACCCGTGGACCTGCCTCTGCCGCAGGAGGGCCTCTCCGCAGCGCACGTAGATGTGCAGGCGGTTGGCGTTGGGGTCGTAGACGTAGTACTCTTCGACGCCATGCTCCTCGTAGAAGGCGTACTTGTCGATCATCTCGCTGCCGCTGGTCTCCGGTGAGAGGACCTCGAAGACCACCGTCATCGGGACGTTGCCCTCCTCCCACTGCTTGTAGGAGCCCCGGTCGCCCTTGGGCCGGCCGAACACCACGAAGACGTCGGGGGCGTAGCGAAGTTCGGGTTGGCCCTCCTCGGGATACCACAGCAAGTTGCCCGCCACGAAGACGTCGGAATGCTCGCGGTAGAGCGCTTCGAGGTTGCCGAATAGCAGAACGATCCAGCGGAGTTGCTTGGTGTTGTCTGCCATCGGAAGCCCGTCGCTTTCCGGGTAAAGAATAGGGGAGGGAGGCTTCGGTGTCGCAACGGGAGCCATGGGGGACCTCCTTCTTTCAGGTCGGGCCGTGCTAGCTATTGTCCGACCATGTGGCGGAGTGCGTCGAGGAAAAAGCGCCCAACGTCCGCCAAGGCCGTCTCCGCTCGCTCAAGAGGGCTGAGTCTCTCGGCCACCCATGCGCCCGAGTGCCACTTCCCGTCCCATACGTACACTCTATCGCCCGGACGCAGTTCGTAATTGGTCGCCCCCTCTCCTCGCAGTGTGATCGCCTCCCAATCGAGGGTGAGAAAGCGATCTTCGCCGGGCAGGTCAGAGCAGGGGCGTTGCACCCAAATTCTTGCCTTTGTCTTGCACGAGCCAAGGTCTGGAATTCTGTCGAGAAGGTCTGGAATTCTCCCGAGCGCGTCCAGCGCCGTATCGTGCGGAAGCAGTTCGAACCACTGTACCTTCTCCCCATAGTCGGTCGATTCGGTGATGACGGAATAAAGCGCCATCACGTCCACCGCGACGTCGAGCCAGCACCCCAAACTCGACAGGTGGCGCTCGACAACGACCTCCGCCTGCGCGCACGTCAGTCCGGCGACGGAGACGCTCCCGTAGGAGTGGAGCCCGGTCGTGCCGTCCGGGCGAACCAATCGGGGACCGCGCAATTCCTGCTTCGCCCGTTGGCCCTGGGGCAAGGCGACAGCGGAGAGCGGCCAGGGCGCGCGGCACGTCACCTCGAGCCGCAGAATCTCAGGCGGCTCGATTCTATGCCCCGATCTCTTCATCGAGGCCATTTCCATCGGGGCCGCTGCCAGCACCGCCCACGCCACAACTGCCGCCGCGCTCTGCATGCGAAGGCCCTCTTGACCTCGGTCCCTCCCGGCAGATAGCCCGTTGCGCAGTCGGGGTCAAGGGAACCTGGCTCGGTCAGCCCCCTCCACCTCCTCATGCCCGCGCGTGTACGCCCGCGAACAGGCGCAGCAAGTCTGCGAAATCGACGGGCTTCGTCAGATGGGCGTCGAAGCCCGCGTCCAGCGCAAGCACCTGGTCCTCCGCCCGCCCGTAGCCCGTCGCGGCGATCAGGTAGGCGGGGGCCAACACGGGGTCGCGCCGGCAGGCGCGGGCGACGCCGTAGCCGTCGAGGTCGCCGGGCAGCCCGATGTCGCACAGCACGACGTTGGGGCGGAAGGCCCGCCCCGCCTCGACGCCAGCCGAGCCGGACGCCGCGACCTCGACCGTGTGCCCTTGCAGCGTGAGCAGCAGCCGCATGCTCTCGGCGGCGTCGGCGTTGTCCTCGATGATGAGAACGCGCAAGGCCGACACCGAGTGCTTGGCAGGCGGAGTGGGATCGGGCAGCGCCGGCCCCTCTGTCAGGGGCAGGCGAATGGTCACCTCCGTCCCCAGGCCGGGGCCGGGGCTGCCCACGTGGGCCTGCCCGCCATGTAGCTCAACGAGCCCCTTCACCAGCGCCAGCCCAAGCCCCAGCCCCCCGCGGCTGCGGGCCAGGCTGCGGTCGGCCTGACTGAACGTGTCGAAGGCGCGGCGCAGCATCGCCGGCTCGATGCCGATGCCCGTGTCGCGCACGCGAACGCTGGCAAGCCCACCGCCGGCGTCCGCCAGGTCCACCGTCACCAACCCGCCGGGGTCGGTGAACTTGCTGGCATTGTGCAGCACGTTCCCGATCACCTGGGCCAGGCGCGTCGGGTCGCCGGTCGTCCACAGGGAGCGCCCCGGCAGGCTCACGCGGAGCCGCAACCCGCCCGCCTCGAGCATCGCCCGGTGGTCCTCGGCCGTCGCGCGCACCACCTCCGTCAGGTCGAGACACTCCTTGCGCAACAGCACCTTGCCGCGCGACAGGCGCGAGACGTCGAGCAGGTCGTCGATCAAGCGCGTCATGTGGGTGACCTGCCGGTCGATCATGTCGCGCGCCTGGGAAAGCTGCTCTTCCTGGAGCCCCAGCAGCCGCATGACGTGGACGGCGGTGCGGATGGGGGCCAGCGGGTTGCGCAGCTCGTGCGCCAGCATCGCCAGGAAGTCGTCCTTGCGACGATCTCCCTCCTGAATGTTCTGATAGAGCTGGGCGTTGTCCAGGGCGATGGCGGCCCGGCCGGCGAGGTCCTCGGCCAGCGCCAGGTCCGCGTGCGCGTGCGGGCGCTCGGAAGGGCCCAGGCCAAGCGACAGCGCCCCGAGCGTCCGACCGCGCGCCAGCAGAGGCAGCACGACCGCCGAGCGCAGGGCCAGGTCGCCCCGCGCCTTGCCGAGGCGGCCCCCGGCAGGCGGCGCGCTCAGCCCGGTCAGCGCCTGCTGCTTGCCGCTCGCGAAGGTTTCCCGGATGGCGCCGGCGAGCTCGGCGGGCAACTCGTCCAGCGCCACGGCGCGCTCGCTCGCCTCCCCCGCGGAGGAGCGCCAGGCCAGTTCCGTCCTTCCCGGGCCCCCTTCCTCGGCGACGCGCGTGACGGCGCCGAGGTCAGCCAGGAACGGGACGACGATCCGGGCCAGGGCGCGCAGGGTCGCCTCGGGGTCGAGCGAGCTGGCGAGGACGTTGCTGGCCTCCGCGAGGAAAGCGGAGCGGCGGCGCGCCTCCTCGGCCGCGGCGCGGGCGGCCTGCTCCTGAGCGAGGGCGACCCGCTCGTCGGCCTGCCGCCGGGCTTGCTGGGTCATGCGGAAAAGATCGACGAACACCTTCACCTTGGTCCGCAACACCACGGGCACGACGGGCGAGAAGATGTAATCGACCGCCCCGAGCGAATAGCCCTGAGTCGTGTGCATCTCGTCGGCGTAGGCGGTGATGAAAATGATCGGCACGTGCGCCGACTTCTTGCGACCGCGGATCAGTGCCGCCGTCTCGAAGCCGTCCATCCCCCCCGGCATGTTGACGTCCAGCAAGATCACCGCGAAGTCCTGCTCCAGCACGCGGCGCAGCGCGTCCTCGCCGGAACGCGCCTCGACGATGGTTTCGCCCAGGTCCTCGAGGACCGAGCGCATCACCAGGAGCTTGTCCGGGAGGTCATCGACGACCAGGATGTTGACGTCGTCCGCAGTGGCCATCGCATCCTCGGAAAGGATGAAGGATGAAGGATGAATCAACGGGATGAGGATGAGCCAGGGCCCTTTCTTCTTCCTCCTTCATCCTTCCTCCTTCGATTTAGCGGTGCAACCACGCCCGGAGGACGGCCAGCATCTGCTCGGGGTCCACGGGCTTGGCCAGGTAGTCCCACGCCCCCGCCTCGATGCAGCGCTCGCGATCGCCCTTCATCGCCTTGGCCGTCACCGCGATGATGGGCAGCGAACGCATCTCGGGCACTTTACGAATCTCGCGCATGGTGTCGATGCCATCCATCTCCGGCATCATGATGTCCATCAGCACGACGTCCACGTCTTTCTGTTCGTGCAACGCCTTGATGGCGTCGCGGCCGTTGTCGGCGGTCGCGATCACCATGTCGTGCTCTTCCAGCACGGTGGACAGGGCGAAGATGTTGCGCATGTCGTCATCGACGATCAACACCTTCTTGCCCGGGAGCACCTTGTCGGAGCGGTGCAGGTCCTCCAACAGGACGCGCTGGGCCTCGGGCAGCCTCGCCGCCTCCCGGTGCAGGAAGAAGGCCGCCTGGTCGAGCAAGCGCTCCGGCGAGTGGACGAGCCGGACCGAACACGAACGCGCCAGCCGCTGCCAGCCGGCGTCCTCGTCGTCGGCCGTCCCGCCGTAAACGATGACGGGCGGGACGTGGATGCCGCCGGCCTCTTGCATCTCGGTGGCCAGCGCCCCCGAAGGGCCCTCGGGACCGACCACAATGACGTCCACCGTCCGCTCGTGCAGCGCCTCCAGCGCCTGCTCCTCCGTGCTCACGGCGACGACGGTGGGTCGCAGCGGGGCGAGTACGGCCGCGATGGCCTGGCGCTGGGCCAGGCGCTGCTCGACGACCAGCACGGCGCGCTCGTCGCGGGCGGTGAAGTCCTTGAGGAACTCGAGCAATTCGTCGATCGTTTCGCGCGCCTTGATCGGCTTGGCGACAAAGGCGAGCGCTCCGCTGTTCAGCGCCCGTTCGCGCGCCTCCTCGGTGGAGACCACGCACACGGGCAAGTGGCGCGTCTGGAGGTCGTTCTTGAGGCGCTCCAGAACGCGCCACCCCTCGATGTCGGGCAGGAAGATGTCGAGGGTCAGGGCGGCCGGCTTGTACTCGCGCGCCATCGCCAGGGCGGCGGCCCCCAGCGAGGTGACCAGCCCCTTGAGGCCCTTCTGCCGGACGGCGTCGAGCAACACGCGGGCGAAGGTCAAGTCGTTTTCGACGATCAACAGCACGCGGTCGCCGCGCTGGATGTTGTCGCGGTCGTCGCCGGCCTCGTTGACGAGGCGCGGCACCGGCACCTCGGCCGGCACCTCCATGAGCGGAGAGGCCAGCAGCAGGCCGTTGACCTTGGGCATCGTCGCCGGGAGCGCCTGCATCGAGACCGAGAGCTCGGGGGTGGCTTTCCGCCCCGAGCGCGGGGCGGTGTATTGCTGGGGCAGGTACAGGGTGAACGTGCTGCCCTTGCCGGGCAGGCTGCTCAGTCGGATCTCCCCGCCCAGGAGGCGCGACAGCTCGCGGCTGATGGCGAGGCCCAGGCCGGTCCCGCCGTACTTGCGGCTCGTGCTGCCGTCGGCCTGCTGGAAGGCCTCGAAGATGATCTGCTGCTTGTCCGGCGAGATGCCGATGCCCGTGTCCGTGACCGAGAACGCCAGCACCCCCTGCGCCCGGTTGAGGTCTTCGTTGTCCGCCCCCCAGCCGGCATGCGCCGCCTCGACGGTCAGCGTCACCGCGCCGTGGTGCGTGAACTTGAAGGCGTTGGAGAGCAGGTTCTTGAGCACCTGCTGGAGCCGCTTGGCGTCGGTCCACACCGACCGGGGCAGCTCGGCCCCCTGATGGATCAGGAAGTCCACGCTCTTGGACTCGGCCATGTGGCGGAAGGTGCGTTCGACGTAGCTGTGCAGGTCGTCGAGGCGCACCTCGCCGACGTCCACGACGACCGTGCCCGACTCGATCTTCGACAGGTCGAGGATGTCGTTGATGAGCATCAGCAGGTCGTTGCCGGCGGAGTGGATCGTCTTGGCGAACTCCGTCTGCTTGGGCGTGAGGTTGCCGTCGAGGTTGCGCGAGAGCTGGTCGGAGAGGATGAGCAGGCTGTTGAGCGGGGTGCGCAACTCGTGGCTCATGTTGGCGAGGAACTCCGACTTGTACTTGGAGCTCTGCGCGAGTTGCTTGGCCTTCTCTTCGAGCGCCTGGCGGGCCTGCTCGACCTCCTGGTTCTTGCGCTCGACCTCCTGGTTCTGGTGGGCGAGCTGGCGGGCCTTCTCCTGGAGCTCCTTGTTGGTCTGCTGGAGCTCCTCCTGCCGGCTCTGGAGCTCCTGGGCCAGCGACTGGGACTGCTTGAGCAGGTCCTCGGTCCGCATGTTGGCCTCGATGGTGTTGAGCACGATGCCGATCGACTCGGTGAGCTGGTCGAGGAACGCCTGGTGGGTGGGGTTGAACCCCTCGAACGAGGCGAGCTCCAGCACGCCCTTGACCTGCCCCTCGAAGACCACCGGCAGCACGAGGATGGAGCGCGGCGGGGCGTCGCCCAGCCCCGACGAGATGCGGATGTAGTCGTCGGGGACGTGGGTGAGCAGGATCTTCTTGCTCTCCAGGGCGCACTGCCCGACCTGCCCCTCCCCCAATCCCACGCGCGAGCCGAGGGCCCCCTGCCCGCGCGAGGCGTAGCTGGCCAGGAGCGTCAGTTGCGGGGCCTCCTTGGAGGCGTCGAGCACGTAGAAGACGGCGTGCTGGGCCGCGACCACGGGGGCGAGCTCGGAGAGGATGAGCCGGCCGACGGTGATGAGCTCCTTCTGGCCCTGGAGCATGCGGCTGAACTTGGCGAGGTTGGTCTTGAGCCAGTCCTGCTCGCTGTTCTTCTGCGTGGTGTCCTTGAGGTTGCGGATCATCTCGTTGATGTTGTCCTTGAGCGCCGCCACCTCGCCCTGGGCCTCGACGGTGATGTAGCGCGTCAGGTCGCCCTTGGTGACGGCCGTCGCGACCTCGGCGATGGCCCGCACCTGCGTCGTCAAGTTGGCGGCGAGCTGGTTGACGTTCTCCGTCAGGCCCTTCCAGGTGCCGGCCGCCCCGGGCACGCGGGCCTGCCCGCCGAGCTTCCCTTCCACGCCCACCTCGCGGGCGACGGTCGTCACCTGGTCGGCGAACGTGGCCAGCGTTTCGATCATGCTGTTGATCGTGTCGGCCAGGGCGGCGATCTCGCCCTTGGCGTCCACCGTCAACTTCTGCTTCAGGTCGCCGTTGGCCACCGCCGTCACCACGCGCGCGATGCCGCGCACCTGGCTCGTCAAATTGCCTGCCATCGAGTTCACGGAGTCCGTCAGGTCCTTCCAGGTGCCCGCGACGCCCTTGACGTCGGCCTGCCCGCCGAGGATGCCTTCGGTGCCGACCTCGCGGGCCACGCGGGTCACTTCGGCCGCGAACGAGCTGAGCTGATCGACCATCGTGTTGATGGTGTTCTTCAACTCCAGGATCTCGCCCTTCACGTCCACCGTGATCTTCTTGGAGAGATCGCCGTTGGCCACGGCCTTGGTGACGTCGGCGATGTTGCGCACCTGCCCCGTCAGGTTGCCGGCCATCGAGTTGACGGAGTCGGTGAGGTCTTTCCACGTCCCCGCCACGCCCTTGACGTCGGCCTGCCCCCCGAGCTTGCCTTCGGTGCCGACCTCGCGGGCGACGCGGGTCACTTCCGCGGCGAAGGAGCGGAGCTGATCGACCATCGTGTTGATCGTGTTCTTCAACTCCAGGATCTCGCCCTTCACGTCCACCGTGATCTTCTTCGACAGGTCGCCGTTGGCCACGGCCGTCGTGACGTCGGCGATGTTGCGCACCTGCCCCGTCAGGTTGCCTGCCATCGAGTTCACGGAATCGGTGAGGTCCTTCCACGTCCCCGCCACGCCCTTGACGTCGGCCTGCCCGCCGAGGATGCCTTCGGTGCCGACCTCGCGGGCGACGCGGGTCACTTCGGCGGCGAAGGAGCGGAGCTGATCGACCATCGTGTTGATCGTGTTCTTCAACTCCAGGATCTCGCCCTTCACGTCCACCGTGATCTTCTTCGACAGGTCGCCGTTGGCCACGGCC
>JBBSEZ010000176.1:0-18516 GCA_038239195.1 Gemmatales bacterium
ATGACCTTGCCTACGAGATCAGCGAGCGCGTCGAGAACTTCCTCGGCGCGGGCGCCCGCCTCGTCTGGGTGATCGACCCGAGCGTGCGGACGGTGATCGTCTACCGCGCCAACGGCACCATCGCCGGCCTGCGGGAGAGCGGCGAACTGGACGGCGAGGACGTCCTCCCCGGCTTCCGCTGCCCGGTGAGCCAGCTGTTCCGCACGCCCGCGGCCCCGGCGCAGTCCAACGGCGCCTCGGCGTGATTCACTCCGCCCGGCCCCGGTAGCGCTTCGTCACCGCAGGCACCAAATACTCGTCGAACGCCCGGTCGAGGTCGTACGCCGGCCCCCACCCCCAATCGCCCCGCGCCGTCGAGTCGTCCACGTCCACCGGCCAGCTGTCCACGATGCCCTGGCGCTTGACGTCCGGCTCGAACGTCACCTGCGCCTCGGGGAAGGCCCGCCGCACGCGGTCCCACACCTCCCCGGCGGAGGGGTTGAAGCTGCCGATGTTGTAGACCTTGCGCGTCAGCTTCTCGCGCGGCGCCGACTCCAGCGCCAGCAGCGCCCGCACCGCGTCGGGCATCGCCATGAACGGGATGCGCGTGTCCTCGCGCACGAACGATGCGTACGGCTTGCCCGCCGCCGCCGCGTGCAGCATCTCCGGGGCGAAGTCGCTCGTCCCGCCCGTCGGCACGGTCGCGGCGCTGATGAGGCCGGGGAAGCGCAGCGAGCGGAAGTCGAGCAGGGCCTGCATGGCGTGGGCGTCGAGCTGGCGATAATAGCGCTCGTAATAGCGCCCCAGGCGCTCGCAATAGAGCTTGTTGATGCCGTACATGGTGCGCGGCTCGCACCACTCTTCCTCGCGCACGCGCCCGGCGGCCTCCTTGGTCGCGAGGTCGGGCAATCCGTAGACGGCGACCGAACTGGGGTAGAGGAACTTGATGGGGCGCTCCTGCTGGCGCGCCTGCGAGACGGCCATTTCGAGAAGGTTCAAGGTGCCGTCCACGTTGACGCGGTTGGCCAGGCGCGGCTGGCGCTCCGACTTGGTGGAGAGCAGGGCGGCGAGGTGATAGATGGCGTCGAAGTCGTAGGTGGCGACCAGGGTGTCGAGCAGGGCGACGTCGGCGACGTCGCCGCTGACAACGCGGTGACAGCGGGCCCGGACGTGCTCGTCGGGCGCATGCAGGTCGAGCGCGACGATGCGGTCGTGCGACGTCTCCGCCAGGCTGGCCACCAGCCCGTGGCCGATCTCGCCGTTGGCCCCGGTGATCAGGAGGGTGCGGGGAGGCATGCGCGTTTCCTCGCGAGGCATCGCCTCGACCGAAAGAAGGATGCAGGCATGTTAGGCCGACCGCCCGGCCCGTCAAGGACGCGGCGGGCGCCCTCGCTATACTGAACCGGAGCGACGGCGAGGAGCGGCGGTCGGCCGGGCGTTCGCGCGATCGGGTTGCCCTCAGCGGAAAGAGCCATGACCAGCCCCACCGAGAACGATGCGGGCCAGCCCGGCCAGGAGCTCACCAGCCCCTACGCCCCGCCGGGGCCCGCCACGCTCCCGGCGTCGATGCTGCCGCCCGACGCGGACGGGAGAGGGCGCCCCACCGCGGGGCCCGATGCCTCCCAGGCGGGCCGCTACCAACTCCTCGGCGAGATCGCCCGCGGCGGGATGGGGGCCGTGATCGAGGCCCTCGACCCGGACCTTCGGCGGCTCGTCGCGGTCAAGGTGCTGCTGGAGCAGCACCAGGGGCGACCCGACCTCACCGCCCGCTTCGTCGAGGAGGCGCAAATCGCGGGGCAGTTGCAGCACCCCGGCGTCGTCCCCGTCTACGAGCTCGGCCACCTGCCCGACCAGCGCCCGTTCTTCACCATGAAGCTGGTCCAGGGCGAGACCCTCGCCACTCTGCTCGATGCCCGTCCTTCCCCTGCCGACGACCTGCCGCGCTTCCTGACCATCTTCGAAGCAGTGTGCCAGACGGTGGCCTACGCCCACAGCAAGGGGGTGATTCACCGCGACCTCAAGCCGAGCAACGTGATGGTGGGCGCCTTCGGCGAGGTCCAGGTCATGGACTGGGGGCTGGCCAAGTCGCTGTTGCGACCGAACGAAGAGGGGGCCTTTGCCCCGGGCGGCGGCGAGCACGACGGGCCGTCCGCGCAGACCGCGGTCATGTCGCAGCTCGGGGCGGTGATGGGGACGCCCGCGTTCATGTCGCCCGAACAGGCGCGCGGGGAGCCGGTGGACGAGCGCGCCGACGTGTTCGGGCTGGGCGCCATTCTGTGCGTGATCTTGACGGGCAAGCCGCCCTTCGAGGGGGCGAGCAGCCGGGACGTCCACGCGCGGGCCGAGCGCGGCGACCTGGCCGACGCCAGCGAACGACTGCGGGGGTGTGCCGCCGACAAGGAGTTGTTGCGCCTGGTCCTCGACTGCCTGGCGCCCGACCGAGAGGGCCGGCCGAGCCACGCGGGGGTGGTGGCCCAGGCGATGACGGACTACCACGCCGGGGCGCAGGCCCGGCTGCGGCAGGCGGAGACGGAGCGGGCGGTGGCCGTGGGGAAGGTGGCGGGGGAGCGCAAGGCGCGGCGGCTGACGGCGGCGCTGGCGGCGGCGCTGGTCGGGCTGGTGGTCCTGGGGGTGGTTGGCTGGCGCTGGCAGGAGTGGCAGCGGCAGGCGCGGCAGGATCGCCTCGACGAGGTGGCAGGGCAGGCGGAAGACGACCTGCGGCAGTCGGAGGAGCTGTGGGAGCAGGCCCGCGCCGGCGGGGGCCCCGAGGCGTGGGCGGCGGCCCTGGCGGCGGCGCGCCGCGCGGAGGGCCGCCTGGCCGGGCAGGAGGTGGACGAGGAGTTGCGCCAGCGCGCCCAGAAGGCGGTGGCCGACCTGGTGAAGGAGCAGGCCGACCGGCGCATGCTCGAGCGGATCGAGAAGGCCCGGCTGCGGCAGCTCGAACTGCGCGACGAACAGCTCGACCTCGCCGGCGCCGCGGCGGAGTACGCGCGGGCGTTCCAGGAGCACGGCCTCGACGTTTTGGCTTTGCCCGTCGAGGAGGCGGCCCGGGGGGTACGCGACAGCGCCATCCGCGCCGAGCTCGCGGCGGCGCTCGACGACTGGGCCGAAAGCCTGGGCAACGACGCGAACGCGGAGCGCCTGCGCGAGGTGGCGCGGCAAGGAGACCCGAGCTCGTTCCGCCAGCGATTGCGCGACGCCCGGGCCCGCCGCGACCGGGGGGCCCTGCGCGAGCTGGCGCGGTCGGCGGACCTGGCCCGGCTGCCCAGCGCCAGCGTCGCGCTGCTGGCCCGGGCCCTGATCGAGAACGGGGAGAAGGGCCCTGCCATCGAGGTTTTGCGGCGGGCGCAGCTCGCGCACTCCCTCGATTTCTGGATCAACTTTCAGCTCGGCGCTCAGCTCGAAAGGGGCGGGCGCCTGGCGTCGGTCGAGGCGGCTCGCTTCTACACCGTGGCCCGGGCGCTGCGCCCACAAGCCCCCGCGGTCCACCTCAACCTGGGCAACGCCCTGGTGCGCGCCGGGACGGTCGAGGCGGGCATCGCCTCCTATCGCGAGGCGATTTTGCTCAAAAAGGACTACGCGATGGCCCACTACAACCTCGGGCTCGCCGAGCTGCGCGCGCGCAGGCCCGAGGCGGCCATCGTCGCTTTCCGCGAGGCGATCCGGCTTCGGCCGAATTACGCCGAGGCGCACAACAACCTCGGCAACGTCTACCACGAACTGAATCGAAACGAGGAGGCCCTGGGCGAGTACCGGCGCGGCATCGCGCTGCGCCCGAAACACGCTGCGGGCTACCTCAACGTCGGCGCGGTGCTCGCCGAGCAGGGCAAGTTCGAGGAGGCCGTCGCCTCCTACCGGGAGGCGCTGCGCTTCGACGAGGCCTCCGCGACGGCCCACAACAACCTCGGCTCCGCGCTGCACCAACTCGACGACCTCGACGGCGCGGAGGCCCACCTCCGCGAGGCGATCCGCCTGAGGCCTACCCTCGACCTTGCCTACACCAACCTGGGCCGGCTCCTCCGGGCCCGGGGCGACCTGCCCGGCGCCCTCGCCGCCTACCGCGACGCGTTGCGGCTCCTCCCGAACGACGCGGTGGCGCACTTCAACCTGGGGACGGCCTTGCAGGCGGCGAGGCGCTTCCCCGAGGCGGCGTCTGCCTTCCAGGAGGCGATCCACCGCGACGGGAAGCTCCCCGGCGCGTACCAGGCGCTCGGCAGCGCGTACCGAGGCATGGGGCGGCTCGACGCGGCGATCGCCTCCTATCGAAAAGACATTAAGTTGCGCCCCCGGGTTGCTGGGCCCCGCATCGACCTGGGCACGTCGTTGGCGGACAAGGGGATGCGCGAGGAGGCCGTCCGCTCCTACCGCGAGGCGCTGGAGCTCCAGCCCAAGTCCGTCCTCGCGCGCGTGAACCTCGGGATCGCGCTGCGGCAGTTGGGCCGGCTCGACGAGGCGCTGGTCGCCCTCGGCGAGGGGGCCCGGCTGGCACCGAACGATGCCTGGGCACACCGGCAGCTCGGCGTCGCCTGGCTGGCGAAAGGCCGGCTCCCCGATGCCCTCGCGGCCCTGCGCCGGGCCGTCGAGTTGCGGCCCGGCTACGTGGAAGCGCACCATGCGCTGGGCGAGGCGCTCATGCGGGCGGGCCGGCCGGACCAGGCGATCCTCGCCTACCGGCAGGCCGTTCGACTGCGGCCGAGCCACGCCGAGGCGCTCGCCGATCTCGGGCGGGCCGAGGAGGCCACCGGGGCGGTTGGCCCGGCGATCCAATCCTACCGCGCGAGCGTGCGCGCCCGGCCGATGGCCCCCGCCGGCTGGATCGGGTTGGGGCGCCTTCAAGTGCGACAGGGCGAGCTGAAAGAGGCCGTCGAGGCGCTGCGGCGCGGCGACGTGCTGGCCGAGTTGGGTGGGGAGAAGGAACGTCCGTCGGCGAAGTGGTTGGCCGAGGCGGTGCGGCTGCTGGCCCTGGAAAAGAAGCTCCCGGCGATAGTAAAGGGAGACGTGAAGGCGGTTGGCGCGCGCGAGCGCCTCGACTTCGCGCTCCTGTGCGCGTGCAAGGGCCACCCCGCCGCCGCGGTGCCATTCTTCGAGGGCGCCTTTCGGGAGGCCCTGGAACTGGCGGGGGCCGCGCGCGGTCATCGCTTCGAGGCGGCCTGCGCCGCCGCGCGGGCCGGGTGTGGGATCGGCGACGTCAAGGAGAGGGCGCGGTGGAGGGGGCAGGCGCTGGAGTGGCTGCGCGCCGACCTCGCTTATTGGGAAGGGGAGGCGAAGGCGCGGCCGGCCTCGACCCGCGGCGAGGTGGCCCTGGCGCTGCGCGGCTGGCAGGGAGACGGTCGGCTGGCGTGCGCGCGCGAGGCCGCGGCGCTGGAAAAGCTCCCCGAGGCGGAGCGAGCCGGGTGGCGCCGATTGTGGCAAGAGGTCGCGGCGCTGGGCAAGTCGGCGCGGGGCGGATAAGCTGCCGGGGTGCCCGCGTTTCTTCTCCCGGAGGTGCCAACCCGTGCTTGCCCGCATCGCTGCTCGCCTGTGCTTGCTCGCCCTGGCCGGGGCGCTGTTCGTCCCGTCCACCCTCTGGGCCGCTGCGCCCCCCGCGGCCAAGCCGCCGCCGACGGTTTACGTCATCCTCTGGTTCGACACCGAGGACTATCTCCTGCCCGCCAGCGACGACGCTGCCCGCGACGTGGCGGCGTTCCTGACGAAGGAAGGGGTGCGGGCGACGTTCAAGGTCGTCGGCGAGAAGGCGCGCACGCTGCTGGCGCGCCGGCGCGTGGACGTCATCAACGCCTTGAAGAAACATGAGATCGGCTATCACTCCAACTGGCACAGCGTGCAGCCGACGCCGGCGCTGTACCTGGCCAACCTCGGCTGGGACGAGGGGGTGGCCGAGTTCGACCGGCGCGAGGGCCCGGGGCGGGCCGACGTGGAACGCATCTTCGGGCAGGCGCCGACGTGCTACGGCCAGCCGGGCAGCTCGTGGGGGCCGCAGAGTTACGGGGCCCTCAACAAGTGGGGCATGAAGGTCTACCTCGACGCCGGCTCGCACGTCGCCTTCGACGGCAAGCCGTGCTATTACGCGGGCGTGCTCAACCTCTACCAGCTCGAGCACACCGTCCGCGCCGACCTCAACAACGCCAAACTGCTCTCCCAGACCGAGGATCGTTTTGCCCGGGCCCGGAAGAAACTGCTGGCCGAGGGCGGCGGCGTCATCAGCATCTACTACCACCCGTGCGAGTGGGTACACAAGGAGTTTTGGGACGGCGTCAACTTCGGGCGCGGCGCCAACCCGCCGCGCGAAGCGTGGAAGCTCCCCCGGCAGAAGACGGCCGACGAGACGAAGCTGTCGTATCGCATCTTCGCCGACTACGTGCGCTTCATGAAGCGCTTCCCCGACGTCAAGTTCATCACGGCCTCCGAGGCCGCCCGGCTCTACCGCGACCCGGCGCGCGGCAAGCGCTTCACGAAGGACGAGCTCGCGGCGGTCGCCCGGACGGTCCTCGCCACGCCCGAAGAGGTCACGTTCCAGACGCGCGGCAACCTGTCGCTGTCGGCGAGCGAGGTGTTCGTCTTGCTCAACGACTACGTGGCGGCGCGGACCGCGGGGCGAGCGCCAGCGCACGTCGAGTTGCGCGGCACGCCCTACGGGCCGACGGGGCGCCCGGTGGACCTGGCAGCGCCGGTGACGACCGATGCGAGCCAGTTCGGGCGGACGAGCGTGGACGTGGCCGACTTCGCGAGCAAGCAAGGGCGGGTGCCGAGCGCCGTCTGGTTGGGCAGCAAGGCGGTCCCGCCCGAGGCGTATCTGCGGGCCCTTGCGGGGGTGGCGCTGGCGCTGCTGGAAGGCAAGCGCATGCCGGCGACGGTGGAGGTGAAGGCGGCACGGCTGGGGGCGGGAAAGTACGTGGCGGCCGACAACCCGAAGTTGTGGGGGTGGGTGATCTTTCCGCCAGGGCACCGGGCGCCGGCGATGATGGAGCTGGCGCGGCGGCAGGCGTGGGCGCTGAAGCCGGCGCTGCTGGATCGAGGGGCGCGGTGAGTTGGGCGCCCTCGGGGGGATCGTGCGCAGCCGCTACCTTTGGCGCCCTCGACCCTCTCCAAAGTTCATCACTCGCTGACCCTCCATTCCGGGCGCGGGCATGGTTGTTCGCGCCCCGCTCCTTCCTCCGATGGCGAGCGCGGCTCGCGAGGACTTTCGATGAGCGCGCCCCGTACGCGGCCCGAGCCCGGGCAGATCGTTCGCGTCCGCCAGCGCCAGTACCTCGTCGAGGACGTTGCCCCGCCGCCCGCGCCGGTGGACTGTACGCTCGTTCGCATGGCCTGCCTCGACGACGACGCCCAGAGCCAACCGCTCTAGGCGCTTTGGGAGATGGAGGTCGATGCCCGCGTCCTCGGCGATTCCGGCTGGCACGGCATCGCCAGCCGCGGCTTCGACCCGCCCCGGCTGTTCTCGGCCTACCTGCACACCCTGCGCTGGAACTGCGTCACCGCCACCGACCCGCGCCTCTTCCAGGCCCCGTTCCGCGCCGGCATTCGCCTCGACGCCTACCGGCTTGAACCGCTCCGCAAGGCCCTCCTGCTGCCGCGCGTCAACCTCTTCATCGCCGACGACGTCGGCCTCGGCAACACCATCGAGGCCGGCCTCATCGCCCGCGAACTGCTCCTGCGCAAGAAGGTGAGAGAGATCGTCGTCGCCTGCCCGCCGTCGGTGCTGCTCCAGTGGCGCGACGAGTTCGACGCCCGCTTCGGGCTGGCCTTCGAGGTGCTCGACCGCGATTACGTCCTCCGCGTGCGGCGGGAGCGCGGCTACGGCGTAAATCCGTGGACCTCGCACAGCCGATTCCTCGTCTCGCGTCGATTCACCGCCCAGGACTTCGTTCACCACGACCTTTCGCGCGCCTGCCTGGCCCAGTCGGAAGACTCCCTGAAGCGCGTGGTCCTGCTGGGCCGACTCTGCCTCTACGGCCCCGGCGCCGCCCGGTTGCACGAGGAGCTGATCGCCGTCGCCGCGCGGCGAGACGGCGGGGCACGCGACGTTCCCGGCGCAGGCGATGGCGGAGGTCGCGGGGCGCCCGATCCTGGCCGCGCTGCACCTGCTGCTGTCGGCCGAGCGGCTGTTCGTGCTGCCCGACGCGCAGCGACTCCCGGCGATCCTGGCGCAGAGCCGCAAGTTCCAGTCGCAGGGGCCCAACCAGCTCGCCGAGCAGGTGCTGGCGGCGCTGTACGAACTGCTGCGCGGCCTTCAGTCGGCCGACGAGCTGCGCAAGGGGGAACTGCTGCGCGAGGTGCTGGCGGACCAGCCGGAGCAGGTCTACGCGGGGCTGCTGACGGTGCTGCTGCGGCTGGTGTTTTTGCTGTACGCCGAGGACCGTGGGATGCTGCCGACCGATCCGGTGTACGTGAACCATTACTCGGTGACGGGGCTGTTCGAGCAGCTGCGCGCCGACGCGGGGCGCTATCCCGACACGATGGACCAGCGCTACGGGGCATGGTCACGGCTACTGACGCTGTTCCGGGTAGTGTATCACGGGGCGAGCCGCGGGAAGTTGAAGTTGCCCGAGCGGAAGGGGTATCTGCTCGATCCGCGTCGGTTCCCGTTTCTGGAGGGGCGTTTCCCTCACCCCCCAACCCCCTCTCCCAAGGAGGGATAGGGGGAGCCGGACAGAACACCGGAGGGGGCGCTGCTTCCTCCCCGGACCGTCCACAAACACTCTCCCCCTCTCCCGTTCTGGGAGAGGGGGTCGGGGGGTGAGGGAAGTCCGCCCCTCATCTCCGACGGCGCCCTCTTCCGGGTGCTGACGAACCTGATGGTGCTGGACGGCGAGCGGCTGTCGTACCGCAGCCCGGAGGTGGAGCAGATCGGCTCGGTGTACGAGACGGCGAGGGGCTTCCGCCTGGAGAAGGCGAAGGGCCGGTCGATCGCAGTGCGGCCGGCGACGGCCCACGGGGCGCCGGAGGTGCTCGACCTCGACGCGCTGCTGGCGGTGCCGACCGCCAACCGGGCGAAGTGGCTGAAGGAGCGCACGGGACAGGCGCTGGCGGCGGGTGGGGCGGCGGGGATGAAGTCGGCGCAGACGGTGGAGGCGCTGGTGTCGGCGCTGGGCGGCAAGGTGGCGCGGGCGGCGACTCCCAACGTCGTGCCTCCCGGGGCGATGGTGTTGCAACCGAGCGACGAACGGCGGCGCTCGGGGTCGCACTACACGCCGCGCACCCTGACCGAGCCGATCGTGCGCACCACGCTGAGGCCGGTGCTGGAGCGCCTGGCGAGCGGCCCACGCCGGAGCAGATCCTGAACCTCAAGGTGTGCGACCTGGCGATGGGCTCGGGGGAGTTTCTGGGGGAGGTGTGCCGCCAGCTCGGCGCGGCGCTCGTGGCCGCGTGGCGGGCGCACGGCGTGGTGCCGCCCATCCCGCCAGACGAGGACGAGGTCCTGCACGCGCAGCGGCTGGTGGCGCAGAACTGCCTGTACGGGGTGGACAAGAACCCGCTGGCGGTCGACCTGGCGAGGCTGTCGCTGTGGCTGGCGACGCTGGCGCGGGACCACCCGTTCACGTTCGTCGATCATGCGCTGCGGCACGGCGACTCGCTGGTGGGGCTGACGCGCGAGCAGATCGTCGGCTTCAACTGGGAGCCGAAGGCGCCGCAGATGTGCGTGTTGCGCTACATCGAGGGGCGCTTCAAGGAGGCGGCAGACCTGCGCCAGCGCATCCGCTCGGCGGGCGAGGACGTGACGCACTAGGAACTGTGCGAGTTGCTGCGGCTGGCGGACGTGGTGCAGGACGTGCTGCGGCGGGTGGGCGACCTGGTGGTGGCGGCGTTCTTCGAGCACGACAAGCCGCGGGCGCGCAACTCGAGGGTGGAGGAACTGGCCGACCGGGCGCGGCAGTGGCTGGAGTGCGGAGACGGCGAGGAGGCGCTGGGGCTGATTCAGGCGACGCTGCGCACGGGGGAGCGAGGGGTGCCGGCGTTTCACTGGGAGATCGAGTTTCCGGAGGTGTTTGAGAGGGAGAACGGGGGGCTCGATGCGATCGTGGGGAACCCGCCCTTCGAGGGCAAAAACAGCATCGCGGAAGGGCACCGCGAAAGCCACCCCGACTGGCTGAAACAGGCCCATGAGGAGTCGCACGGAAACGCGGACCTCGTGGCCCACTTCTTTCGGCGCGCGTTCGGCCTGCTCCGCCAGGAGGGGGCGTTTGGGCTGATCGCGACCAACACCATCGCCCGGGGCGACACGCGCTCGACCGGCCTGCGATGGGTCTGCAAAAACGGGGGCACGATCTATGCCGCCACTCGCCGCCTGCGGTGGCCAGGCCAGGCCGCCGTGGTCGTGAGCCTCGTTCACGTCGCGAAGGGGGCGCGGGCCGGGCCGTTCGACCTCGACGGGAGAGAAGTGCCTGCCATCACGGCGTTCCTCTTCCACGCGGGGGGGCACGATGACCCGGCGCGGCTGGCGGCAAACGCGAACCGGAGCTTCCAGGGTAGCATTGTCCTGGGCATGGGCTTCACGTTCGACGACACGGATCGGACGGGCGCGGCCTCGCCGCTTTCGGAGATGCGGGCGCTGATCGCGAAGGACTCACGGAACGCCGAGCGCATTTTTCCCTACATCGGCGGAGAGGAGGTGAACGACAGCCCGACGCATGCGCATCATCGGTACGTCATCAACTTCGGGACGATGACGGAGGAAGAAGCACGCCGGTGGCCCTGCCTGATGCAGATCGTCGAGGAGAGGGTGAAGCCGCAACGACTGACAGATAAACGGGATGATGGGCGGGGCGGGGGGAAGGGAAAGAGACGGCAGCGATGAAGGGGCAGGGCCCGAACCTGCGACCTTTGGGTTCCGTAGGCCGATGCTCTATCCCCCGTAGGTGACAATGTGCCCCGAAGGCACCCGTCCCTTTACCACGGCGGTCAAGCCGCTGCCTGCTCTGCCACCAGAAACGCCACATCGCGGAGCACGCCGTTCTTCCTCCCACGCCCACCACGAAGAAGCTCGACGAGAAGGAGACAAGCGGAAGGCGCCGAAAAAGCGGCATTGCCCGAAGTGATGCCTTCGCCTCGCCGCCCCCGCGTTCAACGGCCGGAGCATTATCTACCGCTGACGATTTCTCCGCCGGGCGCAAGCTCTGAATTAACTGAAGGATGCGTCTGTTTTTCTCCGTTCGTACACCAACAAGGTGTATAGAAATCACCTCATGCGCTTGACGGATGTGTAAAAAAGGTGTAAAAATTAGCCCAGCCAAGGAAAGCAGCGTGACGGCCCCACAACCTTCGAGAGATTGGCCCTTTTGTGGTGCAACAGTTCCAGGTCGTGAACACCAACCCGGCCCGGTTTGAGTAACACGCCAGCGTCCTCGCTAGCGAAGGGCGTGACGCGATCTCTGTCCTGCCTGGCGAAGTACGTGACGCTGACCAGGGAGGGCCCCCTGGAGGTGTTGAACGAGTGCGGAAAGCAACGGGGCCGCATTCTGGAGCGGTTCCGTTGCCTCGAACAGAGCAACCAGAACGTCCGAACGGGAGGTGGAGAAATGGCCAGCAAACTGAACGTGCAATTCAACGACCGGCAGACCAAGAGGCTGGAAAGCATGGCCGACGAGCTCGGGACTACCAAGGCCGGCGTCCTCAAGACCGCCCTCTCGCTTCTGGAAGTGGCGCTGCGCGAGAAAAAGGAGGGCAACTCGCTCGGCGTCATCAAGGGCGAGAAAGTGGTGAAGGAAATCATCGGCATCGAGTGAGGGCCCCATGAGTACGACGCCCCAGAACGACCCGGCCCAACCGGCGAAGATCAACCTCAAGGATGAGACTGCCCACTCGGAGTGGAAGACGGGCCTCATCGTCGGCTTCGAGCAGCGAGCCTCCCTGGCAATCGCCCAGTGGGTGTTGATCATCTTCGGGGGCGTGTACCTCCTCGCCTTCGTCGCCACGTTCGTGCTCTTCTCGAAGAGCGACGCGACCTTCGAGAAGGGTTCGGAATTGGTGCGCTTCCTCATCCAGTCGCTCTTGCCGCTCGTGACCCTGGCGGTGGGCTACTACCTCGGGGACAGGACCAGGCAACAGCAGCAGGAAGCGTCCTCGACCAGAAAGAAGTGAGGGACATGGTGGGCCCCGAAAAGTGGGCCACCTGGTAACCGCGCGCGCCAGCCGTCGTTCCCCTCCTACCGACCCGCTCAACTCGGCAGCCAGGTGACGGTGAACTACTCACCCTCTTGCTGCGGGAGGTCTATGCGGGTACTTCCGTCGCGGAAAATCGTGGCGATAAGGGCGGCCCCAACGTGCGCAGCGGCCAGGCTCAGGACCTGCGGCATGGCGGTGCGAAACGCGCCGATCATCTCTTCGCCCGTGAGGTCCTGACGTGCCAAAAAGAATGCCCGCACCTTTGCATCGACGAGAGCTTGGCGCTCGTGTTCCGTTCGGCGGATCGCGGGATCTTTGGATAGCACTCCCCAGCCCCGCCGCCCCGCCTCTGCCAGCCAGACGACGTCCGGTGTCGTCGGGTCGGGGAAGTGCTGGTCGTGAATTTCCACGGTGTGCCCGTCCTGGCGCAGGGCGGTCGGCACGATCTTGCTACCCAGCGAGCGATCGATGAACAGGACGACGGGCGCTTCAGGAGACATGGAAGCCCTCGTACCGGAGAACTTCCTCGACTTCGTCCACCTTTAGCCCGTAATCATCGGCCAGGGAAGCAACCGGCTCCCCCGCCTGGAAGCGCCCCCAGATCGCGTCGGTCGGGGCCCGGTGCGCACGAACGCGGGGTTGCCAAAACGGATTTGCGGGGCGATGGCGATGAGCTTCGGCGCATCCTCCGGGTTGGGCCGTGTGAACGGATAGAGCCGAGCCGGAGCGCCGTCCTCCCCCCATTCCACCCGGGACAGGTGCAGATCGAGAAGGTGACGGTATTTGGGCGCCTCAGCAACTTCTATCTTGAAAGCACGGAGGTACACCTCAATGAGGTGCTCGCCGACCTTCCCCTGCCAGCCAGCCTCGTCCGGCGGGTTGTGGGCGACATCCTCGATTGCACGAACAGCGGGCCAGGTGTTGAGCTCGAGCCCCTTCCCGCCGAGCTCGCCCCAGCGGGCGAGGACAGAAATGACGTGGGCGCTCACCAGTTGGCGAAAGGAAAACTGTGGTTTGTCCAGTTTCTCGTTGATGAGAGGGCCCACCGAGCGCCGTTTACCGAGGATCGCCCCTGGGTTCACCAGCCCAGCAACCGCGGCCCAGGGAGCGTGCAGGTATCGGCAAGCGTCCTGAAGGGAGTAAACGGGGACGTCGGCAGGGTGCTGTTTGGGAGTGACTGTTGCCCGCATAGTTGCTGCTCCGTTGAGGCCAGGGCCTGCGCCAGCATAGCACCGGGGCCAGGGGTAGGGCACCCCAGGCGGCCGACTGCGCCAGGGACGGTTGCCCAGAACGAAGACAGACGACCACCCGGCTCGGTTCGGCGGTCCGGCACGCCGTGGCCCAGGATGCCGGTCCTCGCGCACGCCCTGCAATTACCCAGACAGTAGCCGTTGCCGATTCAGCGGGGCAAGACCGCCGCCGAGCGAGGCGCCGGGTTTTTCTGTACCATCTCGCCCCTGCTCCTTTTATCTTGCGAGGGGGGCCAGGGAAAGAACTCGAAAGCACTGCAACCGGCCTCGACGGGCCGAACCGATCCGCAACGGGCCTTCCCCCAGGGAAACCGAACCTGTTACGCTCCCGAACGAGTTCCCGGCAACAATCGAGGAGCCCCCGTGACCTCCTGCGAAGTCCGTGCCAACCTGGTCCACGCTCTCGGCCTCGACCTCATCGGGCCCGACAAGGGCGGCGACCTGCAAGACGAGGTGTTGCCCCAGTCGCCCTCGCGCTGGTATCTCACCGGCTTCCTCGTTCCCCTCGACGCCGGCGAATCGCAAAAGGGCGACGACACCGGCAACGAGAACGTCGATGAGGCCGGCGACAGCGCGGGCCTCGAAGACCACACGCCCGAGCCCGCCGCCGCCCGCCGCGCGCCCTTCCCCTCCTCGATGGGCCTCAGCCTGCACCTGCCCGCCGCCGCCCGACAGGTGCGCGTCGTGGTCGCCTGGGGAGACTACCGCCGCCTCGAAGAAGGGGTCGCGGAAGTGGACGAGAGCGGCAAGCCCGCGTCGGTGCGCTGGCAGCGCACCCCGCGCCGCGAGGAGATGAGCCTCCCCCTGCCCAGCGCCGGCCCGCCCGTCGCGCACGACGTTCCCCACAGCGACGGGCTCCAAGTCGTGCTCTCGGTGCGGCCCGTGTAGGTGGCCGGGCGCTCCAGGAGCGCGTTCCCAGGGGAACGCGCTCCGTGGCGGTCTTCCTCGTCAACCGGCGCAAGCCACAGCCCGACGAAACGCGCGACGCCGGCTTCGTGTTCCAGGCCGCCCTCGAAGTTCACGCCGACGCCCCGCTCGTCCCCCGGCCCAACCTCCGCGGCCTGGGCTCCAAGGACTGGGACGAGCAGGTGGCCGACTTGCAGTATCGCGACGCCTTCGAGTACGCCGTCGGCCAACGTCGCCACGCGTGCCGTCCTCGGCCCCGAGGGCGAATGCCGCGAGGCCCACACGCGCTGGCTGCCCGGCGCCGAGGTCGAGCGCGTGGCGCCCACGGCCATCGAGGGCGCGGAACTGAAGATGGAAGCGCTCGCCCAGCTCGCCGACGGCCCCGCCGCCCGTGCCGCCCTCTCCGCCTTGCCGGAGCGCTACCGGGCCTGGATCGCAGCCCAGGCCGCCAGCGCCCCGACCAGCCCGAAGAACCGGAAGGAGACCGCCCAGGAATTGCTGCGCCGCGCGCGAATCGCCGCCGACCGCATCGAGGCGGGCATCCACTTGCTCCAGGACGAGGCGGTGCGCTCGGCGTTCTGCCTCGCCAACAAGACGATGGCGGTCGCGGCCCGGCGGCGCGAGGCGCAGCGCCTGGCCCAGGCGCCGGACAAGGTGGGGCCGCCCGCCTGGCGCCCTTTCCAGCTCGCCTTTCTCCTCATGAACGTGCGCGGCATCGCCGAGCCGGCGCACGCCGACCGCGAGGTGGTCGATCTGCTGTTCTTCCCCACGGGCGGTGGCAAGACGGAGGCCTACCTCGGCCTGGCCGCCTTCACGCTCGTTCTGCGCCGGCTGCGCCACCCGGGGCTGCGCTCGGTGGGGCTGGGCGTGCTGATGCGCTACACCCTGCGCCTGCTCACGCTCGACCAGCTCGGCCGGGCGGCGGCGCTATTCTGCGCGCTGGAGCGCGAGCGCCAGCAGGACGTGGACCGGCTGGGCACCTGGCCGTTCGAGATCGGCCTGTGGGTGGGCCAGGCGGCGACGCCCAACGTGATGGGCCGCAAGGGAGACAATAACCCCCACTCCGCCCGCTCCCGCACCGTCGCCTACAAGAACAACAGCCAGAAGGCCTCGCCGATCCCGCTCGAAGAGTGCCCCTGGTGCGGCACGCGCTTCGCGCCCGCCTCGTTTCAGTTGCTGCCCGGCCCCGACGAGCCGCTCGACCTGCGCGTGAGCTGCGTCAACCGGCGCTGCGACTTCTCCGGCCGCGAGCACCTGCCGATCCTCGCCGTCGATGACCCGATCTACAGCCGCCTCCCCTGCTTCCTGATCGCCACCGTGGACAAGTTCGCCGCCATGCCCTGGACGGGCGAGGTGGGCGGCTTCTTCGGGCGCGTGGACCGGCACGACCGCGACGGGTTCCACGGGCCCTGCGACCCCGCGCGCGGCCTGCCCCTGCCGGCGCCGCCGCAACCGCCCGAACTCGTCATCCAGGACGAGCTCCACCTGATCTCCGGGCCGATGGGCACGATGGTCGGCCTCTCCGAGACGGCCCTCGACAAACTGTGCGCGCGCAAGGTGGGCGGCAAGATCATCCGGCCCAAGGTCGTGGCCTCGACGGCGACCGTGCGGCGCGCCGAGCGCCAGATCCGGGCGCTGTTCAACCGCCAGGCCGTGGACGTCTTCCCCCCGCCCGGCCCCGACCGGCGCGATTCGTTCTTCGCGCGCTCCCACCGTCCGCACGAGAGCAACGCGCGCCTCTATCTCGGCGTGGCCGCGCAGGGCCGCAGCCTCAAGGTCGTGTTGCTGCGCGTCTACCTCGCCCTGATGAGCGCCGCGCAAAAGGACTATGTCGCTGCGGGCGGCAAGAAGAACGCGGCCAACCCGGCCGACCCCTACATGACGCTGCTCGGCTACTTCAACGCCCTGCGCGAGCTGGGCGGGAGCCGGCGCATCGTCGAGGACGAGGTCACGACGCGCTTGACGGGCTACGGCTCGCGGCGGCGGGAAAACGACGCGGGGCTGTTCGCCGACCGCAAGATCGCCTACGAGGTGGTCGAGCTGACCTCGCGCGTGAGCACCGACAAGGTCGCGGAGGCAAAGCGGCGGCTGGCGCTGCCGTTCGACGCCGACGAGCGCGTGGACGTTGCCATTGCCACGAACATGATCTCGGTGGGCCTCGACGTCACGCGCCTGGGGCTGATGGTGGTGCTGGGCCAGCCCAAGACGAGCGCCGAGTACATCCAGGCGACCAGCCGCGTCGGCCGCGACCTCGACAAGCCCGGCCTGGTGGTGACGCTGCTCAACGTCCACCGGCCGCGCGACCGCTCGCACTACGAGCGCTTCGCCGCCTATCACGAGTCGTTTTATCGCTCGGTCGAGGCGACCAGCGTGACGCCGTTCTCTCCCCGCGCCCTCGACCGCGAGCTGGCGGGGACGGTGGTGGCGCTGGCGCGGCACGGGCACGCGCCGCTGACGCCCCCGCGCGGCGCGCAGGCCATCCTGCAAGAGCGCGGGCGGCTCGACTTCGTGCTGAGCGCTTTGCCCGAGCGCGCGGCCTCCCATTTGTTGCAGACGGGCCCGGAGGTGGAAGAGGTGCGCCAGCGGCTGCGGGCGCGGGTGGCGCAGCTACTGGACGAGTGGGAGAAGATCGCCCACGAACAACAGCAGGTCGGCGGGCAGTTGCAGTACCTGATCGAGGTGGGGGCGGCGCAGCGCTTGCTCTACGAGTTTTTGCACCTCGAACTCAGGCGCTTGCCGCCGAGGCACCAGAAGTTTCGGGCCAACCGCTCGATGCGCGACGTGGAGCCGAGCGTCAACCTGTGGGTCAAGACGCTGGACAACGCGGCCGCGGAGGACGAGTTGTGCGCAAGGCACGCACCGGCACCTGGCCCCACGGTTAGGTGCGCCAGAGCCAGGTCGTGACTACGTTCGGCCCCGGCTCGCTGGCGCGCGAGGTGAGCTGGCTGCCGGCGGTGGAGAACCGGGGCGAGGGCGTCTTCCTCGGCTTCAAGAAGTCGGCCCTCGAGGAGTGGGCGCGGAAGGCCGCCGTGGTCCGGCGCGGCCAGGACCTGCTCGCCGGGTTCGACGCCTGGAAAGGCGACCACCCGAAGAACGATCGCAAGTTTCCGGGCCTGCCCTACTACCTCCTCCATTCGCTATCGCATTTGCTGATCGCGGCGGTGGCGCTGGAGTGCGGCTACCCGGCCAGTTCGATTCGCGAGCGCGTCTACGCCGGCGAGACGGGCTACGGCATCTTGCTGTACACCGGCTCGCCGGACGCGGAGGGGACGCTGGGCGGGCTGGTGGAGACGGGGCGGCATGTGCATCGACACCTGCGCGCGGCGCTGGAGCTTGCCGGGCTGTGCTCCAACGATCCGGTGTGCGCGCAGCACGCGCCGGCCAACGCGCTGGAGCGGCGCTTCCTGGCGGGGGCGGCTTGCCACGGTTGCTTGCTGATCGCCGAGACGTCGTGCGAGCAGTTCAACGATTTCCTCGACCGGGCCTTGGTGGTGCCGACGGTGGAGGAAGAAGGGGCGGCGTTCTTTGCGGAGACGTGAGAGGGCTCGCGCGAAACGACAAGCAAGAAAGGGGGCGCGCGTGGTGGTCGGGCATCACCTGATCTGGACGGCATACGGGTGGTGGTTGCCGAACGATCCGCGCGGGAGTACCTCGCGCGAGGTTCGCGTGGAGCGCATTGCCGAGTTGGGGGAGTTGCATCACGGACGAAAGGAGCGACAGCCGCAGAGCGAAGAGCTGCGCCGCTTCTCCCGGGACGCGCGGGAGGCGCTCAAGCACTCACTGGTGAAGTTCGACGAGGAGGACGTTCGGATCATCGCGGAGAGCCTCGGCCGGACCATTCGGGAGCCGAACTGGACGTGCTACGCCTGCGCGATCATGCCGGACCACGTTCACGCGCTGATTCGCCGGCATCGAGATCGTGGGGAGCAGATGATCGAGTTGATGCAGCAGGCGACGCGCCAGGCCCTTGTGACGGCGCAACGGCGCGACGAGACGCATCCCGTCTGGGGCGGCCCGGGCTGGGACGTGTTCCTGAACGCGCGCAAGGACATGGAGCGCATCGTCGAGTACGTCCGCGCGAACCCGACGAAGATCGGCCTCCCCGAACAGCGCTGGCCCTTCGTGAAGGAGTACGATGGCTGGCTCCCGCGCCCCTCGTTCTGAGGGCCCCCCCATCTTGCTTGTCGTTTCGCGCGAAACCTCCCGCGGGGCACCCCCCCCACCAGTTGGGGGGGGCCCCCCCCCCGCGGGGGGTTGTTGGCGGCGCCAGGCTCCATCC
>JBBSEZ010000177.1:0-18504 GCA_038239195.1 Gemmatales bacterium
CGCCGGGAACGCTCGACCTCAGCGCGTCGGATTTCCTCCCCGTCGAGGGCGAAGACCTCCGCGCGGAGGCGCGGAAGGGCGGGCTCCGCAGTGCGTGGTTCGGGCGGCGCGACCTGGTCCCGCCGACCGACGACCCGCGCACCCGGATGATCGACCGCGCCCTGGTGGCCAACGGCCTGCTGACGCCCGAACAGCTCGTCGAGATCCACGAGGTCGGCGCCGAGATGGAGCGCGTGCGCCCGACGCAGACGGGCATTCAGCACCAGGCCGGCCGCGCCGGCGAGCTGGCCGTGCAGGCCGACAAGGAGGAGCGGGCCCGGCGCAAGGCGGCCAAGAAGGCCGAGGCCGCCGCCCGCAAGCAGAAGCGGTCCGACGCCATCGCCCATCGCCGCGCCACCGACGTCGTCTACCTGGGCCGTGGCGTCTCGGGCCTCCTTGGCGAGCGCACCAGCGACGCGGAGCGCCTCACCGCGCTGGGCCTCCCTTTGCTCAGCACGCCTGCCGACGTCGCCGCCGCGCTGGGGGTGCCGGTGCCGCGCCTGCGCTGGCTGGCGTTCCACGCCGAGGTGGCGACGCGCGTGCATTACGTCCAGTTCACCGTCCCGAAGAAGAGCGGGGGGGCTCGCACCTTGAGCGCCCCGCACCGCTCGTTGAAGGCGGCCCAGCGCTGGGTGCTGGCGCAGGTGTTGAGCAAGCTGCCCACCGAGCCCCCAGCCCACGGGTTCGTCCGCCGCCGCGGCACCCTGTCCAATGCGCTGCTGCACACGAACCGGGCGGTGGTGGCCAACCTCGACCTGGCCGACTTTTTCCCCAGCATCGGCTTCCCGCGCGTGCGCAGCGTCTTCCACCGGGCCGGCTACTCTCCGGCGGTGGCGACCGTGCTGGCGCTGCTCTGCACGGAGTGCCCACGCACGACCGTAGTCCACGACGGCACGACCTACCACGTTGCCACCGGCCCACGCGGCCTGCCGCAGGGCGCCTGCACCAGCCCGGCGCTTTCCAACCAGGTGGCCCGGCGGCTCGACAAGCGGTTGAACGGCCTGGCGGTCAAGCTGGGCCTGACCTACACGCGCTACGCCGACGACCTGACCTTCTCCGGCCGCGCTGACCTCAACGAACGGGTCGGCTACCTGATGGCGCGCGTGCGGCACCTCGCCGAGGAGGAAGGCTTCGCGGTCAACGCGAAGAAGACCCGCGTCCAGCGCCGCAACGCCGCCCAGCAGGTCACGGGGCTGGTGGTCAACGACCGGGCTGGCGTCCGCCGCGAGGACGTGCGCCGGCTGCGCGCCATCCTGCACCGGGCGCGAACCGAGGGGCTGGAGGCGCAGAACCGCACGGGCCGGCCCCACTTCCGGGAGTGGCTGCGGGGGACGATTGCCTACGTGGGCATGGCCCGGCCGGAGGTGGGGGCGCGGCTGCTGGCGGAGCTGGACGCGCTGCCGGGAAAATCGTAAAGGGCCCGAGCGGAGGGGGAGGGATTCGAACCCTCGAACGTCTTGCGACGTTGGCGGTTTTCAAGACCGCTGCAATCGGCCACTCTGCCACCCCTCCGGCCTCCCGGGTGTCGTCCCCCAACGTCGAGGAGGTGTCCTCCGACGAGGCCAGGCGAGCCTTCCCCGCCCACCGGGCCAGTCTAGGCGCGGAGGGTGGAGATCGCAAGAGGACCGCCCTGTCGGCAGGCGAGCCGATCACGAACCGGCCCTTGCTCCATCGTGTCCGAAGGAGAAGGAGGGCGCACGATGGACCTGATCGTCGAGACCGACCTGGGCCACGACCCCGACGACTTCTTCACGCTCTGCTACCTGGCGGCGGCGGGCGCCCGCCTGCGGGCCATCGCCGTCGTCCCCGGCGACCGCGACCAGTTGGCCGTCGCCTGGATGCTCGTCAAAACACTCGGCCTGGACGCCGCGGTGGGTGCCTCGAAGCCCGACAGTCGCAAGTGCAGCAGCGGCGGGATGCACCACGAGTTGCTCGCCCGCTTCGGCTTCCCCCGCGAGGCCGGCCACGACGGCCCCGGCGACGAGGTGATCGCCTCCACGATGGAGCGGCACCCAAGCTGCCAGTTTCTGGTCATCGGCCCCTGCACGTCCACGGCCCGCTACCTGTCCCGGCCCGACGCCCGCGTGCCCCAGCGGCTGACTATGCAGGGCGGCTTCCTGAGCTATCGCCTCCACGCCCCCCGCGTCCGCCTGCCTCAGTTCGAGGGCAAGGAGTGGGTGCCGACGTTCAACCTCAACGGCGACCGCAAGGGGGCCGAGGCCCTGCTGAAGGCCCCGATACCCGACCGGCAGTTCGTCGGCAAGAACGTCTGCCACACCCTCCTGTACGACCGGGCCTTCCACGCGACGATGCCCGCCGGGTGCCCGGGCAGTCCCGCCCAGGTGCTGTTCATGGCCGGCATGGAGCTCTAGCTGCGGGCGCACGAGGCCAAGAAGTGGCACGACCCGACGGCGGCGGTCTGTCACCTGCACCCGGAGATTGGCACCTGGGCCCGCGGCCGGGTGGTGAAGGTCGAGGGCGGCTGGGGCACCGTCGCGGACGAGAAGGGCGACCTAGTCCTCGCGGACGTGGACCGCGACGCCTTGTGGGACTGTTTCAGGACGTGGCGGTGAGCTGGGACAGGATGAGCTCCCACGACGCTATCCGTGCGGTCCCCGAAGACACACCATGACTGGTGGGTGTCGATTCGCTCGAGGAGCACGGCCAACCCAAGCGGGCCGTGCTCCTCTGCGATCAGGGCCCCCGCAGGAGCCTGCCCGGCCTGCTGTTGCAGCGCAACCCCGGCGTCGCCAGAATGGCGGGGGAAAGGAGATCGACATGCAAACCGGCGTGCTTCCGGCCGGCGAAGGCCGGGCCTATTGGGTGGTGGGCGACCTGTACACGATCCTGGCCGCGGGCGAGGACACGGGCGGGGCCTACGCCCTGATCTACGCGGTCGTGCCGCCCGGCGGCGGGCCCCCACCTCACCTCCACCGCCGCGAGGACGAGGCGTTCTACGTCTTGGAGGGCAAACTGGCCTTCTACGCCGACGGCAGGGACTTCGCCGCGACGGCGGGTACGTGGATGACGCTGGCGAGGGGCAGCCTGCACACGTTCAAGAACATTGGCGCAGCGACCGCGAAGATGCTGATCGTGGTCACGCCCTCAGGATTGGAGAGGTACTTCGCGGAGGTCGGCCAGGAGGCGAAGGATCGGTCGTCGCCGCCGCCGGTCACCCATGCGGACATCGAGAAGTTGCTGACCGTCGCTCCGAAGTACGGCCTCGAAATCCCGGGGCTGAAATAACGGCCGGACGAGGACGCGACCAGCGCCGCGCCGTCCCCTGTCCGGCGGGGCGCTGGTCCGCGGCAGCCTGTTGCCGCTGCCGGACTGCACGACGCTCCGATTCTTCACGTGGTGGAAGAACGGCCGCAGCCGGGGCCATCCGGCGAGGTGGCAGTGTCGCCACCTCGCCGTGCTCTGCCTTGCTGGCGCTCCACACGTCCCGGGCAGGAGCGGCCATCACCCCTTCTTCGCCGCCACCCCCTCATCCATCCGCCCCACGACGCGGGTGGCGTGGAGGACGAACGCGATCTCCCGCAGCATCTCCTGGACCCGCTCCGCGGTGACAGCCGCAGGGGGGAGGGCCTGCTCCCCCTGCTCGGCCTTGGGGGTACGGGCTCGGGAGGGCAGAGGACGTTGAAGGGTGGCCATGACTACCTCCTGTTCGGGCGTGGGCTTCCTGTCGCGGGAGCAACAATGCACCTGGCGTGCCGCGAGTACTTTTCCTCACGCGGCAGGACCGTTAGCTTGCCCAGGGCCCGCAGGCCCTCAAGGCGCGTGAACCTGGGTGGTCAGGGCTATCTGCGAAGCGACACTGCGTCCTCTCGCGTGTACGAGAATACCGGGCAGTGAGCAAAACCATGCATGTGGCGGGCGACCGCCTGGCCTCGTTCTCCTTCGGCCCCGGCGAGCTCGCACGTACGCCGCCGTGTCCCGTTTGCGGGCGGCGCTGCGGCTACTGGAGATCGACGACCCAAGGAGATGAGCGATGAAGGAATACCCGAGCATACCGGCGGCCGGCCATCTGCTCGCCCAGTCCGCCGACGACTACCTGGGGCGGCCGTTCGTCGCCTTCGACAAGCTGGACGGCTCCAACGTCCGTGCGGAGTGGGACCACAAAAAAGGCTGGCACCAGTTCGGCAGCCGCAGGCGCCGGCTCGATGCTTCGCAGCCGCTCCTTGGCCGAGCCGTCCAACTGATCCTCGACGGCTACGGCGAGGGCCTGGCGAAGGCGTTCGCGGCCGGCCCCAGTCTGGGCCGGCCCCGCGAGGCGACCGCCTACTTCGAGTTCTTCGGCCCGCACAGCTTCGCCGGCCAGCACGATCCGGGAGTGCTCGCGGTCGATTCCAACGAGCCATTCCGCGTCGTGCTGATCGACGTGAACGTGCATCGGCGGGGCTTCGTTTCCGCCGAGCAGTTCGTCGAGCGGTTCGGCCACCTGGGCATCCCCCGCGTGGTCCACCGGGGGGAATTGTCCCGCGAATTCATCGCGGACGTGCGGGCGGGCAAGTTCGACACCGCCGAGGGCGTCATCTGCAAGGGCGGCGAGGGGCATTGCCGTTGGATGGCCAAGGTCAAGACCACGGCCTACTTCCGCCGGCTCCAGGAGGCCTTCCGGTCCGACTGGCGCAAGCACTGGGAGTGAGGTTGGCCCCGCAAAAGGCACCTCCCCCGCGCAGGAAGGCCGCCTCAGTTCGGCTTGGCCAGGTCGAGGTCGAAATCGCTGTCGCCGGTGATCTCGCGGACGAAGGGGCTCTTGGCCTCGCCGAACTCGCCCTGGAGCACATCGTTGCTCGGGAAAGGATCGTACTGGTAGATGCAGATGCGATACTTGCCGGGGAGCAAGCCCTGCCCGTCCGGGCCCTTGACCGCGAACTTGCCGGTCTCGTGGTCCACCACGGCATCGCGAGCACCGGCAACTCCCGCGCCTCCGATCGGCACGAACTGGACGCGAACTCGCCCGAGGACCTGGGGTTGGTTCACTTTCAAGACTTCCCCACCGCGATGAACGCGGCCGGTCACCTTGTACGTCTTCGGCCTGCTCTTGCAGCCGGAAAACAAGAGAACCAGAGTAAGCGCCAGCACGCGAGCGCGGAGGGAAGAGAAGGTTGGCATGGATATTGGCCACAAAGGGAGAGAAAGGGCCAACGGCCCGCGCGGGGCGACAGGCTCCCGCGCGGGCCGCGATTCGACGATGAGGATCGTTCCCCCACCTCAGAAGTTGCTGCCGGCAACGACCTCACCGCCTGCGATGGTGCCGAGGTTGGTGAACGTGGTGAGGTCGATCGAGTAGCTGATGCCCTTGACCGACCCATCGCAGAACAGGGCGTTGAAGCGCCCCGTGTGCGAGGAGCCAAAGCGGAGCTCGCCCCACCCGCTGCCGTTTCGGGAGTCCGGCAGGGGCTGGATGGTCGTTTGGCGCACGGTGTCGTGGTCCCAGGCGCAGGTGTAGCCTTCGTTGTCGTCGGACTGGTACTGTCCGAGGTTCGTCAGGTCCATGCGCTTGTCGGCGACCATGAGGCTATTCGAGGTGCCGTCCGTGATGTCGGCCATGCGGTGTCCGGCGAACCCATAGGCAAGGATGCCGGTGTTTTCCCAGTTGCTCGCGGCGTAGTCGGTCACGGCGTGGCCGAAGGTCCCGGCCGGGGAATACCAATTGCCGGTGGGGCTGAGGACCGTCGGCGCGCGCCGGCTGGGGCAGAAGAACACCTTGTTGGGGGTGCTGATGGCGACGATCTGACATTGGGCGATGGTGGTTGCGCCGCCGCCCGTGTAGGTGTTCTGGGCCTCGACGTAGGGCAGGATCTGGAAGCCCCAGCCCCCGCGCTGGGCGATCCCGGTGGCCGGCTGGCCGGGCGCAAGGTAGGTGGGAGGGTCCGGCCAGCCGACGCCGCCCGAGGGGAAGACGTTGAGCGTGTCGTGGTGGTTGTGCCAGGCCAGGCCAATCTGCTTGAGATTGTTCTGGCAGCTCAGGCGCGCCGCGGCCTCGCGTACCTTTTGCACCGCTGGCAGCAAGAGGCCGATGAGGATGGCAATGATGGCGATCACCACCAGCAGTTCGATCAGCGTGAACCCGCGCCGGCGGTGAAGAAGGTCAAGGCCGGGGAAGCGGACGTGCGCAACCATTCGCGGATCTCCTTGACGGCGCATTGCGAGAAGTGAGAAATGAAAGAAGATTCCCATTGGATCGTAAGCTTCCCCGGGCTTAACGTCAAGGAAATATAGACGATTTCCGGTTCGCATTCGCGGATTAAGCGCCCCTTTGGGGGGCGTAGTGCCAATTGCCGCCTCGGCCGCCTCGGCGAAATCGATGGCCCGGCGCCAACGTGTGGTGCCCTTCCCGTGTTCCAGAGAGGGGCGGCGAGCGTTCGGACCAAGGCGTGTCCGGCCCGGGCCTGGTACAATGAGGCGTCGTCGGATCGATTCCTGGTTGGCACCCGAGGGCGGGCCGCGTGGCGTCTTCCAAACCATCGCACGAAGTGTTGGAGGAGCCGGCGCTGATTCGCGCCGCCCAGGCGGGCGACCGGCAGGCCTTCGCGGCGCTGGTCGAGCAGTACTGGGATCGGCTCTACCGCTGGCTCTACCACTTGACGCGCGACCGGCACACGGCGGAGGACCTGGCCCAGGAGGCCTTCCTCAAGGCGTTTGCCCACCTGGCCCGCTTCCAGCCCGACACGAACTTCCGTGCCTGGTTGTTTCGCATCGCCCACAACGCCTTCGCCAACCAGTATCGGGCCGGGCGGCGCAACGGCAGCTTGCCCGAGGACCTCCCCGGCCCCGACCGGGGGCCCGTCGCCGAGTTGCTCGAGCAGGAGGCCCTGCAACGGGTCGCCCGGGCCCTGGAGCGGTTGCCGGCCGAGTTCCGCGGGGCCCTGCTGTTGCGCATCGAGGAGGGCCTCTCGTTCCGGCAGATCGCCGACGTTTTGGGCCTGACGGAGGAGACCGCCCGCTGGCGCGTCTTCAAGGCCCGCCAGAAACTGCTGAGCCTGCTGGCGCCTCAGTCGGAACAGGAGAAACCATGAACTGCGACACCGTCCGCCGCCAGCTCTTCGGCAGCGAAAGCCCAGACCAGCCTTCCCCTGCGGTGCAGGGCCACCTCGCCCACTGTCCTCTTTGCCGCACCGCCCAGCGCCGGCTCCTCCAGGCCGAGCGGCAAATCCTCCTCCTGCCCGTCCCCCCAGCCGAGCGGTGCGAGGTCTTTCTTCAGCGCGTGCTGCAAGCGCCCCTGCCGGAGCGAGCGGCCCTGCCCGCCCCGGTGAAAGTGCGCTGGCCTTTCGGCGCGGGCCAGCCGGGCGGCCCCACAGTGCGCGAGGGGGGTCGTCGAAAGCTGGCCCTGGCCTTCGCCCTGGCGGCCGGCCTGGCCGCGTTCGCCCTCGCCTGGTGGGCCTTGCCCCACGGCAGCCAGCCGCAGCGCCAGGACTTGCTCGCCCAGCTCGAAGAGCGCCGGGCCGAGCGCCTGCGCGACGCCACGACGCCGCGCCAGCGCGCCGACGTTCTCGCCAAACTCGCCGACGAGGTATTCGTCGAGGCCCAGACGGCCGACGCGCCTCGCCTCGCCCACCTCGCCACCTTCTACAGCGAGCTCGTCCGCCGCGATTTGCCCGCCTGCGCCCGCGCCCTGCCCGCCGCGGAGCGCGCCGCTTTCGTGGGGCCCGTCGTCGAGCGCCTCGGGAGCAACGAGAGCGCCGCGCTCCATCGCGCCGCCGACGCCGACTGCCCCCCCGAGGTGGCCGAGAAGCTGAAGGGGATGGCCAAGGCGGCGATCGACGGTCGCGACCAGTTGCGTGCGCTGCTGCGCGAGGTCGCGTGACGGAGACGGCCCGTGTTCGCGCTACAGAAATATCCGCGCACGGCCCACGTCGAGGGGTCGCGGCTGCAACCGGGCGACGAGGACCTCGAGGGCGTGCCATTCGCGCGCCTGGCCGGCCGCCACCTCGTCATCGAGGAGAAGCTCGACGGCGCCAACGCGGGGCTGCGCTTCGACGCGACCGGCAAGCTCCACCTCCAGAGCCGCGGCCACTTTCTCACCGGCGGGCCGCGCGAGAAGCACTTCGCTCTCTTCAAGCAATGGGGCGCCCGCGTGGCGCACGAGCTCTGGCCCATTCTCGGGCCCCGCTACGCGCTCTTCGGCGAATGGCTCTACGCCAAGCACACCGTCTTCTACGACGAGCTGCCTCACTACTTCCTCGAGTTCGACGCCCTCGACGTCGAGGCCGACGAGTTCCTGTCCACGCCGCGCCGCCGCGCCCTCCTGGCCGGGGCGCCCGTCGTGTCGGTCCCCGTGCTCCACGAAGGAGACTGTCCCCCGGAGATGGCCGCCCTGATCGGCGCGTCGCGCTTCAAGGGCCCCCACTGGCGCGACCACCTCAACGAGGCCGCGCGCACGGCAGGCCTGACCTGGGAGCGCGCCTGGCAGGAGACCGACTCCTCCGAACTGATGGAGGGGCTGTACGTCAAGATCGAGGAAGAGGGCCGCGTGGTCGAGCGCCTCAAGTACGTGCGCGCCGGCTTCCTGACCACCGTACTCGATTCCGGCACGCACTGGCTCAAGCGCCCCATCGTGCCCAACCGACTCGCGGAGGGCGTGCAGATCTTTGGGAGCACGCCATGACCGACCTGTTGGCGCACTGCCCCTCGCCCCCGGAGTGGCTCGTCCCGTGGGACGAGTTGGCCCGCGAATGCCCGTTGATCGAGGCGCTCGCCGGCTGCCCGCAGGACGCGATCCACCACGCCGAGGGGGACGTGGGGACGCACGTGCGCATGGTGTGCGAGGAACTGGTCGCCTTACCGGCGTGGCGGGCCCTGCCCGAGGCGGAGCGCCGCCTCGTGTTCGTGGCCGCGGTGCTGCACGACGTCGGCAAGCCGGACTGCACGCGCGTCGAGCCGGACGGCCGCATCCGCTCGCGCGGCCATTCGCGCCGCGGCGCCATCCTGGCGCGGGGCCTGTTGTGGCGGCAAAACGCCCCTTTCGCCGTCCGCGAATCGATCGCGGCGCTGATCCGCTATCATCAGGTGCCCTATTATCTGATCGACCGGCCGGACGCGCGGCGGCTGGCGCTGGAAGTGAGCCAGACGGCGCGCTGCGATCACCTTGCGCTCCTGGCGGAGGCCGACGTGCGCGGGCGCATCTGCGTGGACAAGCAGCGCCTGCTCGACAACGTCGCCCTGTTCGCCCAGGCGGTGCGCGAGGAGGGGTGCTGGGACAGGCCCTACGCCTTCCCGTCGGACCACACGCGCGTCGTCTATTTCCTCGACGAGGGCCGGGCGCCCGAGGCCCTCGTGTACGAGGACTTCCGGGCCGACGCGGTGCTGATGGCCGGGCTGCCCGGTGCGGGCAAGGACTTTCACGTCCGCGCGCACTTCGCCGACTGGCCGGTCGTCTCGCTGGACGCCCTGCGCGAGGAACTGAACGTGGGCCCGGCCGAGAAGCAGGGCGAGGTCGTGAATGAAGCGCGCGAGCGGGCGCGGGAGCACCTGCGCCGGGGGGAGCGCTTCGTCTGGAACGGCACGAACGTGAGCCGGCAGTTGCGGCGACAGACGCTGGAGTTGTTGCTGAGTTACCGGGCCCGCGTTCGCATCGTCTACGTCGAGGCGGGGCCCGACGTACTGTTCCCGCAGAACCGGCGCCGGCCGGCGCCTGTCCCCGAGACGGCGATCGAGCGATTGATCGACAGGTGGGAGGTGCCGGACCTCTGCGAGGCGCATCGAGTGGAGCACGTGGTGCGAGGGTGAGATCGAGCCCGCCCTGGGTGCGCCCCGCGAAGAAGTGGTTTCAGGCTCGCCCTGGCGCGGTTTGTCGTGTCCGAGGGCAGCGCCCGGGCCGTCATTTCGGGGGAAGTTCGAGCGGCCCCTTGAGGGCCTTGGGGAACACGCCCCAGGTGACCTGGTACGACGCTTCGAGCGAGCACGGGACGTAGTGATCCGGCGTCAGGAAGATCGGCATGTCCGGGAGGCGGTCCCCGACCGCCACGTTCTCGACGTAGGCGACTTTCTCTGAACCGGCGGCATACGCCGCGAGGGTCAACGGCTGGTCCGCCGGCAGTTCAAACGGCTCTTCCTTGAACTGGTCCCAGATCGCCTTGTGGATGCCGTGCGGGTCGCGGGCCGACGGCGGGAACAGATCGACGACCAACAGGTGGACGCCGCGACGGAGGAACTTCCCGGCTTTGCGGACGAACGCTTTCAGGGCGTTCGTGCTGTCCTTGTTCCCCGGCGACACGATCTCGATGACGGCGATCAACTCCCCCTGCGGCAGGTAAACGGACAGGCGGTCGGCCCGCCGCGCGTACCCGGCCGTGTTCTCCCCGCGGCTCACGATGCGGGCGCGGGGGGGGCTGTCGAGAACGGCGAGCCCTGCCGGACCGGAAGGGGGCGTCGGCGGCTGGGCCTTCAGCGCGAGCACGTCCGGGATTGGCCCTTTCGCGTCCACCTCGCTCATGGCGAAATAGCCCTCGGGCAACCCGCCGGCGTTGAGCGCGTCGGCGAGGGCGGAGATCCACCGTTGGTGGAAGAAGTGGTACGTCCCGGCTGGAACGCGGGCCCAATCGTGAATCGGCATGGTACACCTCCGACGACATTGTACCGGATTGACGTTCCTTGTTCCCCCCTCGACCTGCGCCCCCGAACGGCTGGAAAGCCGGTCTCACGGCAGGGTGAGCCCCTACAATAACCTCCGCCCGCTCCACCCGGACGCAGCCCATGACGCAGGACGACGCCTTCCACCAGGCCATCCTCGAATCTCCCGACGACGACGCGCCGCGCCTGGTCTACGCCGACTGGCTCGACGACCACGGGGACGCCGCGCGCGCCGAACTGATCCGCGTGCAGTGCGAGCTGGCGCGCTTGCCCGAGGACGATCCGAAACGCGACGACCTCGAAGACCGCGAGGCGCGCCTGGTGGGGGAGCACGGCAAGGGCTGGCTGAGCGAGCTCCCGGAGGAGGCCCGACCCGACCTGGAGGATGACGACAACGGGGACGTGTTCCAGCGCGGTTTCGTCGCCAAGGTCGAGGTGACGGCCGGGGCGTTCGAGGCCTCGGCCGCCCGCCTCTTCGCCGCGACGCCCTTGCATGCGCTCCACCTCCGGGAGTTCGCGGAGGGGCTTTTCTCTCCCGACGCCATCGCGGATCGTTTCGCCGAGATCATGGCTTCGCCTTGGCTGGAGCGGCTGCGCACGCTCGACCTGCGCTTCAACAACCTGCAAGCGCGCCACGCCGAGGTCCTCGCCGCCTCGCCGCATCTCGGCAATCTGCGCGAGCTTGAGCTTGGCAGCAATGCCATCGGCCCGCGCGGGCTGGCCTCCCTCGCCGCTTCGCCGAACCTGCCCCGGCTGGAGGCGCTCGACCTGTGGTTCAACGCCGTCGGCCCCTCGGGGATGGAGGCCCTCGTCGCGTCCCCGCTCCTCGGGCGCCTGAAGCGGCTCCAACTCGGCGGCAGGTGGAACGTGGGGCCCGCCGGCCTTCGCGTGCTTGTGGAGAAGGGCCAACTCCAGGGCCTGCGCGACCTCGGACTTTGCAACAACCTGGGCACCGAGGACGTGGTGCGGCTTGCCGGCACGCCCTCCCTGGCCGGCCTGGAGCGGCTCGACCTCCACTGCAACGTCCTCGACACGGAAGCCATCGTCGCCCTGGCGCGCTCGCCGCACCTGGCCAACCTGTCCTGGCTCTGGCTGGGCGACGTCCCTCTGACGGTCGAGGGCGTGACCGCCCTGGCGGCGTCGCCCCAGCTGGGCAAGCTGTCGTCTCTCCTCCTCGACAACGGCCAGATTGGCACCGGACACGATGCCCGGTTGGGGCCGGAAGGGGCGCGAGCCCTGGCTTCCGCGTCCACCCTCGGTCGCCTGCGCAAGTTGACGCTCGACGGCCATGTGATCGGCGACGAAGGCGCCGCCGCGCTGGCCGCCTGGCCCGGCCTGACCGGCGTGCGGCGGCTTTCGCTGGCGAAGAACGCGGTCGGCGACCGGGGCCTGAGCGCCCTGGCGGCGTCCCCCTACCTGGGCCAGCTCCAGGAGCTGCGCGTGGACGGCCCCTTTGGGGACGAGGGGGTGGCGGCCCTGGCGGTGTCGCCTTATTTGGGACGGCTCCGGGAACTGCGCCTGGACGGTCAGAAGATCGGCCCCTCCGGGGCGCAGGCGCTGTCGGCCTCCCACGGCCTGTCGAGCTTGCGGGTACTGGACCTGGGTAGCGCCCGGATCGGGGACGAAGGCGCCATCGCCCTGGCGTCCGCGCACTTCCCGCGCCTGCGCGAGCTGTGGCTCGGGGAGTGCGAGATCGGCCCCGCCGGCGGCAGGGCCCTCGGCGCCTCGACCGAACTGGGCGGGCTGACGACGCTGCTCCTCTTCCACAACAAAATGGGCGACGACGTCGAAGAGATGCTGCGCGAGCGCTTCGGCCGGGCGGTGCGCCTGTGACGGGGCCCGCTCACGACCCCTACGCTGCCCTGCGCCACCGCGATTACCGCCACCTGCTGAGCGGCGGGGTGCTGTCCAGCCTCGGTGGCGAGGTGCAGGCCGTCGCCGTCGGCTGGGAGCTCTACGAGCGCACCCGTTCCCCGGCCTACCTCGGCCTGGCGGGGCTGGCGCAATTCCTCCCGGTGTTGCTGCTGGCGCTCCCGGCGGGGCACGTCGCCGACCGCTACAGCCGCAAGGTCGTGCTCCAGTGCGCCCAGGGCGGAATGCTGCTCGCCTCGGCCACGCTGGCCATCCTCTCCCTGACCCAGGGCCCCGTCCCCCTCGTCTTCGTCTGTTTGCTCCTGGCCGGCGCCGGCCGAGCGTTCAGCGCCCCCGCGCGCACGTCGCTGGTGTATCAGGTCGTCCCGGAGGGCGCGCTCCACAACGCCGTCACCTGGAACAGCAGCGGCTGGCAGTTCGCCAACGTCGCGGGCCCGGCGCTGGGCGGCCTGGTGATTGCCTGGACCAGGCAGGCCACTCCGGCTTATCTCGTCGCCGGGGCTTGTTCCCTGGCGTGCGTCGTGCTGCTGGCGCCCATCCAGCCCCGTTCCGGGGCGCCCCTCTCGACGGGGCGCTCGCTGTCGTCGCTGCTGGCGGGCGCTCGGTTCGTCCTGCGCACGGAGTTGCTGCTGGCCGCCCTCACGCTCGACCTGTTCGCCGTGCTGCTGGGCGGGGCCACGGCGCTGTTGCCGGTCTTCTGCCGCGACGTCCTGGAGGTCGGCCCCGACGGGCTGGGCTGGTTGCGCGCCGCCCCCGCGGTGGGCGCGCTGGGCATGGCCGTCGTCCTGGCCCACCGCCCGCCCCTGCGCCGGGCCGGCCTGTCGCTCTTGCTGGCTGTGGCCGGCTTCGGCGCCGCCACGATCGCTTTCGGCCTATCGACCAACTTCTACCTGTCGCTCGCGCTGCTGGCCTTGACGGGAGCGCTCGACAACGTCAGCGTGGTGGTGCGCGGCACCTTGATGCAGATGCTCGCACCCGACGACATGCGCGGGCGCGTCGCGGCGGTCAACAGCATCTTCATCAGCTCGTCCAACGAGCTGGGGGCGTTCGAGTCGGGCTTGACGGCCCACTACTTCGGCCCCGTCGCCTCCGTCGTCGGCGGGGGCGTCGGCACGCTCCTCGTGGTCGCGGTCGCGATGCTGCGCTGGCCGGCCTTGCTTCGACTCGGGCCCTTGCACGCGATCGGGAAGGCCGAAGCCCCGCCACCCGACGAGGCCCCCCCTACTTGAGGGCGCGTGGATGAGGCTCTCTGCTTACCTCTGGCCTTTCGCCTTCGGCACGCGCATCGGCTGGGCCACGACCCGTGTGCCCAACCCCGCCCAGGCGCTCGGCCAGGCCTATTTGCTGCGCGGCAACGGCATCGTCTTCAGCCGCGGCTTCGGCCTGCTGTGCGACGACCTCCGCCGCGCCGGGTTCCGCGCCGAGGACCTACGCTGCGTCGGCGACCGCTGGGCCCGCCGCGAGCTGCTCGCCGCGCCCCCGGCTGGCCCCGTGGTGTTCGTCGGCCACTCCTGCGGCGGGCGCTACGCGCTGCACGCCGCCGCGGCGCTGGAGCGCCACGGGGTCGCGGTCGATCTGCTCGTCTGCATCGACGTCGCCTTCCCTCCGCCCGTGCCCGCCAACGTGCGCCGGGCCGTCCACCTCTACCGCTCGCGCCGGCGCCTCTATCCGGCCGGCGTGCTGCGCCCCGCCCCGGGCTCGAGGGCGGAGATTCAGAACCACGACCTCGACGCCCCCGCCGCGCCGGTCTCCCCGGCGTGGCTGCACCACCTCAACATCACCGCCAGCCCTGCCCTGCGCGCCTTCGTGCTGGCGCAGGCGCTCGAAACGCTGAGGTAGTCGAAGCCCTCTTGCTCGTCGTTTCGCGAGAAGCGTTCCGCGCCGCAGGCAGATTTGCCCCGGGCGGGAACGTGGTCTATACCTGAGCAGTCTCGCTCCTTCTCCCGGCCCCTTCTCCACGGCCCCACCATGCCCGCGCCAACCTCCACCGAGGCGTTGCTGGAGTTGCTGCACAAGAGCGGCCTCGTGTACGGGGCGCTCGAGACCTACCTGGAGCGCCAGCCGTTGCCGGCCCACCCGCCCGACGCGGCCGAGTCCCTGGTCGAGGCCGGGCTGTTGACGCCCTTTCAGGTCCGTCTGCTGCTGGCGGGCAAGCACAAGAACTTCTTTCTCGGGCCCTACAAGGTCCTTGGGCCTCTGGGCAAGGGCGGCATGGGCGCCGTCTACCTCGGCGAGCACCGCACGCTCGGCCACCGCGTGGCCCTCAAGGTGTTACCGCCGAGCAAGGCCTCCGACCCCGCCTCATTGCAGCGCTTCTACCGCGAGGCGCGGGCCGTGGCGGCGCTCGACCACCCCAACGTCATCAAGGCCTACGAGATCAACCAGGCCGGGCGGGCCCACTACTTCGCAATGGAATACGCGAAGGGGAAGAACCTCGAAGACGTGATCCGCGACGAAGGCCCGCTGCCCTACCGCCTGGCCGTCGGCTACGCGCTCCAGGCAGCGCGGGGCCTCCAGCACGCCGACGAGCGCGGGTTGGTCCACCGCGACGTCAAGCCCGCCAACCTGCTCCTCGACGAGAGCGGGACGGTGAAGGTGCTCGACATGGGCCTGGCGCGCTTCTTCCAGGACTCGACCGACGATCTGACGCGCAAGTTGGCCGACAGCTCGGTGCTGGGGACCGCCGACTACGTGGCGCCCGAGCAGGCCCTCGACAGCCACGAGGCCGACATCCGCGCCGACCTCTACAGCCTGGGCGGAACGCTCTACGCCATGATCCAGGGGCACCCGCCCTTCGGCGGCAAGTCGATCGCGGCAAAGTTGATGGCCCACCAGTTGCGCGAATTAGAACCGCTCCATCAGGTGGTGCCGGGCGTGCCCGAGGAGTTGTCGGCCATCGTCTCGCGCCTGATGGCCAAGAAGCCCGAGCAGCGGTATCAAACGCCGGCGGCAGCGATCGCGGCGCTGATGCCGTGGGGCGGCCCGCCTCAGGCCGCGCGCCGCCCGCTGTGGCGCCTGCTGGCCGCAGCCGCCGCCGTGCTGGGGCTGGTGACGGGTGGGGCGTGGTGGCTGACCGGCGCGGGCCGAAGCAGCGCCAGCGCGCAATCGAACAGCGTGGGCGCGCCCCGCTGAGGGGCGGCCTCTTCACGCCAGAGGATCAGAAGCGGAAGCCGTTGTAGACGTTTTACGATCGGGAACAGGTTCTTGTTGAACATCAGAAGGCGATCTCCCTCGCCGGCCAGGCGCCCTGCAAGCCCCAGTTTGAAGCCGAGCTCGTAGGCGACGTGCGGGGAAAAGTCGTGGGCCCTCGAGACGTCCACGTCCGCGGCCGCGAAGGTCTGGGTCGATCCGCTGGAAAAGTACCCGGTGGAATGGGGGAGCACGTGAAGGCCAAGGCCGGGGCTGATGAGCAGCGCGTCGCCGCGCTCGTTCGAGGCCGCGGTGAACTGGACGCGGCCCCCCGCCGCCGGCCATGAAGTCGAACAACTCGCTGCCGCCGTAGACCTCGGCGAGCCAGGTGTGCCCCTGCTGGTGGGAGACCGCCAACTGAAGGCGGGCCACGGTCGGTTGGAACACCGACAGGTTCGCCCCCACCCAATGTTGCTGGCCCGGCTGGGGCCCTTCGGGTGCGGGAAGGCCCGGCCCTTCCTGGGCGGAGAGCCCGGCGGAGGCCGAGAGCGGCACGAGCAACGCCGCCACGACGGATAAGTTGCGCAAGGCCATACGAGCTCTCCGGGCCAGAGGTCGGAATGAGAGGAGAATGGGAAATAACGGCTGCGGCGCCTGCTGTCAACAGGGACCGAGGAGCAGAACGACCGAGCTCGAAGGGATCGGCCTTTCTCCGGAACAGCAGGCGCTTCGCTCGTCAGGCAGCCTCTTCAATCCCCCGTCACGTACGCGATCTGCGCCCGCGGCGAAGCCGCGCACGGGGAGAACGAGCTCGGGAAGTGCGTCACGGGGAAGGTCCAGGCAGGGAGGGCGATTGCTTCGCCCCCCGGGCCTCGGGTAGGATAAGGAAGCGATGAGAGGGCGAACCAAGGAGGGGCGTGTTCCGGTTCGCGGGAGAGAATGCGATGGCGGAAAGGATCCCCGATGAGGCCCTCGTGGTGCGAGGTGGACGCAACCAACCGGCAGACGTCCATCGCGGGACCACAACTCATCCCAGCGGCGTGACGGGCACATCGGTTGAATGCGAGGTTGGGGCGTCTGTGGCGGAGCTCGCGGCGGGCTTGCCCCACGGTCAGGTCGGCGCGACGACTGTTGGCGCCATCCGAGCCGCGGGCGGCGACGTGATCCGAACCACTGGTCGCAGTCCGCACCACGCCACCCTGGTCGGCCTCAGCCCCGACGAGGCGAGCCGGTTGCTCACGCCAACCCTTCCCAATCCGGCGAAGGCGCCTTGACGCACGGAGGGCCAACATGGTCAAGCCAAGGGTCTACGGAGACTTCCACAACGCGGACGCCCGGGGGCGCCTGCGGCTGAATTGTATTGGGACCATGGAGGACCTGGCGCGCCAGCAGGTCGAGTTGCGCGAAGGACTGCTCCTGACCTTGTGTTCCGATGACGCCAACGAGAAGGGGGAGCTGGACGAGTTGCTCGTCGAGGGCGTCGTGACCTACTCGGCCGAAGAACACTGCTGGGTGGCAAGCATCGATTGGGGGGCGATTCGCCACAACTCCGACGGTCCAGGGAAGGTCGCGAACGGGGACGGCCAATCTTCAGCACCGCCCTCCGTGGAAAGTGAGCTCGCATGACGCTCCCTCGACCGTTCTCCCCGGGCTAGCGAGCGGCGCAGGGGTGAGACATGAGTGCTGACGTCTACATCTACTGCCAGGCGGGTGAGGAAGGGGCGGCGCGCGCCGACCTGGAGTACGACCTCGAAGCCTTTCTGGGGCCTGCGGGAGAGATCACTGGCGGCGGGAGTGGGGTGGAGGGCTTCAACATCGACCTCGCGTTGGCCGCTGGTGAGGACCTGGAACTTTGGATCGGCCGTCTCAAGGAGTTCTTGCAGCGAGCCGCCGTCCGGCAGAGCACGTTCTTCGAGGTGTTCCCGGCGGGCTGGGAGCCGGGGATGGAATGGCGGCGGTTCGAGGTCTTTGGCGGGGAAACCCGCCTCACCAAACGCCCCACCTGAACGGAGTTGCCAGTCCGGTTCCGCGCGGCCCGGCGCGCAAAGTGCCGAACGGCCCCGCCACCTTCCGAGTTCCTGTTCGGAGGGGCGCCCTTCAATCCCCTGTCACGTACGCGATCTGCGCCCGCGGCGACGCCGCCCCCTGAAGGACGCCGTTCGCCCCCATCTGCACCGCCATCACCCGCCCGTTCACCCAGTCCCCCACCGCCGTGACCTTGTGTCCGCGCGCCGCCAGCGCCCGCCGCGTCATCTGGGGGATGCGCGACTCGACCACCAGTCCGCCCGGCGTTGCCTTGCGTGGATAAAACGAGCTCGGAAAGTGCGTGGTATGGAAGTTCGCCGCGTCCACCGCCTCTTGCAGGTTCATGTCGAACTCGACGACGTTCAGGAAGAACTGCAGCGTCCACTGGTCCTGCTGATCGCCCCCGGGCGTCCCGAACACCATCCGCGGCTTGCCGTCCTCGAGCACCAGCGAGGGCGTCAGCGTCGTTCGAGGGCGCTTGCGCGGCGCCACCACGTTCGGGTGGTGCGGGTCGAGCCAGAACATCTGCCCTCTCGTCCCCATCGGAAAGCCCAATCCCGGAATCACCGGCGACGACGGGATCCACCCGCCGCTGCACGTCGCCGCCATCATGTTGCCCCTCGCGTCGACGGCGCACGTGTGCGTCGTGTCGTGGTCGTGTTCCTCCTCGCCCGGCGCCGGGCGCGGCACGTCCCCGCCCGGCTCGAACTTCGGCGCGTCGCTGGGGCGCATCTCCAGCGACGCCTTGCGCGGGTCGATGAGTTTGCGGCGCACGGCCGCGTGCTCCTTCGACAGCAGACGCGCGAGCGGGACCTTCACGAAGGCGGGGTCGCCGTAGTAACGCTCGCGGTCGGCGAAGGC